>CACHWO010000010.1 GCA_902583685.1 uncultured Pelagibacteraceae bacterium
GTGTTTTAATGCCATGTTTTTTTCCAATTCTTGATACAGCTCCGCTAATAAAATCTATCTCAGTTTTTCTGTGCTTTAGTACATCAAAAGCCATGGAAGATTTATTGGTTTGTCTTGAGTCTACAATTCTGTTGAACATTTCAAGACAATCTTTTTCACTTACATCAACACCATCTGCTTTAGCGACTTCTCTTGTTTCTAAGATTATTTCTTTACCAAGATTTCGAGACATATTTTGATTTTTGTTAGATATGTAAAGATCAGTATGGTGAAGATCGAATATTGCTGAAAGAGGACCTATAGCTGTAAGTGCAAATAATTTCATCCATTTTCTTCTTTTAATATTCTCTTCTGCAATAGTTTCTAACCCATGTGCAGTAAATACTTCAGCAAGATTTTTAACTCTTTCGCTATGACCACCTTCATATTCTCCAATCCAAGATGGTAAGCTCGCGTGGTTTTGAATAATTCCAGGTCCTTGAATACTAGATGCTTGTGTAGTTGATCCACCCAAAACTTTATCTTTGCCAGCTATATTTTGCATAATTTCCTCGTGGCCTATTCCGTTTTGAAAAGACATAAGCATGGTTTTGTCTCCAATAATATTCTTCGAGTTCGTAAGCGCCTGTTCTAAAGCTGTTGCTTTACACATTATAATTACAGCATCAACTGGTTGTAGTTTTTTTGGGTCTGTAGTTGCCTCAATTTTAACTGTTCTATCGCCACCATGGCCCATCATTTTTAGACCCTTGTTATTTATTTCATCTACGTGTTCTTTCCACACATCAATAAGTACTACGCTTAAACCTTTTTCAGCTAATAAACCGCCGAAGAGACAACCCATAGCTCCTGCGCCAAGTACAGCAACTTTTGTTTTTTTATTAATCATTAAGCTTTCATTTTGACTTGAACACCAAAAAAACCAGTTGGCTTTATTAGTAAAACTACGATCATTAAGAGGAATGCGTAAGCATCTTTGTGACTACCTGATATAAAGAAAGCACATGCGGTTTCAAAAAGTCCAACTGTAAAACCACCAATAATGGCGCCGGGTAAACTACCAAAGCCTCCAACCACAGCAGCTGCAAAAGCTTTTAATAAAATTATATATCCCATATAAATAACTACCTGGTAAGTTGGGCCAACTAAAGTACCAGCTATTCCTGCTAAAGCACATGCGATCCCAAATATAATTGAAATATATAAAGGAACATTTATTCCAACAAGGTTTGATACTACTTTTGAATAAGCAACAGCTCTTACCCCTAACCCCATTTTAGTTTTATTTAAAAAGAAATATAACGCACCAGCAACAATAAAACCTGTTACTAACATCCAGAGGTAAGTCATTGGTAGCGTCACTCCTCCAAGTGTTATTGGCAAACCTAAATCAGCATGAAATGGGTGGGCTGTTGGGTCCCAAATTACATAAGCTACGTTTTGTAAAATAACTGACAAACCAAAACCACATATTATTATACCCATACCAGCAACTGTGTAACCACCACCTTTTTTAGTTAGTGGTCTTAAAAATATTCGCTCAATCAGTATTCCAAATAAACCCATGGTTACAAAGGCTAAGAAAAGACCAATCACGTAACCTACCCAGCCGTATGCCTCAGGAAATATTTTATAAATTATTTCTCCATCTATGAGAAAATTATAGACGGTTAAGCCGGTGAAAGCGCCAAGCATAAAAAATTCACCATGTGAAAAATTTACTACATCTAAACCAGTGTAAATTAAAGAAATTCCTACAGCGACTAATCCATAAATTATTCCAACTGTAATGCCTATTATCAAAACACCTTTGAGAGACTCAAGGTTCATATCTGGACTTATGCTTATGAATATTAAAAAAATTAATGTAAAAGTAAGCATTAAAGCATTTTCAATTTTTGAAGTTAATCTAAGTTTTTTAAACATTGGCCGTAGTACCTCCGCCGCCTAAATAAGAATCTTTTACCGACTCGTCGTACATTAATTTTTTTGAGTCTCCCTCAACATTAATAGCTCCATCCTTTATAACGTATCCATAATCTGCAAGCAAAAGAGCCATTCTTACGTTTTGTTCAACTACTAATACCGTAAGTCCATCTTTTCTAATTTTGTTAATATTTTTAAATATATCCATTACTATCTGGGGCGCTAAAGCGGCACTAGGCTCATCTAACATTATCATTTTAGGGTTAGACATTAATCCTCTACCGATACAAAGCATTTGTAATTCTCCGCCTGATAGGGTTGCTGCAAGTTGATTTTTTCTTTCATTTAATCTTGGAAAATAATTGAAAACTTTTTCTAGGTTATTTTTTAAATTAATATTTGATTTTAGTACAAATCCACCCAATCTTAAGTTCTCTAAAACAGTCATGGCTGGGAAAACATCTTTTCCCTGAGTTACTTGGACTAAACCTTTTTCAACAATTTTATGGGGAGCAAGATTTTGTATTTCCTCACCATCAAAACTTATTGTCCCTTTCCACGCTCTTATTATTCCTGAACACGCCTTAAGAATAGTAGATTTACCAGTTCCATTGCCACCAAGTAATGCAACTATAGATTGATTTTTTACCTCCATACTTGAGCCATTTAAAATTTGGACACTTCCATAACCAGAAACTAAATTATTTATTTTAAGCATGCTGTTGTTTTTACGTCTTTAATATGTTTTCTTTCATTTAATTAAATTAATTCCTAGTCGTCAATTAAAAACGCCGTGGAATTTAAAAAACAATAAAGGGGAAATAATGAAAAAAATAAAAATTATTTTTTCAAGTCTAGTGTTCACTGCTAGTTTGTTAATGTCTACAATAGCACAAGCTGATAACATCAAAATTGGTGTTTCTTTCAGAATGCTGTCAGATGTTGGCTACAAGCATGGAATGCTGATTGAAGACACAGTCAAAATGTGGAACTCTCAGGGTGGAATTAATGGTAAGAAAATTGATTTAACTCTTTACAACGATGAGTGTAAGTCTGAGAAAGGTGTAGCAAATGCAACGAAGCTTGCCTACCAAGACAAAGTCCACGTTATAATTGGATCTAGCTGTAGTTCTGTTACATTACCTATGGTACCTGTAATAACTAAAGCTGGCGTTCCACAAATTATACCTCACTCAACAAGTTCAAAAATAACGATGACGGGTAGTGAATACATATTCAGAGTACCTGTTTCATCAAGATTTTATAAAATCGTGCAAGGAAAGTTTACTGCTGAACAACAAGGGAAAAAGATAGCTTATATCTATGTTCCTGACCAAGCGAGTATGGTCTTTGCAAAAGAGATGATGAAGTATATGAAAGATGAATATGGAGTTGATCCTGTTTATCAAGTTCAAGCTGGTGAAAAAGAAACTGACTTTAGATCATATTTAATGAAAGCTAAAGCAGCTAACCCAGATGTAATTGTTTTATCAGGATTAGTTGATGAAACTGTTCGTATGCTTGTACAATCTTACGAGGTTGGAATACCAAAAAGTGTTCATAGAGTTGCAAATTCTGTAGCATCAAAAGTAGAAGTACCAACAAACGCTGGTAAAGCAGCTGTTGGTGTTGTTTACTCTGCTGCATTTGCGGCATCTGACACACGACCAATTGCTAAAAAATTTGTGAAGATGGTTAAAAGTAAATACGGTGTAACACCGGGCCATGATTTTTCACAAATGCAAGATCTATTAGACATGCTAAAACCAGCTTTAGAACAAGTTAACTTTACTGGCAATTTAGCTGCTGACAGAAACGCAGTTAGAGACTCTATAGCTGGCATTAGAAACTTTACTGGATTAGCTTCTGGGCCGATAAGTTTTTGTGCAGCTGGATCTCCGGAGTGTAGAGATGGTAACAAAACGCCTGTTATGATTGAATACACTAGAGGTGGTAAGAACTGGAAGACAGCAGTAGCTGGTACAGTTACTTTTAAACCTACCGACGGTCTGTAATAAATAAAAATTTATGAGCGGTGATTTAAAACCACCGCTCATTTTTAGTTTCAAGACAATAAATAATGGAAAAATTCAAAGAAATTATTAGGCAGTATCCTTTTTTAGGTTTCATTATTGCTTTTTTTATTTTGATGGCAATACCATCTATTTTTTTTACCGATCTTTACCAATCTCATTTATCAAGTCTGATTTTTATAAACATCATTGTTGCAGCCGGTTTGAATATTGTTAAGGGTTATTGCGGACAAGTTACTGTTGGACATGTAGGTTTATATGCTGTTGGTTCTTATACGGCTGGATGTATGTTTATGTATTTAGGTGCATCGCTATGGATAACTTTACCAATTGCTATTTTAGTAACTGGTTTATTTGGTGTTGCTTTTGCAATTCCATCTTTTAGACTTGAGGGACCATATTTAGCACTTGCCACTTTAGGAGGCGGTGAAGCTATAAGGCTATTTATTGAGAACGGTGAATTTTTTGGTTCGACTTATGGTATTTCAAGTATATCTCAACCTGAACTATTTGGGATTACTTTTGATACACCGGATAAGTATTATTACATTTCAATGCCCATAATGTTAATTGCAATATACTTTTCTTTTAGTGTTTTAAGATCATCAATCGGAAGAGCCTTCATGGCAGTTAGAGAAGATCCTATTTCTGCAGCTGCATCAGGAATTAATGTAAAAAAACATAAAATGTTAGCTTTTATTTTAAGCGCCATGTTTGCTGGAGCTGCAGGAGCTGTTTATGCTCATTTACCACCAGGTTACATTCATCCAAATAATTACACTGTTATTGAAATGGTTACTTTCCTTGCTATGGTTGTTTTTGGTGGATTGGGACACATATGGGGAGGAATAATCGGAGCAGTAATAATTACCATTGTTTACGATTTAACAAGACCACTTTATGAATATCAATTATTTATATTTGGCTTAACTATTGTTTTGACAATTTTATTTATGCCAAAAGGTATTGGCGGTTTTATTGACAAATACTTCATAGACCGAAGATTTAAAAAAAAACAAGGAGTGGCTAGTAAATAATGCTTTTAAAAACTAAAAAATTAATGAAGGCATTTGGTGGTTTAAAAGCTATTAATAAAGTCGATTTTGAATTACCTAAAAATGAAATTAGAGGAATAATTGGACCAAATGGTTCGGGAAAAAGTACTTTTTTTAACTTAGTATCTGGTGTTTATGATGCTGACCTAGGTAGTTATATAGAATTTGATGGACACGATATAACTAATGAACCTCCACATAAAGTAGGTGAGCTCGGCTTGGCAAGAACTTTTCAATTATTGAGATTGTATCAAGATATGTCAGTGATAAACAATGTAATGTCTGGTTATCACACTTTAGTTCCATACAAGTTTATTGATGCAGTAGTAGGTAGAAAAAAAATTTGGGATCAGGAAAAAGTAATTAAAGAAGAAATGATGGAACTTTTATCCTTTGTAGGATTAGCAGATTATGCTGAGATGAACGCTAGTGAATTATCTGGAGGTCAAAGAAGACTTCTCGTTTTAGCCAGAGCTATTGCAGGGAAACCAAAGTTATTAATGTTAGACGAACCTGCTGCAGGTCTATCACCAGTGAACGTTGATAATTTGATGAAGATATTAATGCGGTTAAAAGAAAAATACGGCTTAACACTTATTATAATTGAGCACATATTAAAAGTAGTTATGGATACCTGTAGTAAAGTTACAGTTCTTGATCATGGTGAAAAGATAGCAGAGGGTACCCCTTCCCAGATCAAGGATGATAATGCTGTAATTGAGGCTTATCTAGGTAAAAAAATGGATGACGAAGAAATGAGAAAAGCACTTGCAGTTTAATCTGCAAGGTATACTATTTTTGTATTAAATAAGATTCTCAGAGCATGAAAAATAGAATAAAAAAAGAACTGGAAGAAAAAGGTTACATAAGAATAAGAAACGTCCTTAATTTTCAAAAAGATATCAAGCCTGTACTCAATGATTTAGAAGCAAAAGCTGATAAACTAATAGAAAAGTACTTTACAACAAAGGAAGCGAAGAGATTATTTAAATTAAAGTTTCAGGATAAGTATTTTGCATTAACCAAAAAATCTGGAGTAACTTTTGAAAAAGTTTTTAATAATAGACCCCCGCAAAACTTAAAAAAACATGAAAATATTGAGTACTTCAACCCTGAATCAATATTCAATCTAATTAAATCGGATAAAATTTTAAATATAGTTGAAAAAATTATTGGTAAAGAAATTTTTTCAAATCCAGTTCAAACTTTTAGGGTGAAAAAACCAAATATAAATTCAGGCAAAAATTTTATGGATGGTTTAATTGGTAGAACACCATGGCACCAAGATGAAGGAACTATAAATAAAAAAGCAAGATTCAAAACTGACTTGGTGACAGTCTGGATACCATTTACAAAAACTAATGCTAAGAACGGCTGTATGCTGGCTGTACCTAAAAGTAATAAACTAGGTTTGTTAAATCACCACCACGGATCAAAAGGTCAGGTGGAAATAAAAAATTCAGAACTTATCCATAAATATAGCAAAATGGTTCCACTTGAAGCTGATGTTGGCGATATAATTATTTTAGACAAAAGATTAATTCACTGTTCTCTTCCAAATGTTTCAAAAAATATTAGGATAAGTATGGACATTAGGTTTCATAAAGCTGGACAAAGTTCAGGTAGAGAGCCACTACCAAGTTTTTACGTAAGAAGTGCCAAAGAAGAAAATATCAAAGTTAAAACTTACCAGCAATGGGTCGCTCTTTGGAACAAAGCTTACATGAAATCATTAAACAAGGGATATACATTTAAATATTATTTACCTATTTATAATCATTCCAAGCAAGATTATTCTAAGAAACTAAATTAATTAATGAAATCAGTTACGGAAAGGGTCTACCTTACAGACTTTATTCTTGCATGTTTTGCTTATTTCCTGTTTGTAGGAAGTGATTCAATTGTTAAATATTTAGGTTCAGATTATTCAATTGTTCAAATTATTTTTGTAAATTCTTTGTTCGCTTTAATTCCAATAGTTTTATACACGCAAACTTTAAACGGTTGGAGAAAATTAAAAAAAGCTAATTTTACAGTTCACTTTTTTAGAGCTTTAACAATGGCTTTAGCATTATTTTTCGGTTACACCGGTTTTTACCGATTACCAATGGTTACAATGTACAGCATTGTATTCTTGATACCTTTATTGATTACAATTGGATCAGTTTTCTTTTTAGGTGAAGTGGTAAGATGGAAAAGGTTCACAGCAATATTGATTGGTTTTATTGGAGCAATAATTTCCATTAATCCTTTTGGTACAGAGTATGATAATTATATTTTTTTAGCGCTTTTCTGCCCAATATTTGCATCAGCAAGTTATTTAATAGTTAGAAAGTACGGCTTTAAAGAAAATTTATTTTCATTTTTGATTTATGGAAAAATATTAATGCTTGTTTTAACAGGAGTTTTTGCCTTATTTATTTTTAAGCCAGTCTCTTTAGACCACTTAATGTTAAATGGAGCGGCAGGGTTAATGAGGGGAATTGCAACAATTTTTGTAGTAAATGCAGCAAGACATTTACCTGGAGCTATTTTTGGCTCAATTCTTTATGTGCAAATATTTGGTGGAGTTTTAGTGGGTTATTTTGTTTTCTCTGAAATTCCAACATTAAATAATTATATCGGAAATATAATAATAATAGGCGCAGGTTTATATATTGTGTTTAGAGAAATGCAGCTTAAGAAAAATATTGTTACTTCAACAGCGAGACACCCAACTATCCCTATTAAAAAAGATTAAAGTTTCTTTTTAAAATTTTCTAGAATTTCTTCACTAACATTTACTGAATTTTCAGGCCCAGGAAATTTCCCCTCTAAACTATCTTTAATAAATGCTTTTAAAGCTTTAACTCTTTCGATTTCAATTTCATCTTTCATCTTTTTTAAATTTGTATAAGCTTTTGCATGTCTAGGGGACTTTTCTTGCTCACCACAGATATCATTCATGAAGAGATACATAACATCGGCTTTTTTTCCAGATCCAAGAGATACAGTAACAATACTTGTCCTTTTTGATATTTCCCCCATAATATTTTCAGGAATAACTTCACATTCGGCTGAAAAGGCCCCAGCATCTTCTAAACGTTTAAATTTTTTAAATAGTTCGTATGCTTCATCAGCAGTTTTGCCTACAGCTCTTAATCCACCAATCCATGTAGATTTTCTAGGAACTAAACCTAAATGACCCATAACTGGAACATCTTCTTTTGCAAGCATAGTAACAACATCCATACTTCTAGCGGTCATAACTGCATCAGCACCATTCTCTAAAGCTTTAAAGGCACCACGTAACACATCCTCGGCTGTAGGATAATTATGTAGTTCGAGTGCTGCTGTATAAAAAAGAGATTTAGATCCTTCCCGAACCTTCTTAACATTTGAAGCACTTCCTATTATCATGTCAAAACCTGCTTCCTCAGCTGCTTTTGCCTCTAATGAATTATTTGCAGTTACTTGTGTAAGAATTTTTTTTCCTTTAGCTTCTATAATATCACCTACAGTGAAAGTTCTTTTTGCAGGATTAGCCGCCCAAGTATAAATATTTTTCATATTTGTATTTAATCAAACTAATTAGTATTTTTCAATTCCTTGTAAATATTGTTATTTCAGTAGCGAGAAACCCAACAATTCCCCTAAAATCAAAGAATAAATGATAATCAATATTACTCGACTAAATCAGAATATAATATGTCCAATTTTTTATTTTCAGGGAAATTTTTAATACAAACTTCTTTTTTAAAAGTTTTTGATAATATTATATTAGAAGGAAAGATATTATCTTTTTCATCAAAAAAATAGTTAAAGGCTAAATTTACATTAAATTCGCTTTGTATATTTGATTTAAGCAGATACCATTTTTTTTTAAATTCTTCCTTATTTGATACATAAATAAATTTTAAAATATTAAAACCTTTTTTTTTAATTTTTGATGCTATTATAAATATTGGTTTTAAGTTTTGTTTTTTATTTATTATTACAAATTTTTCATAAGGTAAATTTTTGTAATTTTTTAATATATTCAGGTCTGAGTCACTTAATTTATTTTTAAAATTTTCAATTTTCCTCTCAATAAAAAATTGTTTTTTCTTTTTTAATAATGAAAAATTAAAAAAAGCAACAATATTTAAATTCATCTTCATTTTTTTAAAATCAAATTTTTCTAGTAAACCAATTAATGTTTTTACTGGGGTAAAAGCTGTAAAAATAATATCTTCCTCAGGTAAAGAGGTTAAAAGGTAAAATGCATTTAGTCTGTAATCCTTATCAACTATCCAAGAATGGATATTACACAGTTTAACTATTCGTTTATCAATATTTTTTTTTGAAAAAATTGTGCCCATAAAACCAACTATTTTTTCATTATTATCTATCATCACATAGCCTAATGGATGGTTTGGTTCAAAATAATTTTTTAATATTTTTTCAACTTTATTGTATTCCAAATATTTTTGAACCCTTAAATATTGATTTGCTTTTTCAAAGATTTCACTATCTAAAAAACTTCTTTTATTTTTAAAGATTTGCTAGCTCTAATTTTTACTTTTTCAATAAATTCTTCGTTTTTCCTTTGATTCATTATTTGCAAGCTTATATTATAATATTTTAAGTTATATTTTATTATGTTTTCTAAAATTAAAAATTATATATCAAAAAATACGGGAATCCTAATTCGTCTAGATGATATTGCTGAAAATATGAATTGGGATTTAATGCGCAAATCTGAAGTTCTGTTTGATAAATACAATATTAAACCTGTTCTTGGAGTAATACCTAATAATAAAGATGAAGAACTACTTTCTCAACCCAAAAAGAATAATTTTTGGGATTTAGTAAGACGTTGGCAAGAAAAAGGGTGGAATATTTCCATGCATGGTCACACGCATGTTTATGATAGTGATACAAAAAAAAATGATTATTTTAAATACGGTGGTAGATCAGAATTTTGTGGACATCCATTGGAAGTTCAAATCGATAGAATAGAAAAAGGATTAAAAAAATTTAGTGAGGAAAAAATAAAAATAAAATCTTTTTTTGCACCAAACCATACTTATGACTCTAATACTTTTATTGCTTTAAAAAAATCTGGAATACATCAAGTGATTGATGGCTATGGACTAATGCCTTACAAGGAAAATGAAATAAGTTTCATACCACAGCTATTCTATAAACTTTATTCATTTCCATTCGGTATTCATGTAACCCAAATTCATCTAAATTATTGGAAACAAAAAGATTTTGAAAGTTTTGAGAATTTTATAAAAAAAAATAGAAATAATTTTATTACTTACGAAGAGGTCATCAAGAAAGTGAATAATAATTTTATATTTAAAATTTTGAATTTTTTAATAAGAGGAGTATTAAGAATTAAGCGATTATTTTAAATTTTAAATCTTGATTTTTTACTATCTTCTAAAAAAGTTTTTACTGTATCTTGAGTAAGTTGATTAAAAGATTTTCCGAAACTTGAGATTTTATTTATCATTTTTGGAGGCACCGTTATAATTTGACATCCTAACTGTTTGGCTTGTGTATAGTTATAAGGTTCTCTAGTGCTTGCCCATAAAATTTCAACTTTTTTTTTATTTCTAGTTAACTTAATAGCTTTTTTAATAATTGGAACTGGGTCTTTACCTGTATCAGCCATTCTTCCAGAAAAAATTGATATTATTGAATTAGTTTTATTATCTAAACACTTATTAATTTTTTTTACCTGGTTTATAGTATAAACTGCAGTGATATTAAGCTTAATTTTATTTGAGTTTAGCTTCTTTATTAATTTTCCGGTGAATTTTCCCTTGCTATTAATTACAGGTATTTTTACATAAATATTTTTTCCCCAGGAGTTAATTTTCAAAGCTTGTTTTTCCATATCTTTTAAATTATCAGCAAATACTTCTAGTGAAATTGGTTTTTTATTACAAATTTTAAGAAGATGTTTTGAATACTTTTCGTAGCTCTTCGCCCCAGCTTTTCTCATCAAGCTGGGATTAGTAGTAAAACCATTAACTATTTTTTTTTTATTGAACTTTCTAATTGTTTCACTATCAGCAATATCACAAAATATTTTTGTTTGTCTCATTTTAAATATTTTTTACAATATCTTCGGTCATTTTCTTTGCATCAGCAAATAACATCATTGTGTTTTCTCTATAAAAAAGTTCATTGTCGACACCTGCGTATCCTGGGGACAAACTTCTTTTGACAAATAAAACTGATTTACATTTCTCTACATCTAAAACTGGCATACCAAAAATTGGGCTTTGTGGATCAGTTTTAGCAACAGGATTTGTTACATCATTAGCTCCAATTACAAATGCAACATCTGTATTAGCAAAATCATTGTTAATATCATCTAATTCGAAAACTTCGTCATAAGGAACATTTGCTTCTGCCAATAAAACATTCATGTGTCCTGGCATTCTTCCAGCTACAGGGTGTACAGCGTAAGAAACTTTAATGTCATTTTTTTTCAAAGTGTCAACCATTTCTCTTAGAGCATGTTGAGCTTGGGCAACTGCCATACCATAACCTGGGACAATAATTACTGAAGAAGCATTTTTTAAAAGAAAAGCTGCATCCTCAGCGTTACCACTCTTTACAGGCTTTTGATCTTTTTTCTTATCTTTGCTCACACTGGTGTCTCCACCAAATCCTCCAAGTATCACACTAAAAAATGATCTGTTCATTCCTTTGCACATTATGTAAGACAGAATAGCACCTGATGATCCTACGAGTGCACCAGTTATAATTAGTGCTGTATTTTCTAAAGTAAAACCAATACCAGCTGCAGCCCAACCAGAATAAGAATTTAACATCGAAATTACCACTGGCATATCAGCACCACCGATAGGAATAATAAGTAGAATACCAATTAAGAAAGAAATAGTTATCATGCTCCAAAAAAAACTTTCTGATTGTGATCTGCACAAAAAATAAATTAATAAAAAAATTGATATTCCAATTAATAAATTAACAATATGTTGACCAGTAAAAGTTATCGGTGATCCAGACATAATACCTCTTAGTTTTAAGAAAGCTATTATTGATCCAGAGAATGTGATTGCACCGACAGCAGCACCAATGGACATCTCAATTAAACTTGCTAATTTAATGTTACCTGGAATACCCAGATTAAAAGCCTCTGGATTTTTAAAAGCAGATATTGCAACAAAAACAGCAGCTAAACCAACAAGGCTGTGAAAGCCAGCTACTAACTCAGGCATTGCTGTCATTGGAATTTTAAAAGCAATAAATGCACCAATTGCTCCACCAATAAGTAAAAATATAAATACATAAATTATTGATATAGAGAAATTACCTATGGTTAAAAAAGTTACAGTTATTGCAATTATCATTCCCAGTATACCAAAAAGATTTCCTTGTCTTGAAGTTTCAGGTGATGATAATCCTCGTAGTGCAAGGATAAATAATATTCCAGAAATTAAATAAAATATTGCTGATAAATTTGCTGTTATCATTTTTATTTTTTCTTCTTTTTCTTGTACATTTGAAGCATTCTTTGTGTAACTAAGAAACCACCAAAAATATTTACTGCAGCTAAAACTATCGCAAGAAATCCAAAAATATTGGATATCTCAAAAATATTATCTGATGTTCCAGCTAGAGCAGCAATAATTGCTCCAACTATAATTACTGAAGAAATTGCATTTGTTACTGACATTAATGGAGTATGAAGAGATGGCGTGACACTCCAAACAACATAATATCCAACAAAAATTGCTAATACAAAAATACTAAATCTAAATATAAACGGATCTATTTCCATACTCTTCTATTCCTTTAATAAAGTACTTTTTATAATTTCGTCCTCTAAATTAATTACAAACTGTTTTTTTTCTCTACTATAGAGATTTCTAACAAAACTAAATAAATTTTTTGCATATAAATTTGACGCTGTTAAGGGCAATTTATTCATAACGTTTGAAATACCAATTATTTTTATACCCTTTTTATCAATAATTTTATCTATTTCTGAATATGCTGAATTTCCACCTTGAGTAACAGCTAAATCAAAAACAATTGATCCTGGTTTCATTTTGTCAATCATTTTTTCAGTAATAATACGTGGAGCTGGTCTACCTGGAATTAAAGCAGTGCAGATAATTATATCGTTTTTTGAAGCTGCATTTTCTAACATTTCACTTTGTTTCTTTTTAAAATCTTCTCCCGCCTCTTTAGCGTAACCACCTTTTGTTTCTAAATTTTCTGAACCTTCGACTGATAAAAATTTACCTCCTAAACTTTCAACCTGCTCTTTTGCTGTAAGCCGCACATCTGTGGCTGATACTATTGCTCCTAATCTTTTAGCTGTTGCAATAGCTTGTAGACCCGCTACACCTGCTCCAACAACTAAAACTTTTGCGGCTGGAACGGTGCCTGCAGCAGTCATCATCATAGGTATGGCTTTTTGATATTCGTAAATTGACTCGATTACTGCTCTATATCCAGCTAAATTTGCTTGGGATGAGAGAACATCCATAGATTGAGCTCTTGTTATTCTTGGAAGTAAATTTAAAGCAAAAATTTTTACTTTATCTTTAACAAAAATTTTTTCTTTTTCAGGATTGTAATTAGATACTATTAAATGTGAATTATCTCTAAGTTTTTTAAATTCATTTTCGTTTGGAAAATTAACTTTACAAATTAAATCTGACTTTAATAAAACATCATCTGAATTATTTAAAATTTCAACTCCATTGTTAATGTAATCTTTATCTGTATAGCCAAGATCATCACCATACCCTTTTTCAAGAAAAACGCTTAAACCCAAATTTTTAAAGCTTTTGGATGTATCAGGTGTAATTGATAATCTTTTTTCTGGACTTAGCTCTTTGATTGACCCAACTTTCATTAGGATTACTAACCTTGTCTAGCTTTAAACTTAGGTTTTTTTTTATTTATTATATAAATCTTTCCTCTTCTCTTAACCATTTTAGAGTTGAGGTCTCTTTTTTTTAGTGATTTTAGTGAGCTTGAGATTTTCATAATTTTTTAAGCCTGGCAACGACCTACTCTCCCATATCTTAAGACAAAGTACCATCGGCGCTGAAGGGCTTGACTTCCGAGTTCGGAATGGGATCGGGTATTTCCCCTTCGCAATAATCACCAGGCAAAGTTTTATAGTATGTTTTTAAATTAATGTAAATATGGTTTTTATCATATTTTACCAATAGTTTATGTTAAGAGATAAAATGAAAAAAACAATAATACTCAACATTATATTTCTTACAATACTTATTGTATTTTTAGAATTGATTATTAACTTTTTTAATTTATCCCAAATCATGGGTATAGATAGTAAAATAGTTTTAAAAAATGAAGGAAATTTTAGTCTAAAGAAAAATAGTAATGGTAAAATTTTTGGTGAGGAAGTTTATACAGATGAATATGGTTTTCGTGTACCCGCAAAAAAATATAAGTATTTTAAAAATAAATCTTCAATTTTTTTCATAGGTGATAGTACAACTCTTGGAAACGGAATTAAGGAAAATTTTACTTTTGTTGGAAAATTGAGAAATAAAATTGAAAAATTTAATTTTTATAACAGTTCAGTATTTGGATACCAAATTTTTCACCATAGTGAAAATCTAAATATGGTTGAACAATTCCCAAATATTATTAAAATTTTTTACGTATTTACTTTAAATGATGTTTTTGATGTTGAAAAATCAAATAAAAATAAAATAAACGATAAAGATTTAATTAGTAAAATTAAAAATATAAATACATTAGTTAAAGTAAATGAATTTTTAAGAAATAAATCTCATACTTATATGTTGATGAAAGGATTAATATCAGATCCTTCGAAAAGATATTTTCAATATGTAAATAAATATTATGAAAAAAAGAATGAATATAATTTAGAGATAAGTTATTTTAGTAAACTTAAAAAAATTTCAAATAGTAAAAAAATGGATTTAAATATAATAATTCTTCCATATGAATTTCAAACAAGAGTTGGTAATTGTAATGAAAAAAATTTAAAACCACAAAAAATAATTAAAAAATTATTGAAATCTATGAATATTGTATTTATAGATTATACTCAAGAATTTTGCAGGCATAAAAATCCTAAATCACTTTTTCTCAAATTTGATCCAATGCATCTTTCAGAGAAAGGACACCATCTTGTTTATGAGTTATTGAGCAAAAAAATATTAGAATAATTAATCTTGGTGGGCGTGATAAGAATCGAACTTATGACCTCTACGATGTCAACGTAGCGTTCTACCATTGAACTACACGCCCTAGTTATACCACTTTTTATTTAAATAAATATTTGATACAAGATAATATTTCAATGCAAAAAAAAAATTTTGTCCTACCTAAATTATCCATTAATTACTTTAATATATTAAATCTATTATTAGTTTGTTTTCCAGTATCAATTTTTATAGGGACTGGAGCTATAAACCTAATTGTCTTTTTGATTTGTTCTATTGGTTTAATTATGTTTTCAAAAAAAATATTTATTTTTAAGAATAATAAAACAACTAGTATCTTGTTTTTATTTTTTTTATTACTATTTTTAACAACTATAATAGATGGAATTAGATACCCAGAAAAAAATAATGTTTTGAAAGCTTTACTTTATTTTAGATA
Source organism: uncultured Pelagibacteraceae bacterium (assembly GCA_902583685.1). GTDB lineage: Bacteria > Pseudomonadota > Alphaproteobacteria > Pelagibacterales > Pelagibacteraceae > Anoxypelagibacter. Next base: position 15,638 of record CACHWO010000010.1, read on the forward strand.
CTTTATTCTATTTATAGTTATAAGTTATTTTGTAAAAAGCAGAAAATTTAATCTGAAGTATTTTCTAATTTCTATATCTGTTTGTACTATATTTTTATCTTTAGATATTATTTATCAGTTTTTTAATGGTGCTGATTTTTTTGGTTTTGTTGGATATGGAGATAATACATTACATTTAGCAGGTTTTTTAAAAAACGAGTATATCGCTGGTGGTTACATTCAAAGATTTTTAATTTTTAGTTTGGTTCTTTTACCTTGTTTATTGATTAAAAATAAAAGCTTTCGATATACAGTTCCTGTTATGCTTATGTCTATTTTTTTTTCAGGAATACTATTTTCGGGAAATAGGATGCCTCTCTTTATTTTTATATTTTCTATTATTCTTTGTATAATACTTATAAAAGAAATCAGGTATCAACTTTTAGTTGGTACAATATTTTGTGTAACAATTTTTTATTTTACATTAAGCACTCAAGAAAGATTCAAAATTTATTATGAAAGTTTTTACTATAATGCTAAGGCGGTAGTTGAAAATATAAATGATTTTGCATTTAAAAAATATCCAGATTTGGAAAAAAACAAAAATAATTATTTTGTGGGAGAAATTTTTAAAGGAAATAAGAAGTACAAAGAATATGAGTTAGTTAGATGGGGTAGCGGCCACCCTGTAATTTATTTGACAGCGATAGATGTTTGGAAAGATAGACCAATTTTAGGTCACGGAATTAAGTCATTTAGGGAAAAATGTAAAAATAAACTCCATCTTCCTAATAGAGTTTGTCAAGCTCATCCACATAATTATTATTTAGAATTCTTAAATGATGTTGGCATACTAGGAATAGTTATTTTTTTAATTTTTTTAGTTCTCATTTTTAGAGAAAGAATTTTGAATTTAAAAAAAATAAAAGTTGATGAAAAACTAATATTATATTGTCTTGTGATTATTATAGTTTCAGAGCTTTTTCCGTTGCGAAGTTCTGGCAGTTTTTTTTCAACACAAATTTCCTCATATATATTTTTAATTTTGGGAATACTTGGTGGATTTAAAAAAACTAAAATTAACTAATATTTATTATATTTTTTAAAAATTCTAAACCGTTTTTACCACTTTTTTCTGGATGAAATTGGCAACCAAATATATTTTTGTAATTTAGGATCGCAGGGACCTTAACATCATAATAGTTTGAATATGCAATAGTATTTTTTTCATCCTTTGTAACTGCTAAATAAGAGTGAATAAAGTAATAATTTTTATTAAATATTGCTTTATTTAATATATTTTTATTTTGTGCATTACTGTTAATAAATATCTCATTCCAGCTAATATGCGGTACTTTAAGTTTACTTAGTTTACTTTTTTTTTTTAATTCAACAACCTCTCCCTCTATAAAATTTAGGCCATTATGTTCTCCCATCTCATAACTTTTAGTAAGAAAAACTTGCATCCCTAAACAAATCCCAAAAATTGGTTTTTTTTTGTACTGAACATACTCTTTTAAAGTATCTATTAGATCATAATTCTTCAGAAGGCTCATAGCATTTTGAAATGCTCCTACTCCTGGAAGGATAAGAAAATCAGAATTGAGAATTTTTTTTTTTTCTTTAGTTATCTCGCTAGAAAAACCAATTTGTTCAATGCCTCTTTTCAAACTTAATATATTTCCACAACCATAATCTACGATTGAAATTTTTTTCATTTGGAAGTTACTTAAGCTTGCCTTCTTTTCTCATTTTTTCTCTTATTTTAGTTGCTGATATTTCTTGAACTTCTTTATCCAAAACAATTTCTTCAATTTTGTAACCAACGCCTCTTCCATAACAAATATTTGTTAAATTTGGAACAAGAGTTATTTTAATTCTATTTTTAAATTCATTTAATGCCTTAAGTATATTTTCTTTAACTGTTTCAAAGTCAAATGGATTATCTCCTACTCCTTGAACATCCCTGACCATTATATTTACTTGACCTGTCTTTTTTAAAATTTCCTCAAAAAGTTTTTGATGACCATCATGCCATGGTTGCCATCTGCCTAACATTTGTGCTGTTGGTTTTTTATTATCCCAAGAATAGCCTTGTAACTTATCTGCTACTTTAATAGCCCAAATTTCTGCATTTTTTTCGGTGATCCTAAAGTCAAATTTTTTTGGGTTTATGAAAATTTTATTTGTATCTTGAAATCTTCCCTCTTTAATAGTGTCCATCCAAATCAAAACGTCAGCATTAAAATCATCTCTTGTTTTATCAGTTGGACAAACAAAATCAGCTATAACATTTTTACCCTGATCAAGTGCTTTTTGTGCTAAAGATTTCATTCTATTTGCTTGTCTAACTCTTCCCTCTGTACTAAAGTCCCAATCATCAGCATCTTTTCTAACTTGATCAGCATTTAACCAAACAGCGTTTATCAATGGAAATAAAATTTTAGAAAAATAGGTTTTTCCTGCGCCCGGTAATCCCATTACTAATATTTTTTTTGGTTTAATCATTCTGCATGCTTAATGTTATAATTATTATTTAAAGTCAAGTTTATTTTGAATTTTTATAAATTTTATTTTCCCAGTTTAAAGATGACTTTAATATTAAATCTAAATCATTATATTTTGGTTTCCAATTGATTTTTTTCTTAATTTTTGAAACTTTAGCTATAAGTGACGCGACATCACCTTTTCTTCTAGGTCCATAAACTACAGGAATTTTTCTTTTTAATATTTTATTTAAGGCTTTTACTACATCGTTCACGGAGTAACCTTTTCCGTAACCACAATTAAATGTTTCGGATTTTTGTGTTTTAATTAAATATTTGAGTGAAAGAATATGTATTTTTGCTAAGTCCATTATATGAATAAAATCTCTTATTGCAGTTCCATCTTTTGTTTTATAATTACTTCCATTAATTATTAATTTTTTTCTTTTTCCCGTTGCTACCTCACATGCTACTTTTATTAAATGGCTAGATTTTTTATCTACTAGCCCAGTTCTCATTTTTAAATCGGCACCAGCTACATTAAAATATCTTAAAATTATACACTTAATTTTTTTCTTCTTAATAAATTTATTAAGAAATTTTTCAAATTTTAATTTTGATTTTGCATAAGGATTTGAAGGCTTTTTAATGCTATTTTCATTATAACTTTTTTTTGAAGTTTCTTTGTAGACAGAGGCTGTAGAGGAAAAAATTATTGTTTTAAGATTATTATTAACACAATTTTCAATAAAAATTTTAGATTTTTTAAAATTAAATAAATTATATCTTTTTGGTTTTTGAAAAGACTCCTCTACCTTAATTAAGCCAGCAAAATGCATTACGGCATCAAAATTATCATTTTTTATAATTTTTTTTATTTTTTTAATATTTGATATATCGCAACGAAAAAATTTAGCCTTTTTTGGAACTAATTTTTTATTTCCAGTAACTAAGCTATCAATAATTGTAACTTTGTGCCCAGCATCTATAAGTAGATTTGATACCTGACTCCCAATATAACCTGCACCACCACTGAGTAAAATTTTCATTTTAAATCGAGTTTACCATTATTTATTTCAAATACTTTATTACAATTTCTTAATGTTGATAATCTGTGAGAAATTATTATTACCGTTTTACCTAACAATGAATTTATATTATTAACAATTTTTTTCTCTGTTTCAATATCAATAGCGCTTGTAGACTCGTCTAGAATTAAAATTTCTGAATTTGAATAAATAGCTCTAGCTATACCAATTCTTTGTCTCTGACCGCCAGACAGCCTGATACCTGACTCACCAATTTTGGTTTCAAGTCCTTGTTCAGAATTTTCTATATAGTTTTTTAACTCAGCAATTTCATAAGCTTTTTTTACCTCATCTAACTGAAGATTTTCCTCGTTTGTACCAAATGCGATATTTCTCAAAATTGTGTCATCAGTCAAAAAGATAAATTGTGGTGTATAGCCAATCAACTTATACCAATTTTTATTATCTAACTTTTCTATCTTGTTATTTAGAAAAATTTTACCATCAGTTGGCCTCATTAAACCAGTAAAGATATCTATAAGTGTACTTTTTCCTGAGCCTGAGGAACCAGTAATTCCAATTTTGTCTCCTTTTTTAATTTCGAAAGATATTTTATTTAAAACCTTTTTGTCAGATAATGAATATTTAAACGAAACATCCTCAAATCTTAACTCATTAAATTTTAGAATTTTTGATTCTGATAAGGTTTTATTTTTTTTTGTTTGTAATTTTTTCTCACTTATCTCTCTCTGAAGTAAGTCTGCCGAGGGTATACCATATCTTACCCTACCTATAGCTTGAATCATTTTAGAAGCCGAAGGCAAAAGCCGCAAAGTAGCAACAACAAATACCGCCAATGTGGGTAGGAGTGATTTTATTTCTACGCCCATTCTTATTAAAACTATTGCCATTAATGATAATCCAAGTACTCCTATAAATTCTAATATATGTTTTGGAATTAAATTCCACGAATGATAAGTAGCTTGAGAATTTAATGCTTCTTTATTATGTTTATCAAAAATATTTAAAAATATATTTTCTTTACAAGATATTTTAATTTCTTTAATACCATTCAAACCTTGCCGAAGGTGTTGTACTTTAAGAGCTTCGTGAATTTGTCTTCTTTTCGATGCATTTAAAATTCTTTTGGAAGTAAATTTGATATAAATAATTGATATTAATAAAATTACTAGACCAATTGTTATTGAACCTAATGGTTCAATTATAATTAAAAGAGTAGTTATAGCGATTAAAAAAATTATTTCGGTTGATATGATAAGAAAGGGATCTACCATATTAAGTCTAAAGTTCCTAATTTCCTCAGTTAAATTTGAAAATAATTCAGAAGAGTTTCTTCTTAAATGAAATGAATAATCTTGATTTAAATAATAATTGAAAAATTGTTTTGTTAATTCATATTCTACTGAATGAGCAAATTTTTGCTGTTTTCGTATTAAAAATAAAAAAAAAGAAGTTTTTATAAAAAAAATAAAAGTTAAAATTGTTAGTAAAATAATAACAATTTCTCCATAACTTTTATAAGATAAATAATCTGAAATTTTATTAAGAAATAAATAATTTGAAGAAAAATTAAGTAAAACATCTTTACCTTCAACTATTATCTTAAGTACAGGTAATATTATCCCTATGCCGAGAGTCTCAAGAAACGTACCTAATATTGTAATAAGGTATATTAAAAAAAGTCTTTTTTTTAACTTACCATCTATTAGAAAACCAAGTTTTTTATAAGCTGAGAACATATTATATTAAAAGTTATTTTAGTAATTTACACACGTCTTCAAAATATTTGTGTATTTTTCTTTACAATATTTATTTATATGATTTTTTACATCATGAGATAGCAACATTTTATTATTTGTAATTCTTTGACTTTTAATAGAAGATATTTTTTTAATTCTTTCTATATCTAATTTTTCTAGAGCTATATTCATTTGAGATTGAGAAAACTTTAAATCAAAAAATTTATTGATAAAGATTAAATAGTCTTTTGTGTTTTTTTTCACGTAGTTATTATCTATTACAACAACTTGATCTTTTTTACTTTTCAACTTAAAGTTTAACCAGGATTTTAAAAATTCAGAGAAAACTGAGATTAATTTAAATTTTTTATCAAATTTTCTAAATTCGGACATTGTAACTTCCTTATCTAAATTATGGGTCAACTTGCCTTCGTTAATCAAATGAAGCAAATAGCTGGCGATACATTCAACTGGTTCACGTATCAAGATAACAGTTTTACAGAATTTTTTTCGTTTAGGAACTATTTTTGAGTATGGTAAATGACTGTGCCACAATATAGGATCTGTTCTTTTTGAAAAAATACTTCTTTCATCCAATGGCGAGTCCATCTTAGCAAACGTAGAATAGGTATTATCATTTACACCTAGATCTCCAGGTAGACCAAGTCTTATTGAGTAGCAAATATTTAACAAGTTCACAGTTAAATTCAAACCTGTTCTTGGAAGTACTGCAAGTAGAGGTTCATTTCTAGGTTGTTTAATATAAAAATTAAGAGAGTAAAAAATCGATTTAAGAGTTTTTTTTAAGATGTAATAATAATTCATGTTTTTTGATATATCGTATTGTTCAATTTTTGAACATAATAACGTTCATCGATTGAACAGTAAAGCATTTTTTTAAAAAAAGCTTAAAATACTAAATTTATACCTAAAATCATTCTGCTATTTTGTGGTAATTATTTTTATTAATATCACTTTCGATAAATTTTTTAATATTTGAAAATTCTTCTTTAAAATAATTTTTTTTTGTTAAAAATACTTCTTGTAATTTGCTTTTAAGATTTTTTTCCTCAGTATTATTAATTATCGGAAATTTTTTCTCAATAAAATCTAAATAATTTTCACCAGTATTTAACTCACTTTTTAAAATAATCGCAATACAATCAAATAATATTAAATCTGTTATAATAGCTGAATTCATTGTAATAGCACAGTAACAATTGTTTAGATCAGTTTCTAAATTTTCTTCTGATATTATCCAATTCTTTGGTAAATATTTCCATCCGAGGTTATCAATTAATTCATTTATATTTATGTAAGGATGAGGCCTCAGTTTTATTTTAATACCTAATTCATTACTAATAAAGGAATTTATTTTACTTAATTTAAAAAGAATCTCATAATTAACTTCAGGAAATAAAGATAAAATTACCAAAAGTTGCTTTTCATTTTTATTAGTCTCTTTTATTTTAAGCTCAGATCTTTGTAAGTCAGATATGATTTTAATTTTTTCTTTTGGAGTTCCTAAAAATTCCAAATGGTTTTTGCATAATTCATTGGGACAAATAATTGTGTCAGGTTTAACTTTACTTTTCCATTCTTTATAATTTGTTAAATATGGTAAAAATTCATTCGAGTGAAGAGAATGATAGTACCCTATTGATTTTATGCTTTTTTCACTCAAAGAATTAATGCAATATCTAGCTGAGTTCTCATACATTTGATTTTGATAGTGATCAAAAAATATAATTTTATTTACTTTTTTGCTCCATTTTTTTACTGCAGGAAAATAACGATAGTAAATGGCTGATCTTGTAGTTGTGAGCCCTAATAATTTATAATAACTAATTAAAGGTTGAATATTACATCCAGTATAATTAATTTTTTCATGTATTGTAAAATTAGACTTTAGCGATCTATAAATACATCTAAAATAATCACTTAAGTTTAACCAATCTTCGGGTATAAAAGATTTTCTTTCTCTAAGACTTTTATATAATTTTTTTTTATTTTTAATATTTTGATAAAACCAAGGTAATGATATTACTTGTTTACCTTGATTTTCTAACCAGCTTGAATAGTTACCGTAGTAACGACTTTGTACAATACCATTTTTAAAATTTGAGTTGTTTATTAGATCATGAAAAAGATATACTTCACTTTCAGGAAGATGTTTTTGTGAAGTCTTTGAAAGCAACGAATAGAAATAATTTATTATAAAATAATAAATAATTTTCAAATAATTTATAAATCCGTTAAATATTAAAAGTATTTTTTTCTAAGAGTAAAAAAAAAGAAAAAAATTTTGGTGTTTTAATTTTATAATCTTTTTCTAAATTTTTAACTAAAAATTTTAATAAATGATAGTTTTCAGAAACTATAGTAATTTTAGATTTCTCTTTATTATTTTTTAAATATTCTTTAATAGATTTTATACTTGATATGTTTAAAAGAAAATTTGATGTTAAATTAGTTTTTGATGCAAAACTATTCATCCACCAATCAATTGAATCGTCAAAATATACTCTTTGTTTTTCAAGCCAATCTATAAAATATTTTTTTTCATTAGAATAATTAATTGAGGTCTGCCTAGAAATTGATAGCCTATTTTTTTTTATTTTTTCCTCCAGCCGAAATAACTTTAAATAGCTATTACCAAAGTATATCCATTTTTCATTATCTTTATTGCAAAATGATCGGTGCTCTAAATTTAAATTCACAGTTTAATTATCAATTATATTTCTAACTTTATTTCCTCTCAAAAAATTAAGCATATTTTCAGATGCTTTAATTCTCATTTCTTTGATTGAGGTTGTTGAATAGTATCCTGCATGAGGATTTATGATAATTCTGTCGGAAAGATTATTATTTGTATCTTTCCATTTTTTTATAAAATTATCGGTATCTTTTGGTGGTTCTTCTGGTAAAACATCAAGACCTACACCGGCTAATTTATTTTTTTTTAATCCCTCTAAAATAATATTTAAGTTTTGAATTATTTGTCCCCTTGCCGTATTTATTAATATTGTATTATCATTTAATGAATTAATAAATTTTTCATCTACCATATTTTTTGTTTTCAAGTTTAGTGATGCATTAATTGATATAATTGAGGAGTTTGATTTAAGTTCATCTAAAGTATTAAATCTTTTTATTCCTAAAACTTTTTCATATCCATCCGTCACATATGGGTCATAAAAACCAACTTTCATATTAAAATGTTTCATTTTAATAGCTAATGAACTTCCAATTCTACCAAGTCCAATAATTCCTAAATTATGATCTGATGTCCTTTTAATAGGAAAAGATTTATTTATATTAATTACTTCTGATTGCCATTTATTTAGATTAATTTTTGTGTGATTATTATAAAGATTAATTTTTCTAACAAAGTTTAAAATTAGAGCACAAGAGGTATCTGCAACTTCATCAACACCATAATCAGGTGTATTGGCAAATATAATATTGTATTTTTTGATAGATTTAAGATTAATATTTTCATAACCAACACCATATCTAATAATTGCTACATTTTTTTTAAATTTTTTACATGTTATGTCGCTGATATCGGCGTGCCAAACCAATAATCCGTCGGCTTCAGATATTTCATCTGGGAATTTATTTTCATCTTTTTGATTTAAACATATTATTTCTGCTTCATTTCTAAATATTTTTTTTTCAAGATCGGGAATCTTTATGTAATCAGTTATAAAAATTTTTTTCATTTAGTTTTAATCTGACTAAAAGCTTCATGTATGATACCGGTATCATTTTGATAACAAATAAAATTAATACCTATTTTTTTAAGAAATCTTATTTCTTTTTTATTTCTAGCTATAGATCCTACTTTTATTTTTTTTTTACTACAAATATTTACTATTTTTTTTACCGCTTTTTTTACTTTTGGATTTTTCCAGTCTGGTTTTAAGTTTAGCGAGGAAGTAAAATCATATAGTCCAAAGTAAATAAGCGATATATCTTTAGAAAAATCATTACAAATTTTATCTAATGAAGCCATTCCTTTTGATCCTTCTATGAGTAGTCCTATAAAAATTTTTTTATTGATTTTATTTTTTTTATCATCTGATTTATTAGGATTGTAGTCAAAGGCTGCAGTATATGGGCTCAATCCTCGCTTACCTTGTGGATTAAAGTATGAACACGAAACTGCAAATTTAGCATCTGCATATGATGAAATTTGTGGAATTAAAATGCCATCGGGGTTTAGATCCAAGCATCTTTGAATTTCAATTTTATTTAAATGACTAACCCTAATAAGCGAGAGACAATTAGGTTTAATAATTTTATTTAAAATGTTTACACTCTCAAAACTATGCGATCCATGCTCCCTATCAATTATTATATAGTCTAAATTTTTTGAAATTATTTCTGTTATATTTGGGCAACTATTAAGACTAAATGTGCCGATTATATTTTTTTTATTCATATTTCCAGTTATTTTTTAACCATACCTCTATTGCTGTTTTTTGCCATTCTTCATCTATATCAAATCCAAACGTATTTTTTAAAGGATAACTTTTTTTACCCATCCACTGAAAAGGCTGCATTCCATCTTTCATATT
>CACHWO010000011.1 GCA_902583685.1 uncultured Pelagibacteraceae bacterium
CTCAGCCCATTTTACTGGTTTTAGTTCTTTAGTAAGCGCATGTTTTAACACCTCATCTACTGTTTTTACGTTTACAATTTCAATACTTTTTTTGATAATATCTGGAATTTCAATTAAGTCTTTTCTATTATCGTTAGGAATTAAAACTTTTTTAATACCTGCTCTGTGCGCTGCAAGTAGTTTTTCTTTTAAACCGCCTATCTGTAATACATTTCCTGTTAATGTTACTTCTCCAGTCATTGCTATATTTTTATTTATAGGAATACCAGTTATAGAGGAAATTATTGATGTAACTATCGCTATTCCAGCTGAAGGACCATCTTTAGGTGTTGCACCTTCGGGAACGTGTATGTGAAAGTCCTTCTTCTCAAATAAAGGAGGAATAATTCCAAACTCAACCGATTTAGATCTCACGTATGATTTAGCTGCTTTTACAGACTCTTGCATAACCTCACCTAATTTCCCGGTGATCTGCATTTTTCCTTTTCCTGGCATATTAACTGATTCTATTTTTAATATCTCACCTCCAACTTCAGTCCAAGCCAAACCAGTGGCTACCCCTATTTTATCTTCACTTTCAATTTCTCCAAAATTATATTTTTTTACTCCTAAGTAATTACTTATATGACTTTCTAATAAATCTTTACTTACTTTTTCTTTAGAGTCGATTTTCTTAACCATTTTTCTTGCTATTTTTGAAATTTCTCTTTCTAGATTTCTTACCCCAGACTCTCTAGTATAGTCTCTAATTATTTTTTTTATTACATCTTGAGAAATTTCCCATTCACTATCTTTTAAACCATTATCTTTACTTGCTTTTGGAATTAAAAAATTTTTAGCAATGTTTGATTTTTCGCTTTCAGTGTATCCTGGTATCCTGATTATTTCCATTCTGTCTAGCAATGGTGGAAGAATATTTAATGTATTTGCTGTAGTAACAAACATTACATCGGATAAATCATAATCTACCTCTAGATAATGGTCGTTGAATTGTTTATTTTGCTCTGGGTCTAAAGCTTCTAAAAGTGCTGAAGATGGATCTCCTCTATAATCACTTCCAACTTTATCGATTTCATCTAATAAAAATAAAGGATTCTTAGTTCCAGCTTTTTTCATCATTTGTATTATTTTCCCAGGCAATGATCCAATATAAGTTCTTCTATGACCACGGATTTCTGCTTCATCTCTGATGCCTCCAAGAGATATTCTTACAAATTTTCTTCCAGTTGCACGAGCTATTGATCTTCCTAAAGAAGTTTTTCCAACCCCAGGTGGACCAACCAAACATAGTATTGGTCCTTTTAATTTTTCAATTCTCTTTTGAACTGCCAAAAATTCTATTATTCTTTCCTTTACTTTTTCTAAACCATAATGGTCTTCATCTAATATTTTTTGAGCTGCATTTAAGTCTTTGATAACTTTACTTTTGTTATTCCAGGGTAAATCAACCATCCAGTCTAAATAATTTCTAACTACTGTAGCTTCTGCTGACATAGGACTCATTGTTTTAAGTTTTTTTAATTCAGATAAACATTTTGATTGAGCATCTTTAGGCATTTTGGCCTTCATAATTGATTTACTTAAATTTGAAATTTCATCTTTACCATCCTCAATCTCTCCTAATTCTTTCTGAATAGCTTTTAATTGTTCGTTTAAATAGTATTCTCTTTGAGTTTTTTCCATTTGGTTTTTAACTCTTCCTCTAATCTTTTTTTCCATGGTTATAACACTTGCTTCTTTTTCTAAGATTTCGAAGATTTTCTCCAATCTTTTTTTCAAACTATTTAGCTCAAGTAAATTCTGTTTATCATGAATTGGTATATTTAAATTTGATGCAATATTATCAGCAATTTGTTCTGGAGCCTTTAAAGATTTTAGTGTTTTAACAAAATCTAAAGAATCTTTTTTACTCAAACTTGATAATTTTTCGAATTTTTTTATTAAACTTAGAGCATACATTTTATTTTCTTCTGTCTCTTTTTCACTATCTACTTTTTGGACTTCGCATCCTAGATATTTTTTATTAGTGAAGTTTATTTCTGTAATTTTAACTCTGCTTAAACCTTCTACAAGAACTTTGACAGTTCCATCGGGTAATTTTAAAAGCTGCAACACTTTGCTTAAACAACCATATGAATAAATATCTTTTTCTTGTGGATCATCAACTTCTGAATTTTTTTGCGCAACCAAAACAATAGATTTGTCGGATTTCATTACCTCTTCCAATGCACTTATAGATTTTTTTCTTCCAACAAATAATGGAACTACTACGGATGGAAATATAACTATATCTCTTAATGGAAGTAATGGTTTATTGTTTTCTAATGTCATAATATCAATATGGTGACTTTAAAGTATTATTTCAAGTAAAATTAATGACACAGATAATTGAATATCTTTAATGTGAGTATTTATGCAACAGATGAAGATTTGTTTTTTGAATAAGTAATAATCGGTTCTGTTTTGCCTTTAACTACAGTTTTATCAACAGTTACTGACGTTACATTTTCCATATCTGGAAGTGAGAACATTGTTTTTAGTAAAATTGACTCCAGAATCGATCTTAATCCCCTAGCGCCAGTTTTTTTATTTATTGCTTTTTTGGCAATTTCCGTTAATGCATCCTCTCTAAATTCTAATTCAACATCCTCAAATTCAAAAAGTCTTTTATACTGTTTGATAAGTGAATTCTTTGGTTCTTTTAAAATTCTTACTAAAGATTTTTCATCTAAATCTTTTAATGTTGCCAAAATTGGCATTCTTCCGACAAACTCTGGGATTAGACCATATTTTATTAAATCTTCAGGCTCAAGTTTTGTTATTATTTCTGAAACTGATTTTTCCTCACTGCTTCTTACCTTTGCACTAAATCCTATTGATGTTCCTCTTCCTCTACCCTCAATCACTTTATCTAATCCAGCAAAGGCACCTCCACATATAAATAATATATTTGTTGTATCAACTTGTAAAAATTCTTGCTGAGGATGTTTTCTACCACCTTGTGGAGGAACACTTGCGATTGTACCTTCCATTATTTTTAATAAAGCTTGTTGAACGCCTTCACCTGAAACGTCTCTAGTGATTGATGGGTTTTCTGATTTTCTACTTATTTTATCGACCTCATCAATATAAACAATACCTCTTTGTGCTTTCTCAACATTATAATCAGCTGCTTGCAATAATTTTAAAATTATATTTTCTACATCTTCACCAACATATCCAGCTTCAGTTAAAGTTGTTGCATCTGCCATTGTAAAAGGCACATCAAGAATTCTAGCGAGCGTTTGGGCTAGTAAAGTTTTTCCACAACCGGTTGGCCCAACTAAAAGAATATTAGATTTTGATAGCTCAACATCTTTATTACTTTTGGACTCATGATTTAATCTCTTATAATGATTATGCACCGCCACTGATAAAACTTCTTTTGCGTATGGTTGTCCAATTACATAATCATCTAGAATTTTACAAATTTCTTTAGGTGAAGGAACTCCTTCCTTATGTTTGATAAGAGAGGTTTTATTTTCCTCTTTTATAATATCCATACATAGCTCAACACACTCGTCACAAATAAAAACTGTGGGACCAGCTATAAGTTTTTTAACTTCATGTTGGCTTTTTCCGCAAAAAGAACAGTAAAGAATATTTTTGTTATTTTTTTCTGACATAACGAATCAATATAATCAATTTAAATGGTGGGGCCTGCAAAGGCAAGTTCAAGTTGTGTTGCCGACTATATATTGTGTATTAATTTCTTTTTTCAACTACCTTGTCTATTAATCCAAAATCCATTGCCTCTGATGCTGTCATAAATTTATCTCTCTCCAAAGCAGATGCAATTTCTTTCACAGATTTTCCAGTATGTTTTGAATAAATCTTATTTAGCCTCTCTTTAAGAGATAAAATTTCTTTGGCATGTATTTGTATATCGGTTGCTTGACCTTGAAAACCAGCGGAGGGTTGATGGACCATGATTCTAGAGTTGGGTAAAGAAAATCTTTTTCCTTTTTCTCCAGCAGCCAAAAGAAAAGATCCCATAGATGATGCTTGACCAATACACAAAGTAGAAACCGGTGATTTAATATATTGCATTGTGTCATATATACCTAAACCAGAGGTTACTAGTCCTCCAGGACTATTTATATAAAAATATATTTCTTTTTTTGGATTTTCAGACTCTAAAAATAAAAGCTGAGCAGTTACCAATGAAGCAACTGTATCATTAACCCCGCCTACTAAAAAAACTATTCTTTCTTTTAAAAGTCTTGAATATATGTCGTAAGCCCTTTCGCCTTTGGTTGTCTGTTCAACAACCATCGGAATAAGATTATTCATCTGCTCTTCAATTTTACGAATCATGTCAATTAAGCTTATACAATTTTAAGCAAGTTTTTGCTAATTTTTTTTATTTTTTCTTTTTGTTTTTTTGATTTTTTATGGTTTTTTTTAGTTCTTCTTTTGGATTTGTAAATTTTTTTATAATATCCTCTGCCTCTTTTAGAGAAATAGTTTTTTTGGTAATACTACTTTTTTCCTTAATAAAATTTAAAATTTTTTCTTCAAAAAGACCACTTCTCAAACTTGCGGCAGCTTCTGAATTTTTTTGGTAATATTCCATTATCATCTTTTCTTGGCCTGGCATGCTTTGAATTTGTTTTTGTATTTCTTTTTTAATTTCGTCATCATTAACTTTAATTTTATTTGTATCTGCTATTTGATTTAATAAAATTCCTATTTTAATTCTCGATTTTGCTTGTTTTCGATTTTTCTCTTTGTCTTCATTATTTTTTGATTTAGATATAATTTGAGTTTCTTGTTCAACTAAATTCGGCGGGAGATCTATAGTGTGCATTTTTTCTAATTGATCTAAAATATTTTTTTTTGTGAGCGATTCTAAAGCCCGATTATATTCATTCGAAATTTGTTTTTTTACTAATGTATTAAGGTCATTTAAATCTTTTGCACCAATCTTTTTTGCAAAATCATCGTTTATTTTAGTTTCAATTGGTTTTTTAATATTTGTTATTTTACAATAAAAAGTTGTTTTTTTATTCGATAACTCTTTTTTAGGATAATTTTCAGGAAGTTTTACATTAACAATTTTTTCAATATTTTTTTTTACACCAATTAACTGATTATCAAAACCTTTGATAAACAAATCCCTTCCTAAAATTAATTGTATATTTTTTCCTTCACCACCTTCAAATTTTTTTCCATCTATTTTCGCTTCGTAGTCAAAAACTACCATATCTTCTTTTTCAGCAATCTCTGAGTTTGATTTATCTGAAAATTGTTTTTGAGTTTTTGCAATTTCATCTATTCTTTTTTTAATTGTATTCTGATCAACTGAAATTTCATGGTCTACGATTTTTATTTTGTTTAAAGATTTTAATTCAAAGTCTGGTAATGTTTCCACCTCAATACTGTAGTCAAGATTCTTACCTTCGCCAAAACTTTTGAGATCAATTTTTGGCTGTCCAGCTACTTTTATTTTATTATCCGTTAAAGCTTTTGTAGAAGTTTCTTTTAAAATGCCATCTAAGACTTCCCCGTATATCGCTTTACCAAATTGGCTTTTGATTACCTCTTTAGGCACTTTACCTGGTCTAAAACCTTTGAGTTGAACCTTGTCTTTTAATTCATCAAGTTTTTGACTTAACTTATTCTGAATTGTTGTCTTGTCTACCAGAACAGACAGATTAACCTTTAAACCTTTTTTTGAAGTTATTTTTACTTTCATAATTAAATGGTGGGCAAGAAGAGACTCGAACTCTTAAGCCTTGCGGCACTAGTTCCTAAGACTAGCGCGTATACCAATTCCGCCACTTGCCCATTATTTTTTTAACAGAAACTTATAACAACTATTAGTTTTTTTCGAAACTATAAAATAAGTAATAAAATATTAAGTAAATTATTAACAATGAAAAAAACCAATATCTACAAATTAATCCGTTATCATTGAAAAATACCGCTGGTAAAATTAAGGCTACATATACAGAATTAATAATTAAAGAGTTCAAATAGTTACAATCTTTAAATTTTTGTGATTTTTTTAAAAAACCATAGATAAGCATGTGTAAATGCAATTTATCTGGTTTTAAAGGAGACTTTTTTAAAACAAGCTTTCTAAAAAAAGAAAAAAATACTTCAAAAAATAAGTAGAATAAAAGTATACAAAAGAAAAAGGAAGAAATTTGAGGGTTTGAATTATTCGTTTCGATAATATTTAGAGCGACTAGGGCTCCAAATAAATATGACCCTCCGTCACCAAGAAACATTTTTGCTTTAGGAAAGTTGAAAAGTAATATAGGTAATAAAATGACCACCTGAGCTGCTATAACCATAGTTAAACTTTGGTCAATATTTTCGAGACTCATAAATAAAAGTATTGAATTTATTATCAATAAATGAATTGTTAAAAGACCATTAAAGCCATCTATAAGATTAGCTCCGTTAACAATGAATAAAAAACATAATAAAACAAAAAAAATTGAGAATATGTTGTTTGTCATCCAAATGTCCAAAAAATTCAAATCTACTGTACCTATTTTAATAGAAAAAAAAGTTATAAAAAATAAGAGACCAGCAATCATGAAAAGTAACCTGTAATTTGGGCTAATTTTAAATTTTAAATCCTCTAAAAAACCTAATAAAAAAAAAGCAAATGACAACGTCAAATAAGCAAATAAAATTTTATCAAACAAAAGATAATATAAAATATAAAAAAAGCTCAAAGATATAAGCCCTGCTAATCCACCACATCTGGCAACAGGTTCTTCGTGGAAGGCCTGTGGTTTATCAAAATCTTGATCCAATAATGCACCGCTTCTAATTTTATTCGAAAATTTGTTTGTTAACAAAACAATGAAAAAACTTATTAAGGAAATAACAGAAAGGAGACTTATAGCTGGAGACTCGGTTGGCATTTTTAATTCGTTATTCCTTTATTTCCTCTCTTTACCATAAATATACCAAAAATAATAATTATTAGAGAAACCAAAACTTTCCATGTGATTTGTTCATCCATAATCAAATATCCAAATATAATTCCAAATATTGGTATTAAGTAGGCAACCTGTGTTTGAAAAACCATTCCTACTTTTGTAAGAATATGAAACCTTAGCATCCACGCTACTCCTGTTGGAAAAACTCCTAAATAAATTAACGCAATAGTAGACTCCATAGATGGATTCAAATTAGACCAAGGCTCTTGATACAAGCAGAAAGGAAAAAGGGAAATCAGAGACCATAATATCGTTGATGTAGATACATTTTCATTTCCTTCATCTTTTAAAAACTTTAAAGTTAAAATTCCACCTATAACATAAAAAGTAGAACCGCATAAAATTACAATTACATAAAAAATATTGCTTTCTGAAATAACCAACTTGTCAAAAAATAAGAATATTATTCCTATAAATCCAATAATAACACCAGTCGATTTAAAAATATTTAATTTTTCATTTGAAATGAAAAAATGAGCTAAAAGAGTTCCGCTTAATGGAGTTGTGCTCATTAATATAGCGGACAAATAACTATCAACTATGTTTGTACCATATGCTATTAATAAAAATGGAATTGTAATATTTGTTAGTCCAACCAGAGCGTACATTTTCCAATTTTTAGAAAAAGCTAAAATTTTCACATTCTTGTAAGCGCAATAAAAACCTAAAGCCATTAGTGCAAAAAAAACTCTTACAAAAACTAAGGTTATAGGGTCATAGGTATATGTTGCTATTTTAATATTAAAAAAAGCTGACCCCCAAATTGCTCCAAGCAAAATTAATAATAAAACATCAATAGTTTTAGGTTCTCTCATTCAATTATCTCTTGTACTGATCCAGATGTTAATCCGATTAAATCGGAATAGGTAATTCTAAAAACACAATCAGGATGACCTGCTGCACCATACACATATTTAAATCTACTTAAAGAGTTATCTATAATTATATCTAACTTTTTTTTTATGACCAGTTGGAGATACTCCCCCAATTGAAAAACCTGTATTTTCTTTTACCTGTAATGCATTTGCCATACAGACATCTTTTTTGTCTAAAATTCTTTTTAATTTATTCAATGAGCATCTTTTATCTCCTGCAACTAAACAAATAAAAAAATCTTTATCAGTTTTAAAAACCAAGCTTTTTACTATGGCGCCTAGTTCACAATTTAATGAGTTAGCTGCATCTTTTGCTGTTCTTGCAGAACTTTCTAAAAATTTAATTTTAATTTTGGCATCAAACTTTTTTAGACTTTCTTCAACTCTTTTTATTGTTCTTTTATTTAATATCTCATTCATTTTTTAATCTTTTTAAAGCAGCTGGAATACCTTTAATCAAATCTTCAGAAATTAACCCTCTACCATTTTTTTTTGCAATATCTCCATGTAACCAAGCTCCAGCAGCTGCAGCCTCTACCATTGACATCTTGTTGTCTCCAACGAGACTAGCAATTATCCCTGCTAAAACATCGCCCGATCCAATAACAGCTAACTCACTTGAAGAATGTGAGTTTTTAATAATTTTTTTATTTGAACCTATCAATGTTGTATTTCCTTTAAGTAATATATTTGACTTACATAACTTTAAAAATTTAAAAACTTTTTCCTTATTTTCCAAACTCTTTTTAATTGTTGGAAAAAGTCTATGAAATTCAGCTTTATGAGGAGTAATCAGCTTATATTTGTCTAAATATTTTAAAAATTTTTTTGTTTTGTTTTTAAAAGAATTTAAAGCGTCAGCATCTAAAATTACGTATTTTATATGTTTTAAAATTTCCTCAGTAAATTTCATTGTTTTTGTATTGTTTCCAGCACCTGGACCGACTAATGCGACTGCTGTTGTTTTACTCTCTTTTTTAAGAAAGCTTCTTAAATATGAAATATTATTAATCTCAATTTTAAGAGCAGATGGAAATTTTATAGATAAAATTTGGATGGTTTCTTTGGTGCAAATAATTTTAACTGAACCAACACCAACCCTTAAGCAGGCTTCAGCAGCAAGAATTGTTGCTCCAATCATATTCTTTTGGCCGCCAAGAATAAGCACTCTGCCTCTTGAATATTTATTGCTAGATTTTTTTTTCCATGGAAATTTTTTAATCCAAATTTTTGGGCTATTTTTAATCAATTTCATTCAATTAGGAATTGTATAATGTAAAAAACGCATAGCAGCCATATATTTTTTTAGTCTACTTGAAATGTAAAAATTTGGTAATGTAAGTCGATTTTCAAACAATTTGAAAGGGATTTATGAGTGCAAGTTCTGTTAAGAAGACTATTAAAGATAAAGAGATTGAATATGTTGATCTAAGATTTACTGATCCAAGGGGAAAACTTCAACACGTCACTATGGACGCAACTGTAGTTGATGAAGAAATGTTAAATGAAGGAGTTTTTTTTGATGGTTCATCTATTGCTGGATGGAAAGCAATTAATGAGTCTGACATGATTTTGAAACCAGATTTATCAAGAACAGTCGTAGACCCTTTTACTTCACACAATACACTTAATATATTTTGCGATATTCTTGATGCAATTAAAAAAGACCCTTACGAAAGAGATCCGAGAGGTACAGCCAAAAAAGCGGAAGATTATTTAAAAAAAACTGGTGTGGGAGATAAAGCTTACTTTGGACCAGAGCCTGAATTTTTTGTTTTTGATGATGTAAGATATTCAAACGACATGAATCATACAGGATTTCAAATTGATAGTTCCGAAGGTCCCTACAATACAGGAAAAAAATACGAAAACGGAAACATGGGTCACCGTCCTGGAATTAAAGGAGGTTACTTCCCAGTGCCACCTGTTGATAGTGCACAAGATATGAGAAGTGAATATCTAAAAGCGATGAAAGATATGGGGATTAAAGTTGAAAAACATCACCATGAAGTTGCTCCAAGCCAGCACGAACTTGGAATGTATTTTGGTACTTTAGTTGATCAAGCAGATAATCTTCAACTTTATAAATATGCGGTACATATGGTTACACATTCATTTGGTAAAACAGCTACTTTTATGCCAAAACCCGTAAAAGGCGACAATGGTTCTGGAATGCACTGTCACCAATCAATATGGAAAGGAAGTACAGCGGTATTTTCTGGAAATAAATATGCAGGTTTATCTGACACAGCATTACACTACATTGGAGGAATATTAAAACACGCTAGAGCGATAAATGCTTTCGCTAATGCAACAACTAATAGTTATAAAAGATTAATACCAGGCTTTGAAGCGCCTGTATTATTAGCATACTCAGCAAGAAACAGATCTGCGTCTTGTAGAATTCCAATTACACAAAGTAAAAAAGCTGCTAGATGTGAAGTTCGTTTCCCCGATGCAGCTGGAAACCCTTACTTAACATTTTCTGCATTATTAATGGCAGGTCTTGATGGAATTAAAAATAAAATAGATCCAGGCAAATCTTTGGATAAAGATTTGTACGCCTTAAGTGAGACTGAAGTTAAAAAAATTCCAACTGTTTGTGGTTCTTTAAGAGAGGCTATGGAGAGCTTAGACAAAGATAGAAAATTTTTAACTCAAGGTAATGTTTTCACTGATGATCAAATAGACGCTTACATCGCTCTTAAATATGAAGAAATTTATAATTTTGAGCACACTCCACATCCAATGGAGTTTCAAATGTATTATAGCTGTTAAAAATGATTTAGATGAAAGTGTGACACATTAATTTAATAATTATGTCTACAATAGAAAAATTGGTTAAAATAATAAATGAAGGCGATACAAATGGTGCTAAAGAAGTTATGCACGATGATTTTAAATTCTTGATGCACTCATCTGGAAAGACCTTGTCTAAAGATGATGTGGTTAAATGGGTTGGAATGAAAGATGTTAAGATAGATAGACATAGAATTCTTTTTGAGAATAATGAAGTTGGGTTTATGCATGCTTTTACAAGTTATAATGATGGTAATAAAGAAGCAGTTATGTCCTATTACAAGTTTAAAGACGGAAAAATAGTTCACCAAGAAACTGGTGCTACAAAACTTCCAAAATAGATTTCAAATTTACTTTTTTAAAATTCTATTGTCAGCTATTTTGCCCTTATTGACACCTTCTTTTATTGTATATTCAAAGGTACCATTAGCGCCTTTATGAACAGCTTTGATTTTATTTTTGAAAAGAGTTTTTTCTTTTTCTTTTTGAACTCTTTGTCTTGCAAAGCTTTCAAGATGTTTAGTATCTCTCATTGAGTCGTTATACCTTAAATGACTCTCCGCAACCACAACGTTCTGTTTCGTTTGGGTTTTTGAATACAAATTGTGAAGAAAACTTATCTTTCTTATAGTCCATTTCGGTTCCTAGGAGGTACATTACTGCGTTGGCATCAATGAAAACTTTAACCCCTTTATCTTCAATAACTTCTTCGTTTTTCTTTGCCTCTTTCGCATACTCCATCATGTAAGACATGCCTGCACATCCACCAGATTTGACACCTACTCTAACTCCAATTGCTGTATTGTCAGCTTTTGACATTATTTCTTTAATTCTATTTGCGGCGTTGTCGCTTAATTTAATTACCTGTTCGCTCATAAATTTAATTCTAATTTGGCAGCTTCCGACATTTTAGATTTGTCCCATGGTGGGTCCCAAACTAAATTTAATTTAACGTCAGAAACTCCCTTAACATTCATTATATATTCCTTTACCTGTTTTGGCAAACTATCGGCTACGGGGCAATTAGGCGTTGTTAAAGTCATATCTACTTTAACATTATTTTTTTTATCAATATCTATCTTGTATATAAGACCCAGCTCATAAATATTTACAGGTATTTCTGGATCGTAAACTTTTTTTATTTCATTAATAATTTTTTGTTTTAAATCGTCCATTTATTAATTTTCTGTATTTACTATTTTTTTATTCCCTTCAACTGCTTCTATAAACGTATGCCATGCCAGAGTAGCACATTTAACTCTCATTGGAAATCTCTTAACACCAGATAGTGACATCATAGTCATATTTTCAGTGTCACTCAGACTGTTCATGTTAAGTTTCGAACCCTCTTTAATCATATTTAAAAAATCTTCTTGAATTTTTTTTGCTATATTAAATTGTTTTCCTTTAATTATCTCCGTCATTATAGAGGCAGATGCCATTGATATTGCGCAACCTTCGCCTTCAAAAGAAATATTTTCTAATTTTTTTTCATTGCTCAATTTTAAAAAAATATGAACTTTGTCACCACAAAGTGGATTGTGACCTTTGGCATCTTTATTAAAATCCTTACATATATTTTTGTTTCTTGGATTTTTTCCGTGATCCAAAATTATCTCTTGATATAATTCCTTAATGTCCATTTAATTATTAAATATCTTTTTACATTTTTTTATTGCGTTACTTAAAATATCTATATCTTCTTTTGAATTATAAATACCCAAAGATGCTCTTGCTGATGCTACAAGTCCCATTTTGTCGTGAAGAATTTGACAACAATGATGTCCAGCTCTTATTGCAACACCATCTTCATCTAATATGGTAGCTATATCATGTGGGTGAATACCTTTAATGGAAAAGGAAATTATTGATCCTCTATTTTTTGGTTCTCCAATAATTTTTACTGAATTATTTTTTTTTATTTTTTCTAAACCATATTCTAAAATTTCTTTTTCATGTTTCATAATATTTTTAATTCCAACATCTTCAATAAATTTTATTGACTCAGAAAAACCAACTACCTCTGCAGTTTGTAATGTTCCAGCCTCAAATCTTGTCGGACTACCTGGAAACGTAATATTATCTTTTTTAACTTCTTCAATCATACCACCACCACCCTGGTATGGAGGTAAAATATCTAACCATTTCTTTTTAGCATAAAGGATGCCAACACCCGTAGGTCCATACATTTTATGGCATGAGATTGTATAAAAATCACAGCCTAGTTCTTGCATGTCTAATTTTATATGTGGTGCGCCTTGGCAACCATCTACTAAAACAGGAATTTTTTTCTGGCTCGCAAGATCAACAATTTTTTTAATTGGCATTATTGCTCCTGTTACATTTGATATATGAGTTACGGCAATAATTTTTGTTTTATTAGAAATTAATTTTTTAATCTCATCGATATCAACTTCTCCTCTCTCATTGCACTCAGCAAACTTTATAGTTGCCCCCTTTTTTTCTCTAATAAAATGCCATGGAACATAGTTTGCATGATGCTCTAGTTCTGTTATTAAAATCTCATCTCCGCTTTTAATAAATTTTTCACCATAAGATGATGCAACTAAATTGATAGCTTCTGTTGCATTTTTGGTAAAAATAATTTCTTCTCTTGATTTCGCATTAACATATCTTTGCATAAGATCTCTCGTTTCTTCGAAACGATTTGTCGCTGTTACTGCTAATGAATGTACGCTTCTACCTACATTTGAAAATTCTTTAGAATAAAATTTTGAAATTCTATCAATCACAGTTTTTGGTTTTTGTGATGAATTAGCACTATCAAGATAAACTAGCTGTTTTCCATTTACTTTGTTTTTAAAAATCGGGAATTTTGATTTAATCTCTTTAATATCCATGTATTTGAAGTTCTATTTTATTTTCAACAAATTTTCTTATTGAGGAACTTTTAATTTCACTGATTATTTCATTTAGAAATCCATTTATTAAAAGTTGAATTGCTTCTCTTTTGGTCAATCCTCTTGTCATTAAATAGTGAATTGAATTTTCATCAACACTTCCTGATGTAGAACCGTGAGAACATTTTACATCATCAGCATAAATTTCAAGTTCAGGTTTAGAATTAAATTCAGAATTATCATTCAAAAGTAATGCTTTACTTAATTGATAAGCATTTGTTTTTTGAGCAATATCTTTAACATATATTTTTCCTTGATAAATTCCTTTGCCCTCTGAGTCTAAAACATTTTTGATTTTTTGATAACTTTTACAATTAGGAACTAGATGATTAATTTTGGTTTTAATTTCTTGGTGTTCATCGTTGTCTAAAAAAAGTGCAGCTTTAATATCGCATTCAGAATTTTCGCCCTCTAAATCAACATTAATATCCTGCTTATAAAATTTTAGGCCAGAAGAAAAAATAAAGCTTGAAAAATTAGAATCGGATTTTAATTTATTATTTGAAAATTTAAGAAAGTAACCATCACTTTTACCTGCTTGAATACAAATATTTTTATATTTTGAATTCTCAAAAAGTAAAGTGCTTTCATAAGAATTATTTATAAATTTATTTTTTGATCGATTTATTGTGTAATTAATAGTGTGTAGTTCTGAATTTTTTTTGATAACTATTTTGTTTTTATTATTAAGTATTTGGCCCGAAAGATCTTTTGTAAAAAGATTATAAATGACTAATACTTTTTCAAATTTATATCCCTCTTTAATTTCTAAATAATATCCGTTATTTGATAAAGCGTGGTTTAGACAAATAAATGGATTTTCACTTTTTTTTTCAGAAAATTTCTCTTCATAATAGTTAGATATTTTTATTTGGCTTTTATCTTCAAATTTAAAATCACTTTTTATTAGTTTGCCATTAACTAAAAACATATAGTTATGATCGAAATCTTTTATTAATTTAATATCTGTTTCTTTAGAGTTTGAATTATTTAAATTCAACTTTCTAAAGTTTTTTGAAAATATTGCTTTAGTATCTGAAAACTTCCAATCTTCATCTTTTTTACTTGGAAAACCTGTGTTATTAAATGAGTTTAAATTTTCAATTCTAAAATTTTTGTCATCATTATTTATGTGTTTTAGTTTATCAATTTCGTTAGAATCGATTTTAAAATTTTCAATCATTTAATTTATTTTTTTATAACCCTTTTTTTCTAATTCTAGCGCAAGTTCTCTAGTTCCTGATTTGATTATTTTACCATCTGACAAAACATGGACATGGTCTGGCTTGATATAATCAAGAAGTCTTTGATAATGAGTTATAACTAAAAAAGCTTTTTCTTTATTTCTTGATGTATTAACACCATCAGCAATAGTTTTTAATGCGTCAATATCCAATCCCGAGTCTGTCTCATCAAGAACAACTAAATTTGGATCTAAAATTTTCATTTGTAGAATTTCATTTTTTTTCTTTTCGCCTCCTGAAAAACCAACATTTAGTTGTCTGGAAAGGATCTTTTCATCAATACCTAATTCCTTTGATTTTTCCTTAACTAATTTTAAAAAATTTATTGTATCGATTTCTTTTTGACCCCTGGCTTTTCTTATCGTATTTAAAGAAGTTTTAAGAAAATTATTTGTATTAACGCCGGGGATTTCTAACGGATATTGAAATGCCAAAAAAATTCCTTTTTGTGCTCTTTCTTCTATGGGTATGTCTTTAAGATCTTTACCTTGATATTTTAATTCACCAGTTATTTTGTAACCGGTTTTTCCAGACAAAATATTTGCCAAAGTGCTTTTACCGGATCCATTTGGACCCATAATCGCATGAACTTCTCCAGGATTTATTTTTAAATTTAAACCTTTTAGAATACTTCTGTTGTTAATCGATGCTTTAAGATTTTTAATTTCCAACATTTTTTAATTTACCTATCATAATTTCAATCATTTCATAGAAACCAGTTTTTCTACTCATAGTCAGTAACTCATCCATTTTAATTTTCTTAAAATCGTTTATTGTGATTTTTTTTGCTTCCTCTATTGGTAAAGAGTTGAAAATATCTATTAAAATATAAGCATAACCAGCTGAGACCATAGCCTTGCTCCAAGATTTAAAGCGTCCATTTTCATAATCTACGAATAATTCAAACTGACAACTTTTTACTTTATTTTTAATTGTTCGTCTTTTTTCGCTAAGAGGATCGTCATTTAGTTTTTCGCCAAGCGAAATAAGCCATCTATAAACTTCTAGACTTTCTATAGCCTTTAAAGACTCAATATTGTTTTTGTATTCGTTTAGCTTAATATCTAGTTTCATTTTACTTTTTAAATAATGTACTAGGATTTTTCATAGTTTTTATTTCCATGCAATTTCCATTTGGGTCCTCTAAGAACATGGTCTCTTGTTCAATATCTTCACCTTCAAACCTTACATATGGTGGATCTATAAACTTAATTTTTTTACTTATAAGTCTTTCTTTTAAATTTTTAAAAGTTTCTGCATCTAAATGAACCCCAAAGTGAGGGACAGTGACATTTCCCATATCTACATTATGTCTCTCACTTACACTTTTTTTATTAGGATCAGTTGCATGCAATGTTAATTCATTTCCCCAAAAATTAATATCGGCCCAAGCATCCGGATATTTAAATTCTGCATTACCTCTACTACAGCCTAAAGTATCGCAATAAAATTTTATTGCTTTGTCCAAGTCACCTGCAGGTATAGCTAAATGAAATCTATTTTCCATTAACCTACACTTCCTTCCAAGCTAATACCTACTAATTTTTGAGCTTCCACAGCAAATTCCATTGGTAATTGTTGTAAAACTTCTTTGCAGAAGCCATTTACTATTAAACTCACAGCCTCTTCTTGGTTAAGTCCTCTTTGATTACAATAATACAATTGTTCATCATTTATTTTTGATGTTGTCGCCTCATGCTCAACTGTTGAAGATGAATTTTTATTTTTAATGTATGGAACAGTATGTGCTCCACATTTATTTCCCATAAGAAGTGAGTCACATTGAGTATAATTTCTTGAATTTTTTGCTTTTCTGGATATATCAACTAAACCTCTGTAAGTATTGTCAGCTTTACCTGCTGATATTCCTTTTGAAATAATTTTACTTTTTGTGTTTTTTCCAAGATGAATCATCTTCGTACCAGTGTCTGCTTTTTGATGATTATTAGTTATAGCTATTGAATAAAATTCTCCAACAGAATTATCTCCTTGCAGGATACAGCTTGGATATTTCCATGTAATTGCAGAACCTGTTTCAACCTGTGTCCATGAAATTTTTGAATTTTTACCCCGACAAGCTCCTCTTTTAGTTACAAAGTTATATATTCCACCTACACCATCTTTGTCACCTGGATACCAATTTTGAACTGTAGAATATTTAATTTCGGCATCATCTAAAGCTATCAACTCTACATTAGCGGCGTGTAATTGATTTTCATCACGCATTGGTGCTGTACAACCTTCAAGGTAACTTACATAACTACCTTTATCTGCAATTATTAATGTTCTTTCGAATTGACCTGTTTCTGAAGCATTGATTCTAAAATAAGTCGAAAGCTCCATTGGGCATCTCACATTCGGAGGGATGTAAACAAAAGAACCGTCTGTGAAAACTGCTGAATTTAGGGTTGCAAAATAATGGTCTGTAATAGGTATTACAGAACCAATATATTTTTTTACTAAATCTGGATGTTTTTGTATTGCCTCAGATATTGAACAAAAAATAATTCCTTTTTTTGTTAATTCTTTTTTATAAGTTGTCGCCACAGAAACTGAGTCAAAAACTGCATCTACGGCAACACCAGCCAATTTTTTTTGTTCATTTAATGGAATCCCTAGTTTTTTATATGTTTCAAGCAGCTTAGGATCCACCTCATCTAAACTTTTTGGTTTTTTTGATGCACTCTTTGGTGCTGAATAATAATATAAATCTTGATAATTTATTTTGGGATATTTAGGTTTCTGCCAATTTGGTTCTTTTAAATTTTTTAGTCTGCTATATGCTTTCAGTCTCCAGTCCAACATCCATTTAGGTTCTTTTTTCATTTTAGAAATAAATTTTATTGAATTTTCGTTTAAACCTTTTGGTGCACGAATATTTTCTATTTCTGTAGTAAAACCATATTTATATTCTTGATTAGTATTTATATCTGTATTTTTCATTTTTTTGTCTCAATACCTTTTTGCTTAAGAACATCATTTAAGTTTACTTTTTGGAAGAAATCATTGATGTGATTTTCTAATTCATCCCATAAATTATGTGTAATACATTTTGCGGTTTTTCCGTTACAACCTTTCTTTGACTCTTTTTTACAATTTAATGTCTTAACTTGTTCATCTACAGCATAAATTATATTAGAAATCGTGATATCTTTTGGATTTTTTTCTAAAATATATCCTCCTGATGAACCTCTAACACTTTTTACTAATTTATCATTTTTTAATTTTGAAAATAATTGCTCTAAATATGACAGGGAAATATTTTGTCTTAAAGAGATGTCAGTCAAACTTACAGGTTTACCATTTTGATTAGCTGCAAGATCAGCCATAGCCATAACTGCGTATCTACCTTTAGTTGTTAATTTCATAAATTATTCTGTAATATCAATGTTTTTTAAATATTCCTACTAAACTAGTCAACTTTAATAAAAAAAATTATGACGCGGCTAAAACGTGCTATAAATCTCTTTTTTTTTTGAAATTAATTATCATTATTATTTATGAAACAGAAAAGTACTGAAGTTTTTATACCAGGGCCAGCTGGAAGGCTTGAGGCAAAATATTTTAAGAATCAAAAAGAAAAATCACCAATCGCAATTGTTCTTCAACCTCATCCACAATATGGTGGAACAATGAATAATAGAATCGTTATGGAAATTTTTAAAAGTTTTGTTGACAATGGTTTTTCTGTTTTAAGATTAAATTTTAGAGGTGTGGGAAAAAGTGATGGGACATTCGACAATGGACAAGGTGAATTGTCAGATGCAGCAGCAGCTCTAGATTGGATTGAAAGAGAAAATCAAGATTTTAGTCAATGTTGGGTTTCGGGTTTCTCATTCGGATCCTTGATATGTATGCAGCTAATTATGAGAAGACCGGAAGTATCTAAGTTTATTTCAGTTTCCCCACAACCAAATGTTTATGATTTTACATTTTTAGCTCCATGTCCTATATCAGGTCAAATTATATCAGGTGAAAAAGACGAACTTGTTTCAAAAGAAAGTATTTTAGATTTAAGTTCAAGGTTGCAGTCTCAAAAAGGAATAGAGGTAAAATTTGATGAAATAAAAAATTCAAATCACTTTTTTAAAAATAAAGAAATAGAGCTAAATAAAATAATAGATCAATATATTAAAGAAAAAACCGAGATTATGTAATTTTTAAAATCTCCCCACCTCTACAAGGTTTATTACAGCCAGTTGTTTTAGGAAAGGTAATAGGCTCACCAATTAAACATCTTATCGCTAAAAAAGCAAAAGCTTGAGACTCAACATAATCACCATCGACACCGTAATTATCAATTAACTCAATTGATATCTTATTTGATGTCATTTTTTTTTAGTATATCAACTAATGTTTTATTTTTTCTTCCTCCGCCAGAAATTAAAACTTTAAAATTTTTTTTTGTCTGTTTATACAAAAGGTTAAGCAAGGAAGAACTTATAATTTTTCCAGTAAATTGTGTTAATGTTGCTGCACCGTCTTCAAGTGATAAACCTCTTACAAAAGAGACGTCAAAATCGTTTACATCAAAAGATAAACTAGTTTTATTTGGTCTATTAACATAAAGTTCCTGACCTTGTTCTAAAATTATCTCATTACTTGTTCCCCTAGCTGCAAGATCTCCGTTTTTATCAAATTGTTTTTCTGAGTTTTTCCTTATCCATAAGTCTATTAAACAATTACCTGGTCCAATATCTCTACTGCTAAAATCATTTTCATTATTACTTTCAATAATTGTAATGTTTGAAATTCCACCGATATTTAAAATACATAGGGGAGTTTTAATTTTTTTTTGTTTAGAAATTAATTTATGAAAAATTGGTGTTAAAGGCGCGCCTTCTCCACCATTTTTAATATCATTTTGCCTAAAATTATATACAATATTTTTTTGTGTTAATTGAAGTAAAAGTTTACCCTCGCCAATTTGCTTTGAAATTTTTTCTTCTGAACTATGATAAATAGTTTGCCCGTGAAAACCTATAATATCAATTTTGTGATACTTTAAAATTTCATTAATCACTTTAGCATGATAAAGGGTAATGTTTTTTTCCAGTTTCAATATTTCATTAGAATATTTATTAAGATCTTTTACATTTTGAATGTTTTCTTTCAAATTATGAATTTTATTAAAAATTTTTTGATCATATTCGAAATATTTGTTTGTTATTACCTCGTAACTTGATTTACCGTCAGATTTTATTATTGAAGCGTCTATACCATCTCCCGAAGTACCACTCATTAAACCTAAAGATGTATAAACCTTATCCATAATTTTATTTATTTATTTTTTTTTTTGTATAATAATAACTTAGCACATTACTCTATGAAAAATGCTTTTTTAACCGAAATGAATTCCAGAGGTTTTGTAAACCAATGTACTGATTTGGATAAACTAAATGAAATCTGCAGCAAAAATTCAATAAAAGCATATATTGGTTTTGATTGTACAGCATCAAGCTTGCATGTGGGAAGTTTAATGCAAATAATGATATTAAGATTATTACAAAAATATGGTCATCAACCGATCGTTTTGTTAGGTGGTGGGACTACTTTGATAGGTGATCCATCTGGAAAAGATACCACTAGAAAAATATTAAAGCATTCGGATATAAAAAAAAATATTTCTAAAATAAAAAAAATTTTTGAAAATCTTTTAAAATCCAAAAATAAAAAAACTAAACCTATTTTTGTTGATAATTTTAGTTGGTTGGGGAAACTTAAATATATTGAATTTTTAAGAGAGATTGGTAAGCATTTTACAATTAATAAAATGTTATCTTTTGACAGCGTGAAGCTTAGATTAGACAGAGAACAATCACTTAGTTACATGGAATTTAATTATATGATTTTACAAGCATTTGATTTTTATCAACTTTATAAAAACTATAATTGTGTTTTACAAATGGGCGGTTCCGACCAGTGGGGTAATATTGTTAATGGTGTTGAATTAATAAGAAGAGTTTTACAAAAAGATTCTTTTGGACTGACTACACCTTTAATAACATTATCTTCTGGTGCAAAAATGGGTAAAACAGAAAAAGGCGCTGTTTGGTTAGATAAAAAGTTATTTTCTCCATATGATTATTGGCAATTTTGGCGAAATACCTCAGACCAGGATGTTAAAAAATTTTTAATGTATTTTACTGAAATTGAGTCAGATGAATTGAAAAAAAATTAATGAAGAAAAAAATATAAATAATTTAAAAATTTTATTAGCAAATGAAGCTACTAGTATTTTACATGGACCAAAAGCAGCAAAAGAAAGTGCCGAAACAGCATTAGAAACATTTGTTAAGGGTGGTTTAGGTAGAAGTATTCCAGAAAAAACTATTAAGAAAAATATAGTGATCGATGGAATTAATATTGTGGAATTGGTTTTTCAAAACAACTTAGTTCAGTCAAAAAGTGAGGTAAGAAGAATTATAAAAAATAATGGCATTAGGATAAATGATGAAATTATTTCTGATGAAAAAAAAATTATAAATATTGATAGTTTTGTAGATAGTAGCTACATAAAATTATCAGTTGGAAAAAAAACACATCTAAAAATTATTATTGATTAGATCCTTTTTTTTTTGCAGCTTCAATAGCTCTAGTAATAAATCTTGGTGCTAAAGTTTTAACTGGATTAACGCTTGTTTTTAAATCTGTTGGTGGACCTTTAATTTTAAAACTTAAACCAAAAATTCCTTCGCCTATGTCTTTTCCTACTAAAATATTACCTATAACAGGAATCTTTGAAATAAGATTATTTAATTGTTTTGCAGGTACCAATGTTCCTCTTAAACTAACCAGACCACTTTTTTTTTCAACATAACCATCAACTAAGACAGATACTGACGGACCAATCATAAAAATTTCTTCAACATTTATTATTGATTTGTTTGAGTTGTATTTTATAGAGAGAGTATCAAAACTTATCCCCTCTCCTTTTAAAGTGTCAGTTAAACCTTTTAAATCAGCAAGTGTTAAAATTTTTGCAAAGGTTGGAGCATTATTAAGTTTAAAGTTATTTATAGTTAATTCACTGATTGATAAATTATCATTAAATCTTGATTCAAAATATAGATTGCCACCTTCTAAACCTTTAAAAAATTTATACTCAGTTAATAAAGGTACAGCTATATCTGAATAAATTTCGAGAAACTTATCATTAGAACCCTCCTTTTTTTTTAATGATATATCTAAATGTTCGCTTTGAGAGAAATCGCTTTTAGCAGAAATTTTTTCAAAATTTCCTTTATTGATTTCTCCAATTAATCTGAGATTTCTTATTGGAAAATTTACAGCTTGTAATACTTTTTCAAGATTAACTTCTATTTCTTTCGTAAATTTTTTAAAAACTGTATTTTTTTTATTATTATTAATTTGCTTAATAAGATTTGTGGCATCAAAAACTTTGCCTTCTATATTTATTTTATTTTTCTCATTTTTAATTCTAAAATTATTATTTATCTTGTCCTTTAAAGAGGTTTTAATTTTTATCTCATCAAAACTAAGGAAATCCATATAGTTTTTAAATAGAAGATTTTTAATTATGATCTCATTATTTTTACTTTCAATAATTAAATCTTTTAAAATAACATTATTATTTTTAACCTTTAAAGATGTTTTTATAGTTGCTATTTTATCTTGGATAAATGATAGATTTAATACGGGTATATTTAGCAAATTA
>CACHWO010000012.1 GCA_902583685.1 uncultured Pelagibacteraceae bacterium
TTTGGAGGTTTTTCACAATATGCAAAAGTTGACGCAAATTTCTTATTAAAGATACCAAAAGAATTAGATACTAAAAAATGTATGATGCTAGGCACGGCTGGTTTTACAGCATTATTATGTTCTTTTGCAGTCAAGGCAAAAGAGGAACTTTTGCTCGGAACAAAAATTAAAGATGTCTTGGTAACCGGAGCTACTGGTGGAGTGGGAAGTATAGCGACGATGATATTGTCTAAGATGGGTTACGATGTTCACGCAGTCACTGGCAAGAAAGACAAAGTTGAATACCTCAAAGGTTTGGGTGCAAAGAATGTTATTGATAGAAAAGAGTTTGAAGGTGAAAGCAAACTTTTAGAAAAGGGAATATGGGACGGTGTTGTGGATACAGTAGGTGGCTCAGCTCTTACTAAAATATTTGCTCAAACTAAACCAGGTGGAATAATTGCAGCCTGTGGTAATGCTGGCGGGATTAAAATCAATACAACTGTGATGCCATTTATAATAAGAGGTATAAAACTTTGGGGTATAGACTCATCAGGTTCATCAATGAAAAGAAGAGAATTTATTTGGAATGAAGCTGCTAAATTAATAGATTTTAATAAAGTACAAAACTTTACAAAAGAGATTACTCTAAGCGAACTTATTAATATATATCCTAAATTATTAAAAGGTGAGTTTACAGGTAGAGCAATAATTAATACGAATAATTAATAAAATATTCAATAATGGATTGGGATAAATTAAAGATTTTTCATACAGTAGCTGAAGCTGGAAGTTTTACAAAAGCGTCTACAATATTGAATTTGAGCCAATCTGCAATAAGTAGGCAGATACAGTCTTTAGAAAAGGATTTAAAAATTCATTTGTTCGAACGTCACGCAAGGGGCTTAGTTTTAACAAATAACGGAGAATATTTATATAAAACTGCACATGAGGTCATATCAAAACTAAAAGATGTCGAGGCTACTTTGGGAGAAGACAAAGACGAAATTAATGGAAAACTTGTTGTAACAACAGTTGTTAGTTTTGGAACAACCTGGCTTACGCCTAGAATAAAAGAATTTATGGATCTTCACCCTGGAATAGAAATAGAATTGATATTTGATGATAAAGAATTAGATTTAGCTACACGACAAGCAGACGTTGCAATTAGAATGAGAAGGCCAAAACAATTAAATCTTATTCAAAAAAAGTTTGTAGATTTTAATTACCACATTTATGGATCAAATAAATATTTAGAAAAAAATGGATATCCGAAAAATTTAAGAGATTTAGATAAACATAAATTTATAACTTATGGTAAAGGAGCACCATCTCCAGTTTATAATCCTGATTGGGTATTAAAAGTCGGAACAAAAGAGGTAAAAAAAAGAAAATCTTTAATGAAAGTTAATAGTGTTTATGGTTTGTTACTTGCAGTACAAAGTGGAGTTGGTCTAGCTGCATTACCAGACTACATTACATATAATATAAATGGCATTTCAAAAGTTCTTCCTGAGGTAACTGGTAAACCAACTGAAACTCACTTTGTTTACCCGGCTTCTTTAAAAAATAATGTAAGATTAATAGCTTTCAGAAACTTTTTATTTAGTAAGGTTAATGAGTGGAAATTTTGAATTAATAAGTTTCAGCTTTAATTTTAAGCTTAGCACCTTCTTCTATTGAGAGATTTTTTTGATTTAAAACCCCCTCAACTTCAGCCGTGGCTTTTATAGTAATGTTGTCAGAGTTGATATTACCTTTCGATATTCCTCCTAAAGTAACTTTAGAAGAATTAATATTACCTGAAATATTACTACCTTGATGAGTTATTAAATTTTCTGAAGTAATATCGCCCTCTATTTTTGAATCTGTTATCAACTTCTCTTTTTCAACGATATTACCCTTAATATTTACATCTGATAATAGTACTGATATTTTTTCACTCATGACGATTATTCTACAATTATAAGTTGATAAATGCAAATATTTAAAATATAGAAAAAAAAGCATTATTTCACACTTTAATATATAAGCAATGTACCAATGATACCTTTAAAAGATGATAACCCAACAAATGGAAAGCCAATTGTAAGTTTAGGTATTATTTTTTTTTGTACTATAATTTTTTTAGCTCAAATTAATTTAAATGATACAGAGTTACGTGAATTTACTTACTCTTATGGTTTAATTCCATCAGTTTTAATGGGCATTGACCAACTGCCCGACAATTTAAATAAAATTTCTCCGATAGGGACAATTTTTACCTCGATGTTTATGCATGGTGGGTGGATGCATCTAATTGGAAATATGTTGTATTTATGGATTTTTGCCGACAATATCGAAGATGACTTGGGAACATTAAATTTTGTTCTTTTTTATTTTGCATCTGGAGTTGGTGCAGCAATGGCTCAAGTTTTAATAGATATAAATTCCCAAATACCAATGATTGGTGCTAGCGGTGCCATCGGTGGAGTATTAGGAGCGTATTTAATTAATTATCCAAACGCTAGAGTTTTAGTTTTGATTCCTTTTGGTTTTTTTAGTCAATTAATTAAAATAAAAGCTTTATATGTTTTAGGATTTTGGTTTCTTTTACAATTTATAAACTCTTTCTTATCTTCCTCATCTGGAGGTGGAGTAGCTTACGCTGCACATATAGGTGGTTTTATTTCAGGCGTAATTTTGATATTATTTTTCAATAAAAAAACAAAAAAAAAAGCAGTCAAAAATAATATAAAAAAATTTAAAAAAGGACCTTGGGAGCAATGACGTATTTAATTTCATTTATTTTACTAATAACAATTGTTGTATTTATTCATGAATACGGCCATTATTATTTCGCAAGAAAATATGGTGTTGGTGTTACTGACTTTTCAATTGGATTTGGAAGAGAATTATTTGGTTTTAATGATAAAAATGGTACTAGATGGAAATTTTGTTTAATTCCACTTGGAGGATACGTCAAATTTTTTGGCGATAGAAATGTATTTAGTCAATCTGAACAAGAGGAAATTTTAAAAAAATATGGAGAAGAGGATCAAAAAAAATTATTTATTACCAAGCCTTTATATCAACGTTCATTAATTGTAGCTGGAGGGCCGTTAGCTAATTTTTTATTAGCAATAATAATTTTTAGTTTTATTTATATGTTTGTTGGTAAAGATTTTACCCCAGCAAAAATAGAACAAGTTCAAGTTGAAAGTCCTGCAGAAAAAGTTGGTATTAAAAAAAATGATATAATAGTCTCTATAGACGGTAATAAAGTAAAAAGTATATTAGAGGTATCAATGTTTATAAATACTAGTACCTCTGATGAAGTTAGTATTGTTGTTTTAAGAAATCAAGATGAGATTTCTTTTAAAATGAAACCCGATGAAATTAACACAAAAGACTCACTTGGAAATCCAATTAAAAAAAAAATTATAGGAATAAAAATAGCACCGGTTAACAATGAATTTGATAAACGTAAATTAGGTCCTGTACAAGCAATATATTACTCAATTAATGAGATATGGTTTGTAACAAAAACAACAATGAGATTTGTTTTATCTTTATTTAAAGGTAAAGGAGACACCTCTCAACTTGGAGGCCCTATAAAAATAGCTAAAATATCTGGACAAGTTATGGAATTCGGTTTTTTAGCTTTTATTAGCACAGTAGCCTATATATCTATAAGTCTTGGCCTGATTAATTTGTTTCCAATACCATTATTAGATGGTGGGCATTTAATGTTTTATATGTTTGAAAAAATTTTAGGCAGACCTTTAAAACAGAGTACTCAAGAAGGTTTTTTTCGAATCGGTCTTTTTTTGCTTCTTTCACTAATGATATTTACAACTTTTAATGATTTAAAAGATTGGGGTGTTTTTTAAAAAACAAGGAAACTCTAAAAAAGTGAGTAAAATAAGGGCTTTTTTAACATCTACTATATGTTGTGTTAATAATAACAAACATTACTAAATTATCGTTGATTTTATTGGTTTTTTGTAGAGATTAAAATAATAACTAAAAAGGTGCAAAAATGAACAAAAAACAGTTAGTTAACAAAATCGCAGGAAGTATGAACCAGAGTAAGGCTGATGCTGAGCGGACTTTTGATACTATAACTGGGATAATCTTAGATTGCTTGAAAAACGATGAGGCGGTGAAAATCGCTGGATTTGGAACATATAAAGTAGCTAAGAGAAAAGCCAGAGTTGGTAGAAATCCTAGAACTGGAGAACAAATCCAGATTGCAGCTTCTCAGAAGGTAAAATTTTTACCTGCTAAGGGCCTTAAGGACATGTTCAACAGATAAACAGTTTAAACAATCCCTAAAATAAACAAATTTTGGGGGTTGTTTAAAAATGCCACACCCCAATGCAAAAACTGCATAACTAATCTCATCACTTAACGTAACTCTTTTCCGACCTATCATTTAAAAATTTAGTTAAACAAAGGAGGAAGTATGAAAAAAATACTTGGTTATTTTTTTGCAGGTACAGCACTTTATTTCAGCTTTGCTGGTTTAGGGTATGCTAACACGACTGTGTCTGCAGAAGTACAATACATATTCAATACAATATTATTTTTAATGTCAGGTTTTCTGGTCATGTGGATGGCAGCAGGTTTTGCTATGCTTGAATCAGGGTTGGTAACATCTAAAAGTGTATCAGCAATCTGTGCAAAAAATATAGGTTTATATTCAATTGCCGGAGTAATGTTCTGGTTAGTTGGATACAATTTAGCTTACGGTATACCCGAAGGTGGATGGATAGGTTCATTCTCTTCTTGGAGTGACTCATCATCATTAGAGACAGGTTATTCTGATGGTTCAGATTGGTTTTTCCAAATGGTATTCTGTGCAACAACAATGTCAATCGTGTCAGGAACATTGGCTGAAAGAATTAAAATTTGGCCATTCTTCTTATTTGCTGCTATTTTAACTGGATTTATTTATCCAATTGAAATGGGATGGCAGTGGGGCGGTGGCTGGTTATCAGCTGCAGGTTTCTCTGATTTTGCAGGCTCAACACTTGTACATGCTGCTGGAGGAGCTGCTGCTCTTGCCGGTGCAATAGTGCTTGGAGCAAGATCTGGAAGATTTACTTCAGGAGGTAGCGTAAAAGCTATGGCACCTTTTGCGGCTTCTTCAATTCCATTGGCAACACTTGGAGTATTTATACTTTGGTTAGGTTGGTTTGGATTTAATGGTGGCTCACAATTAGCTGCTGGAACATTAGAAGACGTAAGCTCTGTTGCAACAATATATATTAATACAAATTTAGCTGCAGGTGGTGGTGTATTAGCTGCGGCTACAGTATCTAGACTCGCTGGTGGTAAAACTGACGTGGTCATGATGCTTAATGGTGCGATCGCTGGACTTGTTGGTATAACAGCAGAACCTTTAGCTCCAAGCCCGCTTGCTGCAATTGTTATTGGAGCAATAGCTGGTGTGTTAATGTATTACTCAACAAAATTATTATATAAAATGAAAATCGATGATGTTGTTGGTGCAATTCCTGCACACTTAGTTGCTGGAATATGGGGCACATTAGCAGTTCCATTTACAAATACAGAAGTAGGTTTTGGTTCACAATTCTTAGGAACAATTTCAGTAGTAGTTTTCGTTTTCGTAGTGTCATACATCGTATGGGCAATTATGAAAATGACTATTGGAATTAGAATCAGTAAAGAAGCTGAAAGGCTTGGTACTGATAAGTCCGAAGTCGGTGTAATAGCTTACGGAATAAGAGACTAATTTATAAAATTAAGAATTACCTTCCCTTAAGTTTGGTAAATATTAAGGCCCGAGAAATCGGGCCTTTTTATTTTTGTGACTTTATAAAATCAAGAACTTCTTGAGCGTGACCCTTTACCCTCACATTAGGCCATATTTTTAAAATTTTTCCTTTATCGTCAATGACAATTGTAGATCTTATTGTTCCCATATATTTTTTACCCAAGAATGATTTCATGCCCCAAATACCATACTTTTTTTGAACCTGAACTTTTTCGTCAGACAAAAGATGAAAGGGGACCTTAAATCTTTCCTTAAAATTCAAATGACTTTCAATACTATCTTTTGAAATCCCAACAACATCATATTTTAAGTTTTTAAATTTCTTATAAAGCTTTGAAAAATCTATGGTTTCCAGAGTACACCCTGGTGTGTTGTCCTTAGGGTAAAAATAAATTATTATACCATTTTTAAGCTTTGATAACTCAAAGATTTTAGAGGATGTAGACATCAGCTTAAAATTTGGAGCTTTTTTATTAGATTTTATCTTCATTTTCTTCCCATAATCTTTTCCAATTTACGTTAGGTGAAAAACCATAAATTGAATTAACATTTGTAAAGTGAATAGCTAATGACGGAATAGGAGATATACATAATTCTTTTTTATAAATATTATGAAGAGGTTTTTCAAAAGGGTAGTGTTCAAATTTACACATGCTAATAAAATCTTCCCAATATTTTTCAACTATTTTTTTACTTGTTAAAAATGTACATAAACTTTGGTCAATTTGACGCCAATGTTTATTCTCTCCTAAGAAAATTCTTGTTTTATCAGCTTCGGTGTATAAATAAGGATAATCTGTTGGGCAAATTATAAAATCTTTTTTAATTAGTGATGCTATTTTTTCATATGTATATATTATTTCTGATAAGCTATCTATTTCATGAATATAATCATCTTCAACAAAATATGTTAAATCTTCACTTTGTTCTTTTGATAGAAGAAGTGATTGATATATATTTGACATATTAGATTTTTGATTTGGGGTTACTTCTTTATTTTCAGCGTTGATCTTTTTTATATGACCAGAGAATTTTTTTAATTGAAGGTTTATAATCTCAAAATCTATATTTGATTTCCCCAGCATATTTCTCAAACTTTCAATATGTTTATTTTGAGAATTATGATCAATTATAAAAATTTTAAATTTAATATTTTTAAAAATATTTTTTGCATGTTTTACACTTCTGATTATAGAAAACAATGTTCTTTTTGTGTATTCATCTTTATTTTTTTCAAACATTCTTTTTTTTGATTGAGTAAGCATATTAACGGACATGCATGTCCTCAATATTATATCTAAAGATTTTACAGGTCTCGTAATTTTGACTTTACCTAAAGGTAAAGTAACTGATCTCTCACCAGGGATACTAATACTTTGATTTAAATCTTGGTTTGACGTTGGAATGCTATAATTGCTTTGGTCAATTATTTCAAAACCAAAGAGTCTGCATAACTTAATAAAAAGTTTCGTTAAAAAGCTTTTTTTATTAGATTTTATTTCTCTCATTTTATTTATTGCAATAATAGTTTATAATAGATTTGATGAATATTAAATCCTCTAAAGATCTTGTCGAAAGTGCACTTAAAGAAATTAAAACAATGAATCCAAGTGAAGTTAAGGAATTAGAAAATAAAAACCAGTGCACATTAATAGACATAAGAGATATACGTGAATTATGGAGGGACGGCACTATAAATGGTGCGTTACATATACCAAGGGGTATGTTGGAATTTTGGATGGATCCAAAGAGTCAATATTATAACTCAGAAAAATTTTCGAAAGATAGAAAATTAGTTCTTTTTTGTGCAGCCGGTATGAGATCTGCTTTAGCTACAAAATCACTTCAAGATATGGGATATAAAAATATTGCCCATGTAAAGGGTGGCTTTGGTTCGTTAGTTAATGAGGGTTTCAAAATTATCTTTAAGGATAAGAAATAAATTATTTCTTTGTTTCATCTAATGCATAATAAAGTCTATCTTGTCCCCAAAATATTTTTTTATTTACTAAAAAAGTAGGCGCACCAAAAATTCCTTTTTTTAATGCTTCTGCTGTTACCTTTTTAAGTTTATCTTTAATTTTTTGATCTGTGGCTTTTGATAAGAAGATTTCAGGATTTAAATCCATATTTTTGTGAACTTTATTTATGACAATAGGATCATTCATATTCAAACCATCTCTCCAAATTGCATTAAAAATTTTTTCTATATAAATTTTTTCAAAGCTATCTTTTTCTGCAATCAAAACACCTCTCATAAAATTTACTGTTTTAATTGGAAAATAAGAGTTAAAAATAAACTTAATATTTTTCTTTTCAGTTACCAATTTTGTATCTTTTACCATATATTTTGATTTTAGAGATATAAATGCCGCTGGTGTAACTCCTGCTGAGTTATGTAGACCACCAAGAAATATTGGCATAAACTTAATTTTAAATGAATTTTTTTTTTCTAATTGTAGAATTTCTTTGTAACCAATATATGAATAGGGACTACTAAAATCGAAATAGAATTCAACAGTTCTAGTCATAATAATTAATTTTTCTTGAATAAAAAACTCTAATTATCCAATAAAATATTAATCCAACTGGGCCAGTAAAGTAGGTTGTTATTAACGATAAAATTACCAAAAGTCTTGGTATTGAATAGATCGCCGAGTCACTTACAATCCAGTTACCAACAAATAAACTCAATGCTAAAAAATGTAACCAAAAAATTAAAAGAAATGCCTCACTTGAAAATATTGCGTAAAGATTATCTAATCCTAAGTAAAGACCAAATATATCAAAAAGATTTTCTCCTAAAAAAATTTGATAAACTATAAAAAGATAGGCTGTGGATAATATCAAAGGTATTATAATAGATTTAACAAAAAACTTAGTAATAATGTGATTTGGTAAAAAAATTAATAATAACCAACATGGTATTACACCAATGTTTGCAAAATGGTATATTTTCTCGTAATTAAAAAATGTTAGAAGATCTTCAATCATAAATTTTTGTATAATATAGAAGCAATGGATCCAATATCAAATAAAAAAGATTTCGAAAATTTAACGTTTAAATTGAGAGATTTAGCCTATACTTACATTGAAAAATATAGTCCGACAAAGCAACAAATAAAAACATATTTAATAAAAAAATATTTAATAAAATTTAAAGGTAATAAACAGAAAAAAGAGGTAGTTGAAATAATAAATAAAATTGTAGAAAATCTTGAAAAAAATAATCTAATAAATGATAAACTTTACTCTGATTCTAAAGCAAGAGTTTTATTTAAAAGAGGTTATTCCCTCAATAAAATTTCAAATTCTTTAAAAAGCAAAGGTATTGATTACAAAAATATAAACGAAAGTTTACAGAAAATTAAAAGCAGTGGAGAAGATCCAGATTTTATTTCAGCAATGAGAATCTGTAAAAAAAAAAGGATTGGTCCAATGCGCCCTGATGCAAATAGAGAAATTTTTTATAAAAAAGATTTAGGAATTTTAGCTAGATCTGGTTTCAGTTATGATATTTCAAAAAAGATATTAGACATGAGCCAAAAAGAATTTTTGCAAATTTTAAAGCTTACTTAGTTTTTTTTTTATTATTTAATTTTAAATAATATTCAATTCTCTTTTTCACTAAATTTTTTACTATTATGAAAACAATCAGACCAAATAATGATACTGACACAACAATGATTGAAATCGTTTTAAACATCTAAAGTTTTACTTCTTTTAATTTTTAAGCTTAAATTTTTATAATCTTCCTTACCGTATTTAAAATATTTATCCTCAAGCGTAGTTATAATTGCACCAGCGTTTTCAGCAACAGCATGTCCAGCAGCGTAATCCCATTCATAAGCTCTTTCTCGGGCTGCATAAAAATCAAATTCACCTGTTGCAATGACACAAAATTTATAAGAACTATGCATCGGAGTCCAGGAATCTACTTTATTATTTTTTAGCATTTCTAAAATTACAGAAGATGGTTTAGAGCTATTGGTGACGGCTACAATTTTTCCTTTTTGATTTTTTTTTTCGCAATTTAATTTTACTATTTGATTATTTTCAATCATGTAGGAGTTATTTTTACCATATGTATAAAACAACCTTTTTTTCTTAGGTGCACCGACTAAACCAACAGTAGGGATATAATTTATTATTAACGCTGCGTTTAAAGTATATTCATCTTGTCCAGCAATATATTCTTTAGTGCCGTCAATTGGATCAATTAACCAGAACGTATGAAAACTATTCTTTTTATCCAAATCTACTGTCTCCTCAGAGACAATTGGAATATTAGGTGTTACAACTTTAATTTTTTCTGTGATTAGCTTATTCACCTCCAAATCTCCATTT
The DNA here is from genome assembly GCA_902583685.1 of uncultured Pelagibacteraceae bacterium. Lineage (GTDB taxonomy): Bacteria > Pseudomonadota > Alphaproteobacteria > Pelagibacterales > Pelagibacteraceae > Anoxypelagibacter. The sequence goes on from CACHWO010000012.1 coordinate 10,109, forward strand.
GTAACTGGAGAATTATCTTTCTTAATAATTTTTTTTAAACCTTTTTTATAAAGATCAATGGATGCTTGACCAGCCAAACTAATAGTATCAATCAATTTTTCTGAGATCTCTTTTAATTCATTGCTATTCATTACTTACCTTTTCTAATTTAATATTGTCTAAATTGATCACTTGTTTTCCAACATTACTAAAATTAATTGTAGCCTTATTTTTTATAACAGATTGTATCTGACCGATACCCCAGTCTCTTTTTAATGGGTTTATGACAAAATTACCCGGTTCTAAATCGTATTGCATAATGATATATAAAATATTTATATTATATATATAATTATGAATAACTCACTAGGAATAAAAAAATCTGTTAAAGATACCAAGATAGTCGTTGCTATGTCAGGAGGAGTAGACTCTTCTGTAGTAGCTGGTTTGATGAAAGATCAAGGATTTGATGTAACTGGAATCACATTAAAACTTTATGACGATACAAAAAATTCTCCTGGAAGGCAATGTTGTGCTGGAAAAGATATAATTGACGCCAAAAGAGTAGCTGAAACTTTAAATATTGATCATAAAATTTTATACTATCAAAAAAAATTTAAAAGTGATGTTATCGACTCATTTGTACAAAGTTATATTTCTGGCGAAACACCAATACCTTGCGTACAATGTAATCAAACTGTAAAATTTAGAGATCTTTTTAAATTCGCAAAAGATCTTAAAGCAGATGCCTTGGTCACAGGTCATTATGTAATTAGACATGAAGCTAGTGGGAAAAGTAAAATGTATCGTGCTAAGGACATTAATCGTGATCAAAGTTATTTCTTATTCAGCACCACGCAAGAACAGCTTAATTATTTAAGGTTTCCACTTGGAGAAATAAATAAATTAGATACAAGAGGAATTGCTAAAAAGTTTAATTTAAATGTAGCTGAAAAACCTGATAGTCAAGATATTTGCTTTGTTCCAAATGGAGATTATGCCTCTGTAATTCAAAAGTACAGACCTCAATCTTTTAAAAAGGGAGAAATATTAAATATAAATGGTGAAAAAGTAGGAGAACATAATGGTATTATCAATTATACAATTGGACAAAGAAAAGGAATAAAAATAGCTGATAAAGAACCACTTTATGTAATAGACATAAAAGCAAAAGATAACTTAATAGTTGTAGGTTCAAAGAATTATCTGAACATAAAAAAATTATTCTTAAGAGATATAAATTTTTTATCAGATCCTGACTCTTTTAAAAATAATATATTTATAAAAGTAAGATCAACAGGAAAACTTTTAAAAGCAAAGGCAGATTTTAAAAATAATTCAGGACTTATAGAAATTCTTGAGGATGAAAAAGGAATCTCACCAGGTCAAGCATGTGTATTTTATTCAAAAGAGGAAAAGGGTGATAGAGTTCTTGGTGGTGGTTGGATAGATAAAACAGAGAAACAATCTTATCCACACAATTAACAGACAATAAAAAAAACAACTAAAAAGTGATGGGTTTTTTTTTTCTAAATGATTAAATATAAATTAATTAAGAGGCAACTCTTAACTGGCCAGTTGAGGAAAGGCCGAGAGGTTTAAGCTCAACGGGCAGAAAGTTCTGCAGAGTAGTACTAAAATTGCAGAACGGGAGGCTTGGCGGTAGTACTAAAACGACGGGCCAAAACTTAAGTCTGCGCACCTAACGGTGTGTAGACAAGAGTTTTAAAACTTCCAAACAAACCTACTTAAACCGTAATAAATTAATAATAAGGTAAAGTAATTCCATTCAAGCATGTGTTTGAAGCTAGAGCTTGGGTCTTTTACAGATAAAATGTAAAAAGAAACCACCGTAATAATAAAAATTATAAAAACAAAACATATTTTAATATTAACCACATAACTACTTAATTTCTTTGTTAAAATTTTTTTAAACTTATAAAAATTAATTGTTAATAGGAGTTGAGCTATTACTTCAAAAATTATAAATGCAATAATTACTAGCTTTCTGAAATTATTATATAATTTATTTCCAGGATATAAGTCCCAACCTAAAAAAATAGCATGTAAAACTAAAAATATAGCTGAGAGAGCGCCAAAATAATAAAATTTTTTTGAATATTCATAAATTTTGTTATTTTCTTGAAAAATCTGAAATAGATTTTTTGTATTTTTCCAATATAAAAATAATGTTATTGCACTTAAAATTATAAAAATCTTGAAAAAAATATTTGCAGGAAAATATCTAGCCGTTCTACTTATCGATACCTCGCCATTTAAGTACGGATTTTTTATTTTAGCAAAACCAGATTTATTTAACATTTTAATTTCTATTATTTTTTTTTCTAAATTTAGTGATGAAATTAATTTTGAAATAAAAGGTCTATTTTCGATACAATTGTCATCTAAAATATCCGAATGATTAAAAATAAAATTCCTAATTTGATTATTTTTTATTAAATCTTGTTCGACTTTATCTGAAATTTCTTTTGTTCTACTTCCATCTTTTTTGACCTCGCTAAATACTGTTAAATTTTTTCCATTGATAAGCTCGAAGTTTATATTTACAATTTTATATTTTGGACAAAAAAAAAGGGTGTTGGTCGGATTCGTATAATCATCCAGACTTACTTTAGTTATTTTATTATCCCAGTTAAAATTAGGATATATATTTATATTGCCTAGAATATAATAAGCAAAATAACAGAAGTTTAGGGTAAGTAGAGGTATTAATAAAGAGATTAAAGAATAGGTTCTTATCTTTTTAATAAGAAAATTTTCATTCATTATTTAACATTATCTAAATAATTACTTTTTCTTATTTCTTTTTCTAGCCCTTCTTTTTTTTGAGCCTATTTTTCTTCTTCCTCTATGTTTTTTTGGATATCCCATTATTAAATCTATTATCATTTAAATTTTCGAAGGTCAATTCTGTTTTTACTTAATAAAATTAATAAAATTTTTCTTTACTTAACCAATTAGTATCAAATTCTGAGCCAATAAATTTTTCATGGGTCAATATTTTTTTATGTAAATCAATTGTTGTCACAATTCCATCAATAACAAATTCATTTAAAGATCTAATTGTTCTTTGAATAGCTTCGGTTCTATTTCTCCCCTTACATATTAACTTGCAAATCAAACTATCGTAATAAGGTGTTATTTTGCAACCTTGAAATATTGATCCATCGACTCTCGTTCTAAAACCTGAAGGTTGGTGACACACTGAAATAATACCCGGACTTGGTTGAAAATTTTTTGATGGATCTTCTGCATTAATTCTACACTCGATAGTATGACCTCTCGCGCTAATATCACTTTGTTTTAAAGCTGTCTGTCCAGAGTGAGCAATCCAAATCTGCTCTTTTACAATATCAATTCCTGTCTGAACTTCAGTAACAGGATGCTCAACTTGTACCCTAGTATTCATTTCTAAAAAATAAAACTTTCCATTTTCATAAATATATTCAACAGTTCCAGCACCTTCGTAACCAATAGCTTCTACCATTTTTACAGTTTTTTCTAATAAATCTAATCTAATATTTTCTTCTAGAACTGGGCTAGGTGTTTCTTCTATTAATTTTTGGTGTTTTCTTTGAACTGTACAATCTCTCTCATTCAAATGGACTGTCCTATTTTTACCAGACATAACTTGAACTTCAATGTGTCTAGGCTTTTTAAAATATTTCTCTATATAAACTTCTTCATTTCCAAAATATTTCTTGGCCTCTAGTCTTGCTAGTGAAAACATATTTCCTAATTGTTCCTCACTCTCGACAATTTTCATTCCTTTACCACCACCTCCACCAGAAGCTTTTATTAAAATTGGGTAACCAATATTTTTACAAATTGATTTTGCTTTATCAATACTCTCAACTCCTCCTTCAGAACCCTCTATAATAGGCAGACCATTTTGCTTAGCAATTTTTTTTGCTTCAATTTTATCTCCCATTTTTTTTATTATTTGAGCACTTGGGCCAACAAATTTTATACCGTGTTTTTGTATCATGTCGGCAAATTTAAAATTTTCGGATAAAAAGCCGTAACCTGGATGAACTGCTTCAGCACCTGTTACATCGATAGCAGATATTATAGCTGGAATATTAAGATAACTATTTTGTGGTTGATGAGATCCAATACAAACACTTTCATCAGCCAAACGAACATGCATAGAGTCGGAGTCTACATCTGAGTGAACCGCAACAGTTCCAATACCCCATTCTTTACATGCTCTAATAATTCTTACTGCAATTTCTCCCCTGTTTGCTATCAATACTTTTTTAAACATATTATTTTAAAAGAACTAGAGTTTGTCCAAATTCTACTGCCTGACCATCTTGAACTAAAATTTTTTTAATCTCCCCATCAGAGGTTGATGGAACATGGTTCATAGTTTTCATAGCCTCAACTATCATAACTGTTTGACCTTTTTTTATTTTTTGACCGATCTCAACAAACTTTTTAGCACCCGGTTCAGGCGCTAAATATGCTGTCCCTATTATTGGAGATGTAATTTTAGTTCCAACCTCTTCAATTTTTTTTTCAATTAATCCTGGTTTATGTGCAGAGGCAGTTACAGTTGCTGTTATATTTTTGCCAACTTTAATTTTCTTGTTACCATCCTGATATTCAATTTCGGATAAGCCAAACTCATTAAGATAATCAGTTAATTCTTTTATTAATTTTTTATCAATTTTCATTATTTAAAATATTTTTGATACCATCAAGTGCCATAATATAACCTTCTGTTCCTAAACCGCAAATAATTCCATTTACAGCTTTACTTATTAAAGATTTATGCCTGAAATCTTCTCGGTTGTAAATATTAGTAATATGTAATTCAATTGTAGGTTTTTTGACTGCGAGCAATGCATCAAGAATAGCCACAGATGTATGTGTATAACCACCAGCATTTATTATTATTCCGTCATTTTTTTTTCTCGAGTCTTGAATAAAGTTAACAATTTCTCCTTCAACGTTAGATTGCTTAAATTCTATTTCAAGATCAATTTTTTTTCCATGTAACTTACATTTTTCACTGATATCATCTAATGATATGTTTCCGTATTTTTCTTTTTCTCTTGTTCCAAGAAGATTTAAATTTGGACCATTTATTACAAGGATTTTTTTTGTCATTTTGTTATAATAAATATGTAAAATATCCCAATTATGGCAAAAATACAAATAAATGGAAAAAAGACAAAAATCCTTAATGATTATAGTGTTAAAGATTTGATTAAGAAATATAAGTTAAATGAAAATAAAATTGCTATCGAATTAAACGGAATTATTTTACCAAAAAAACTTTATAATAAAAAAAAACTTAAAAATAACGATAAAGTAGAAATTGTTCAATTTATAGGAGGTGGATAATTGAAAAAAGATAAATTTAAAATTGAACAATATCATTTGAACTCTCGTTTGATCGTCGGTACGGGAAAATATAAAAGTTTTAAACAAACTGCAGATGCTATAAAGGCATCAGGTGCCGATATGGTAACTGTGGCAGTTAGAAGAGTGAATATATTAGATAAAAAAAAACCTGTTCTAATGGATTATATAAATCCAAAAAAAATAATTTATTTACCAAATACAGCTGGGTGTTTTAATTCTAATGATGCTTTAAGAACTTTGCGATTAGCTCGGGAAATTGGAGGTTGGAAACTTGTAAAACTGGAGGTACTTGGTGATAAAAAAACTTTATATCCAAACATGATTGAAACATTAAAATCAACAAACATTCTAGTAAAAGAGGGATTTAAGGTTATGGTTTATTGTTCAGATGATCCAATAATGGCAAAAAAATTAGAGGATGCCGGAGCATCTGCAATAATGCCTTTAGCATCACCAATAGGTTCTGGATTAGGAATAAGAAATAAATTAAATCTTTCAATAATTATTAAAAATTCAAAAGTTCCGGTTATTGTTGATGCTGGTATAGGCACAGCTTCAGATGCAACAATAGCAATGGAGTTAGGATGTGATGGTGTACTTGTAAATACAGCAATTGCAAAAGCTAAAAACCCAATTCTCATGGCATCATCGATGAAAGAAGCAGTTGTAGCTGGACGAAAATCATTTCTTGCAGGAAGAATTAAACTAAATAATTTTGCATCTGCAAGCAGTCCAGATGATGGTCTTATTTAATTTGTTTTTTCCTTCTCGTCCATAAAATTTTACCAAGTGCTGTACCCTTAGAACTTTTTTTATATTCAGATTTTTTAGAACTATTTTTTTTGATATTTTTTTTATTTCCATTTATTTCAACAAAATTTTCGATTTTATTAATCACTTTTTTATTTTTATTAAGTAATAAAATTTTATATTCAGGTATGATGAAGTTCTTATTACTATTAATAATAATTTTAAATTTATATTTTTTTTGGAAAAAGGTTAATTCACTCTCAAAAGAGGTTTCTAAATAATCTTTTACTTTTTCAGGTACGCTTGCTTCTATTATTTTTGTCTTATTTGAAAATGCGAGCATTTCAATTTTCTTTACAATTTTTTGAGCGAAAGACTCTAAAGATAAGTTTACCTCCCATTTAACAGAACTTTCTTTAAGTCTCTGGCGTGTCATCTCTAAAAGACCAAAATTACTAATTCTACCTATTTGTATTCTTGCTCTATCTAATTTAAGCCTCTCTTTTATTTTTCTCTCAACTGATCTTTTATTATGAAAATTTAACATATCAATGAAGTCGATAACTATAAGTCCTGACAAATCTCTTATTTTAATTTGTCTAGCAATTTCTTCAGCTGCTTCAATATTTGTATTTAAAGCTGTTCTTTCAATATTTAATTGTTTTGTAGATTGTCCTGAATTTATATCAATTGCAACTAAAGCTTCGGTTGGGTTAATAACAAGATAGCCTCCAGACTTAAGTTTTACAACTGGTTCAAAAATTTTATTAAGACTTCCCTCAATATCTTCGCTGTGAAACAATGGTATTTTACCTCTATATTTTTTTACAAATTTAGAATTTCTCGGCATAAATTGTTTTATAAAATTTTTTGCTTTTTGGTATCCATCATTTCCTTCGATATAAATATATTTTGTATTGTTGTCATACATGTCTCTTAGTGCTCTTTTAATAATATCGCCCTCTTCATGTATAAGGACCGGAGCTGTTGAATTAATTGTTTTACTTTTTATCTCTTCCCAAATTGAGATAGTACCTTGAAGATCATTATCAATTTCATTTTTTGTCTTTCCTGATCCAGCTGTTCTAACAATTAATCCCATATTTTTAGGAATATTAATTTGATTTAAAATTTGTCTAATTTTTTTTCTTTCTTCATATTTAAATATTTTTCTTGAAATACCACCACCTTTCGCAGTATTAGGCATCAAAACAATATATTTGCCCGCTAAAGAAATAAACGTAGTAAGCGCTGCCCCTTTTTGACCTCGTTCCTCTTTTAAAACTTGAATCAAAATCACTTGCCCAGGCTTAATTACCTCTTGTATTCTATATTTTCTAATTCCGTATCTACTTTTTAAATTCTCTCTAATTTTCTCTGATTGTTCCCCAATTGGTTCCTTAGTTACAGTTGGTTCATCCACAATATTTTTATTTTTTTCTGTGCTATCCTCTTCAGATTTATTACTTAAATCCTCAGTTTCGGTTTTCTCTTTTAAATCTTCTCTAATTTTTTCTTCTGCCTTTTTAAGCTCGTCTTTATCCTCTGTTGGTATTTGATAATAGTCTGATTGGATATCATTAAAAGCGAGAAAACCATGCCTTTCTCTTCCAAAATTTACAAAAGCAGCCTGTAAAGAGGGTTCAACTCTACTTACTATTCCGAGATAGATGTTATTTTTTAGACTTAAATTGTTCTTATTCTCTGATTCGTATTCTTCGATGTGAAATTTAGATTTAAGTACAACTCTAGTTTCTTCAGGATGCGATGCATCGATATATAAATTTTTCTCCATGATAAATGAATTCCGTTCATAAATGTTGTTTTGTTCAAATTAATTTTAAAATCTTTTAAATACATAATAAAATTATATACTTTTTTGCGCTAAATTGTAAGTTTATTAATAATGCCTGTATGCCTTAAGATAGCCAAATTTAAGCAATTATTATCAAAATTATGAAAGTCTCAAAAACTATTAGCTACACCTTAAAAGTATTAATAGCTTTTTTTCTAGTTGGAGTTTTTTTTCTTTTTTCAGCTTTTTGGTATTTTTCTGCAGGTCTGCCAGATTACAAAAAACTATCAAATTACGAACCTTCTGTACTGAGTAGAGTGTATACAGAAAATGGAGATTTAGTGGCTGAGTTTGCTTTAGAAAAAAGACTTTTTATTCCTTTCGACTCTATTCCTGACAAAGTAATAAACTCCTTTCTATCGGCAGAAGATAAAAATTTTTTTAGCCATCCCGGCGTTGACGCAAAAGGTGTGACCAGAGCTTTAATAAAAAATATCAATAATATTATTTCGAATAAAAGATTAGAGGGCGCCTCAACTATAACACAACAAGTTGCAAAAAATTTCCTACTTACAAACGAGGTATCATTAAAAAGAAAAATTAAAGAAGCTATTCTTGCATTCAGAATCGAGAAAGCATTTACAAAAAAGAGAATTTTAGAACTTTATTTGAATGAAATTTATCTTGGACAAGGAACTTATGGAGTAGCTTCAGCGAGTCTTGAATATTTTGATAAATCAGTAAAAGAATTAGATTATATAGAGGCATCATTGCTAGCTGCGCTACCAAAGGCCCCAAGTAAATATAACCCATTTAAATCACCCGAACTTGCAAAAAAAAGAAGAAATATAGTTTTAAATAATTTGAATGATAATGGATATATTTCAAAGAATGAACTTAAAAGTTATTTAAAAACACCTATAAATTTAAAAAAAAGAAAAGTATATTTATTAGACGAAGCAAGATCTTATACTGAGGAAGTAAGAAGAGTAATTAAAAAAGATTATGGGTTCGAAAAACTTTACTCACAAGGTTTATCTATAAGTACTCCTTTAAATCCAAATTACCAAATATCAGCATTAAAAGCATTAAGATATGGGATAGAGGAATATGACAAAAGAAAAGGCTGGAGAGGTCCTATAACCAATAGTTTTATAGATAAAAATTGGAAAAAAACTATCGAGAAAGTAAATATTGACGAAACACTAGGATGGGAAATAGCCGAGGTGATTGAGGTAAATGAATACACAGCAGGTTTGAAATTAATTAAAAACCAAAAAAATATAAAAATCAATTATGACAATCATAGATGGACAAAGGAAAAAAACTTAAATAATCTGTTAAGTTTAGGTGACATTGTTTTTTTAAAAAAAGATAAAGGAAATTGGAATTTAAAACAAATCCCACAAGTTAACGGTGGTATAATTGTTATGAATCCTCACAATGGTGAGGTAAAAGCCTTGGTTGGTGGGTATAGTTATATTTCAAGTGAGTTTAACCGAGCGACACAAGCACAAAGACAACCGGGTTCTGCTTTTAAACCTATTGTATACGCAGCAGCTTTAGAAAATGGATATTTACCAAACTCTTTAATTTTAGATGCACCTTTTGTAAGTGAACAAGGAGCAGGATTAAAAGATTGGAAACCAGAAAACTACGGTAAAAAATTTTATGGCCCTTCAACTCTAAGAAAAGGTATTGAAAAATCAAGAAACCTTATGACTGTAAGAATAGCACAAAATTTAGGATTTAAAAAAATTTCATCAATTTCAGAAGATTTAAATGTTTATGAAAAAGTTCCTGAGCTATTATCAGTTTCTCTTGGATCAAATGAGACAACTCTTTTAAAACTTTCGAATGCTTACAGCACTTTTGTAAATGGAGGTAAAAAAGTAAATCCAAAAATTATTAAAAGAATACAAGATAGACGAGGCAGAACGATTTATAATTCTGAAAATAGAGAATGTAGTGGTTGTGAAATAATTCAACAAAAAAATAAATCTTCTCTAAAAATTTTAGATAATAGGAAACAAATTATAAGTGAGGAAACCGCTTATCAAATAACTTCTATGCTAGAAGGGGCGGTTCAAAGAGGAACGGGTAAAAAACTAAAAGTTTTAGAAGTTCCGCTAGCAGGGAAAACAGGAACAACAAATGATAATTTTGATGCTTGGTTTATTGGTTTTACATCAAATTTAGTAATAGGGGTTTATATTGGTTATGATGAACCTAAATCTTTAGGAAAATATGAGACTGGTTCTAAAGTTGCTTTACCAGTTTTTAAAAAGTTTGTAGAAACAGCATTGTATAAAGAAGACTTTGAGCCTTTCAAAGTTCCAGAACAAATATATTTTTATCCAATAAATTATGATTCGGGTGAAATTTCCAGTTTTAGTGACGAAAAGTCTGTTCTAGAAAGTTTTAAAGAAAACAATTACAAAAATATAAAATTAAAAAATTTAAACTTTGGTCAAAATTATGGTAAATCTTTTAAATTTAAAGGATTCTATTAATGGAAAATTTTGAAAAAAACTTTGAACAATCAAAAAATTCTCTAAGTAATATTAGGAGGTATCTTTGATTCACAAAAAGCTGAAGAAAAAGTATTAAAACTTAACTCCGAAATAGCAAAAGAGGGTTTTTGGAAAGACAGAACTAATTCTAAAAAAATAGTTCGTGAAAAAAATTTTATAGAGAGTATTTTAAATTTTTATAATGAGTCCAATAAAAATTTAATAAATCTTAGTGATCTTAATAAATTAGCTGTAGAAGAAAGAGATAATGAAACCATATCAGATTGTTTAAAAAAAATATCTTTAATCCTTAATGATATTAAAAATTTTGAAATCAAATGTTTTCTTTCAGGAGAAAATGATCATTTAGATATTTATATGGAAATACATGCAGGAGCTGGTGGTACGGAAAGTCAGGATTGGGCAGAGATGCTTAGAAGAATGTATCTCAAGTGGTTGGATAAAAAGAATTTTAAATATCAAATGATTAGTGAGCACAAAGGGGAGGAGGCTGGAATTAAATCTTCTACTCTTAAAATTGTAGGTGAAAATCTTTACGGATTGATGAAAAATGAGTCAGGTGTTCATAGACTTGTTAGAATTTCTCCTTTTGACTCTGGAGCAAGAAGACACACAAGTTTTGCAAGTGTTTGGATTTACCCAAGTATAGACGACAATATTGATATAGTAATTGAAGATAAGGATTTAAGAATTGACACTTACAGATCGAGTGGTGCAGGCGGTCAGCACGTGAATACAACTGATAGTGCAGTTAGAATTACACATTTACCGACTAAAATTGTTGTTCAGTGTCAAAATGAAAGATCACAACACAAAAACAAAGAGACATGTTTTAAAATGCTTAAAGCAAGACTTTATGAATTTGAATTAAAAAAAAGGGAAGATCAAAACGATAAAGACGCAAGTTCAAAAACAGATATAGGCTGGGGATATCAAATTCGGTCTTACGTTTTGCAACCCTATAGATTAGTAAAAGATTTAAGATTTAATATAGAGGATACAAATCCAGACTCTGTTCTAAACGGAAATATAGATAAATTTATAGAGGGAGCAATTTTTAAAATTAAAAAATAATGAAAAAAACAATTGTTTCAACTTTTTTATTTATTATCTTTCTTATATTTATATCAATTTCTTATCTAAGTTTTTTTGGTTACGAGACTAGTAGATTTAATGATCTAGTTAAATCAGAAATTAAAAAAACTAATAAAAATATAAACTTAGAATTTGATAAAATTTCATTTTTTTTAGATATTAAAAAATTTAGTTTATTCGTTAAATTTATAAGTCCAGAACTTAATTACAAAAATTCAATTATATCATTTAATAAATTAAGAACTGATATTGAATTAAAATCCATATTAGAAAAAAAATTAGAAATTAAACGTATTCTTCTTTCTACAAAATTTATAGAATTAAAAAATATAAAGTCAATTTTGAAAGAATTACAAATCAATGATCAGGACATCGCAAAGATAAAAAGTTCTAGATTGCTTATTAAAAATTTAGAATTAAAGTTTAATGATAAGTTAGAATTAAAAGAGAATCTTAATATTGATGCAGTCATAGAAAATACGAGTTTAGATATTTCGAAAAATTTTAAAATAATAAATTTAAACTCAAAT
>CACHWO010000013.1 GCA_902583685.1 uncultured Pelagibacteraceae bacterium
TCTGTAAAAAGTTTCATGTGCCTTAGTAAGTTCCCTTGCAATAAATATATTTCTTTCTTTAAAAAATTTTACAAAATACTTAATGTAAAAATTAATCTTAATAACAGGTATAAAAAAAACTAAGCTAAAATCAATATCCGTCAACTTATTGCAAACTTTTTCAATATCTTTATTTTTTTTTGGTAGAAATCCATAAAATAGATATTTGTCTTCAAAACCAGAAATACTCACAGCCGTTGTTATGGCTGAAGGGCCAGGTATTGGAATTATTTTGATATTATTATTTATACATTCTTTTATTAAAACTAATCCTGGATCAGAGAGGATTGGTGTTCCAGCGTCAGATATCATTGAAACTACCTTACCATCGTTTAGAAGTTTAATTATTGTATTAACAATTTTTTTCTCATTAAACTTATGATTTGCGACTATTTTTTTTTTAATATTGTAATGATTTAATAACTTAATAGATCTTCTAGTATCCTCACAAAGTATCTGGTCTGAATTTTTTAATACACTAAGTGCTCTTAATGTAATATCTTCAAGGTTACCTATGGGTGTTGAAACAATATATAAACCTGGTAAAAAATTACTCATAAATAATGAAAATATTGATTAAAATAATTTTATCTTATTTCCTAATTTCTTTAAACATTTTTGCTTTGTCAGCAGAAAGTAAAAATGAGAATATTCTTAAAATTGGAGTTTTGGCTCCTTTTTCTGGTGAATTTAAAGATTTAGGAGAGTCGATTTTATATTCTGTAAATCTTGCAATACAGGATATTGGGGATAATTCAATTAAAGTGTATCCGAAAGACTCAGGTTCAAATAAGAAAAAAATTTTGAAGTCTTGTGAAGAATTTCGAGACGAAGGAATAAAAGTTATAATAGGGCCAGTAGATTCAAAATTTATTAATCAATTAAATAATTTTAATGATTTGGTTTTCTTATCTCTTTCAAATATAGACTCTAACTTTAAAAATAACGTTATTATGACAGGTATAAATTTAGAGTCTCAACTATTAGCAATTAAAAAATTTATTGAAAAAAATAAAACAAAAAAAACAATAATTATGTATCCAAATAATTATTATGCTAAATATGTTGAAAAAAATGTAAATTTAGTAAATTTTAAAAATAAAAGACTTTTTAAATATAGTACTGATCCAAAGAATTTAACAAGCCAAATTGAAAAACTTACAAATTATAAACAAAGAAAAATAAATCTAGAGTCTAGAATAAAGAAATTAGAAAAATCAGATACAAATCAAGATTTGAGAGAATTAAATTTACTTAAGCAAAAACACACTCTTGGTAATGTGAATTTTGACTCGGTAGTTATAATTGATTTTGGAAGTGGCCTAAAAAGTGTATTAACATCTTTAGCTTATACCGATGTTTTAGGTAAAGATGTTTTAATTGTTGCGGCAAATCAATGGTTTGATGCTACGATTTTAAATGAAAGTTCTATTAAAAATTTTTACTTTCCTTCTGTAGATTTAAAAAATTATAACAAATTCAGGGATAAATTTTATAAACATTATAATTATAAACCCAGTGAAATTACAATATTATCATATGACTCTGTTGGTTTGATTTATTATCTTTGGAAGAAAAATGTAAAGATTAATTCTGTAAAAGATTTTAATATAAAAAAGCAAATTAAGGGAAAAGTAGGGAACTTTCAAATTTTAGATAATAAAGTAATTCAAAAACTCAAAATTTATAAACTTGAAGAGAATAAATTTATCAAAAATAGTCTTTAATTTTTTTTTCTAATTTTTTAAAAGCTACAAATCTGTGATCTATAAGCACTTTTTTGTTATACTCCATTTCACCAAAGGTCTTTTTATAACCTTTAGGTGTAAATATTGCATCATAACCAAATCCATTTTTACCTTTTTTCGAAATAATATTTCCCTCTATTGTACCTTGCTCAGAAATTTTTTTTCCATTTGTCCATTGTATAGTTAGCGCACAAATAAATCTGGCATTTGTATCTTTAATTTTTTTTTTTGAATTAAAATGTCTCACTCTTTTTAAAATTTCTAACATTGCACTATCAAAACCACCATATTGATCAGCCCATCTAGCTGATAGTATACCTGGTTCCCCATTCAAACAGCTTACCTCTAAACCTGAGTCATCAGCTATAGTTGTCATTTTAGATTGTTTGCAAAAAAAATCAGCTTTCAACTCTGCATTTTCTAAAAAGGTTTTTCCAGTTTCCTCGGGGCTTTTAATTCCCATTTTAGCTGGTGAAATTTTTTCAATAGATTGTGGTAAAAGGTCAGAAATTTCCTTAAATTTACCTTTATTATTACTACCAATTAAAATTTTACTAATTTTATTCATATATCTAGTAATTATATTTTTTAGTATTATATAACAAATATGACTAATTTAAATGATGAAGATAAAGCCAAAAAAACATCTGGTGAGCGTAACCAAGAGAAAAAAAAAGAGGAGAGTTTAGAAGATAAGCTTAAAATTACCGAAGATAAATTACTAAGATCTCTTGCAGAATTAGAAAATCAAAGAAATAGATTTGAAAAAGAAATTAAGGAAGCGATAGAATTTGGTGGATTTAGTTTTGCAAGAGAAAATTTAGCTTTACTAGATAACTTACAAAGAGCACACGATTCAATTAAAGCAGATCCTGAACTTAAAAATAGTAAAGATTTAGAAAAATTTTTAAAAAATATTGAAATAATAGAAAAAGATTTACTTACTATATTCAAAAAAAATAAAATAGAAAAAATTGACTGCTTAAATAAAAAGTTTGATCCAAATTTCCATCAAGCAATGACTGAAATTGAAAAAGATAATGTCGATCCAGGTACTATAATTCAGGAAATACAACCTGGATACATGTTCGGAGAAAGATTGCTAAGACCATCAATGGTAGCTGTTTCAAAAAAAACATTAAAAAATGAGCAGGAAACTAAGGATAAAAATGAAAAAAACCCATAAAACTGCCCTTGTAGAATTGAAAATAACACCCATATTAATATCATTATGAGTAGAGTAATTGGAATAGACTTAGGCACAACAAACTCATGCGTTGCAATAATGGATGGCAAGCAAGCCAAAGTTATTGAAAATGCAGAGGGTCAAAGAACAACTCCTTCAGTTGTTGCTTTTCTTGAGAAGGAGGAAAAGTTAGTGGGGCAACCAGCAAAAAGGCAAGCTGTAACAAATCCAAGTAATACAATTTTTGCTGCGAAAAGATTAATCGGAAGGACTTTTGACGATGAGTCTGTTAAAAAAGATATTGAAAAAGTTCCTTTTAAACTTGTTAAATCCGATAAAAATGATGCATGGATTGAAGCAAGAGGTAAAAAATATTCTCCGTCTCAAATATCAGCTTTTATTCTGCAAAAAATGAAAGAAACTGCTGAAAAGCATTTAGGGCAGCCAGTTTCAAAAGCTGTAATTACCGTGCCAGCCTATTTTAATGATGCGCAGAGACAAGCAACAAAAGATGCCGGAAAAATTGCTGGCTTAGAAGTTTTAAGAATTATTAATGAACCTACTGCAGCTTCACTAGCCTATGGCCTTGATAAAAAAGGTGGAAAAAAAATTGCTGTTTATGACCTTGGTGGTGGAACTTTTGATGTCTCTATATTGGAAATTGGAGACGGTGTATTCGAAGTCAAATCTACAAATGGAGATACATTTTTAGGTGGAGAAGATTTTGATGATACTATAGTTAATTATCTTACATCTGAGTTCAAAAAAGATAGTGGAATAGATCTTAAAACAGATAAATTAGCTTTACAAAGATTAAAAGAAGCCGCTGAAAAAGCAAAAATAGAATTATCTGCTGCAACTCAAACTGAAATAAACCTACCATTTATTACAGCTGACAAAACAGGACCAAAACATATAAATTTAAAATTTACCAGAGCAAAACTTGAAGCGTTAGTAGAAAGTTTAATAGAAAGAACCTTAGAGCCTTGTAAAACAGCTTTGAAAGACTCGGGTTTTTCAGCAGC
This sequence comes from uncultured Pelagibacteraceae bacterium, assembly GCA_902583685.1. Taxonomy (GTDB): domain Bacteria; phylum Pseudomonadota; class Alphaproteobacteria; order Pelagibacterales; family Pelagibacteraceae; genus Anoxypelagibacter. The sequence continues at coordinate 3,999 of CACHWO010000013.1, forward strand.
TGAAATAAATGAAGTTGTTCTTGTCGGTGGTATGACTAGAATGCCTAAAATAGTAGAAACAGTTAAAAACTTTTTTGGAAAGGATCCAAATAAGAGTGTAAACCCGGATGAGGTTGTTGCAATGGGTGCTGCAATTCAAGCAGGAGTTCTTCAAGGAGACGTGAAAGATGTCTTGCTTTTAGATGTAACTCCATTATCTCTTGGAATAGAAACGCTTGGAGGTGTTTCAACAAAATTAATTGACAAAAATACAACCATACCAACGAAGAAAAGTCAGATTTTTTCAACTGCTGAAGATAACCAACCAGCAGTTTCTATTAGGGTTTTGCAAGGGGAAAGAGAAATGGCTACAGACAATAAAGTTCTTGGAAACTTTGAACTTGTGGGAATTGCTCCAGCCCCGAGAGGTATTCCACAGATTGAAGTTACCTTCGATATTGACGCAAATGGTATTGTGAATGTTTCTGCTAAAGATAAAGGTACGGGCAAAGAGCAAAAAATTCAAATCCAAGCATCTGGTGGACTTTCAGATGAAGAGATTAAGAAAATGGTAAAAGATGCTGAAGCAAATAAAGCGTCTGACAAAAAGAAGAGAGAGTCAGTTGATGCGAGAAATCAGGCAGATACAATAATACACGCAACAGAAAAAAATTTAAAAGAGCATGGCTCTAAAATTAGCGATGCAGAAAAGAAAACTATAGAAACCGCGATATCAGATCTTAAAAACTCATTAAAGGGTACTGATACTGAAGATGTTAAGAAAAAAACCCAGGCCTTAATTCAAGCTTCAATGAAATTAGGGGAAGCAGTTTACAAAAGTCAACAAAAACCTGATGGTAAAAATAAAGATACCAAGGAAAACGATAAGGATAAAAAAGAAAAAGATAATGTTGTTGATGCAGAAGTAGTAGACGCAAAAGAAGATAAAGAAAAAAGAGCCTAGACTAACTTGTAGGAGTAAAGTTTCTTATGTCCAAAAGGGATTATTATGATGTCTTAGGCTTAGACAGATCAGCTAAAAAAGAAGAAATAAAAAAAGCATATAGAAAACTTGCTCTGAAGTACCATCCTGACAAAAATAAGGGAGATAAAGGTGCAGAAGAAAAATTTAAGGAAGCTAGTGAGGCTTATCACGTTCTATCAGATGATAAGAGAAAAATGAATTATGATCAATTTGGGCACTCGGCATTTCAAGAGGGTGGTTCTCAAGGAGGATTTGGTAATTTTGATTTTTCGTCGTCATTTTCTGACTTATTTGAAGATGTTTTTGGAGATTTTGGAGATTTTGGATTTAATTCTGCGAGAACAAAAAGAAGATCAAACCGAGGAAGCGATCTTAGATATGATGTGTCAATTGACTTGAACGATGCATACTCTGGCACGGAAAAAAAAATAAATTATACAACTTACAAAAAGTGTAAAACTTGTACTGGTAGTGGTGCAAAGCCAGGATCTAAACCCTCGGCTTGTAGTTACTGTGGAGGTCAAGGTAAAGTCAGATCAAGCCAAGGATTTTTTACAATTCAACAAACGTGTCCTCAATGTAGTGGTGAGGGTGAGAAAATTACAAATCCATGTGGTTCATGTAATGGAGAAGGAAAAACACAATCAAATGAGTCAGTTTCTGTAAAAATTCCTAAAGGAGTTGATGATGGTACTAGAATAAGACTTTCAGGAAAAGGTGAGGCTGGCAGCAAAGGGGGTGGTAACGGTGATCTATACCTATTTATTTCTATTGAGCCGCATAGTATTTTTAAAAGGTCAGAAGAAAATCTTTTTTACGAATTACCAATATCTATCACTGAGGCAGCATTGGGAACTACAGTTGAAGTACCCTCAATTGACGGTGGTAAAACAAAAATTAAAATTCCATCTGGAACTCAAAGTGGAAAACAGCTAAGACTAAGAGGAAAAGGTATGCCAATTTTGAGAAGAAATATATCTGGTGATTTATATATAAGAATTATAACTGAAGTTCCAACATCATTGTCAAAAAGACAAAAAGAATTACTTGCTGAATTTAAAAGTTTAGAAGATATGAAATCAAACCCATTAATGAAAAATTTTTTTGAAAGAGCAAAAAAATTCTGGAAAAATTAAATGAAAAAAATTAGTTTAGCTATCACTGGTGGTCTTGGAAGAATGGGACAAGAACTTATTAAGTCCTCTAAAAGAAATAAAAACTTTAGTCTTAAATCAATTACTGAAAGCAAATTTTATAATAAGAGACTTTCTGGATTAAAGCTTATACCTAATTCAAAAGAAGCTTTTAAAAATGTAAATATCATTATTGATTTCACGACACCAAAATCCACACTTCAGGTCTTAAAAATAGCTGCAAAATTGAAAAAAAGAGTAGTGATTGGGACTACAGGCTTTACAAAAAAAGAAGAAAGATTAATAAAAGATTTTTCAAGGAAAATTCCAATTTTAAAAGCTGGTAATATGAGTCTTGGAATTAATTTACTTGTTTATTTAACTGAGATAGCTTCAAAGTCTTTAGGAAAAAATTTCCTAAGTAAAATTTATGAGGTACACCATAAACATAAAAAAGACCATCCTTCTGGTACCGCTTTGATGATAGGAAATGGCATAGCATTAGGAAAAGACAAAAATTTATTTAACATTATAGGTAAAAAATACCTTAATAAAAAAAAATTTCCGTATAGTAAAAAAATAAATTTTAATTCAATTAGAAAAGCAAATATAATTGGTGAACATGAAGTGAAATTTTCTAGTGGTAAAGAAATTATAACTTTAAATCATGAAGCTTTTGATAGAGCGTTATATTCAGAGGGTGCTCTAACTGCTGCAAAATGGCTTATGAAGAAGAAATCAGGTTTATACTCCATGAAAAATGTTTTAAATTTTGAGTAAATTTAAAACAATGACACAATCCGAAAAGGCAAAAATAATTTTAAAAATATTAAATAAAATTTATCCAAATACCCCTATACCACTTAAACACAAAAATACATTCACGCTTTTAGTTTCGGTTGCTTTATCGGCTCAAACAACAGATCTTAATGTGAACAATGTGACTAAAGATATTTACAAAAAATATTATAAACCTCATCATTTTGCAAAATTGGGTAGAAAAAAAATTGAGAGATTAATAAAAAGTATAGGCCTTTTTAGAAACAAAGCTAAAAGTGTTTACACACTATCAAGACAATTAATAGAAAGGCACAATGGTCGTGTTCCAAATAACTTTAAGGATCTTGAAAACTTGCATGGTGTAGGTCATAAAACTGCTAGTGTTATCATGTCACAAAAATTTGGAATTCCAGCTTTTCCAGTCGATACTCATATTCATCGATTAGCTCAAAGATGGGGCTTAACTAATGGTAAAAATGTTGTGCAAACTGAAAAGGACCTTAAAAGATTGTTTCCTAAAAAAAATTGGAACAAGCTTCACCTTCAGATTATTTACTATGGAAGGGAATTTTGTAAAGCCAGAGAATGTTATGGTGTAACTTGTAAAATTTGTACTAGTTGTTATCCTAACAGAAAAAAACCAATAAAAACAAAGAAAGCTTAATATGAAAATTTTAGGAATTGGAAATGCAATTGTTGATGTAATTTGCAAAGTTGAAGATGATTTTTTAAAAAAAAACAATCTCAGTAAAAGTAATATGAAATTAGTAGATGAAAAAGAATTTAAAAATCTTTTATCTAATTTAAAAATAAAGGAAACTGTATCAGGTGGATCTGTTGCAAACAGTATAGTTGGCTTAGCTCAGCTCGGAAATGATGTTGGGTTTGTTGGAAAAGTAAATCAAGATGAATTGGGGGAAAAATATGAGACAGGATTGAAAAAGGAAAATGTAAAATATTTTTATTCAAAGAAAAAGGAAAGTATATCCACCGGGACCTGTTTAATTTTAATAACTCCAGATTCAGAGCGAACAATGTGCACTTTTCTTGGAATAGCAGGTAAAATAAAAGAAGAAGATATAAATACAAATATAATTAAAAACAGTGATATAACTTTTCTAGAGGGATATCTTTGGGACGAGGGTAGCCCTAAGAAAGCTCTAGAAAAAGCTATTATAAATTCAAAAAAAGTTGCTATGTCATTATCAGATAAATTCTGTGTTGATAGACATAAAAGTCTATTTTTAGACTTAGTAAAAAATAAATTAGATATTATATTTGCAAATGAACAAGAAATTATGTCTTTAATAAATGCTAGAAATTTTGATGAGGTTATATCCTTTGGAAAAAATCTTAGAAAATTATTAGTTATAACTCGAGGTAGCAAGGGTAGCTTAGCAATAAATAATAAAGATTTATTTGAATGTGGAATTAAAAAAAATTTAAATATAAAGGACTTAACTGGTGCAGGAGATCTCTTTGCTGCAGGATTTTTACACGGTTACATAAACAATTTTAAAATACACGATTGTCTTAATAAAGGGACGGATATGTCCTCAAAAGTAATTCAACAAATTGGAGCTAGACTCTCTTAAATTTTTTTCTACTATAGCTCCCTTTTCCTTTTTTTGGTTTAATTACTCTTTTGCGATATTTAGATGAATACAATTCCTTTGCTATAATGTTTCTTTTTTTCAAAACGAGTAACCTTCTTTTGAATGTTTTATAAAGTTATCATCATCAAATTGTTTTTTTATTTTTTGTCTTAATCGATATATATGGGTTTCTATTGTGTGAGTATCAGTACCTGAAGAATAGCCCCATATATTTTTTAATATAAAGTTTTTTGTAAGTGGTTTAGATGAATTATTCATTTCTTCTAAAAAATGCATTTCTTTTTCAGTTATTTTAAGATAGATCTCATTTTTTTTTAAAAATCTTGTATTTTTATCTAAAGTGTAATTATTAATTTTTATTAATGAATTTTCGTCAAATTTATATTTTTGAGATAAATTAATTACCAATGTATTAAATTCAAGAATATTTAAAGGTAGCTGAACTATTGTATCAAATTTATTTTTAAAATTATTCTTTGTATATTTATCTATTATTAGTATTTTAGGAATATTGATTTTGTCCAATAAAGCAAACTCAGAAAATGAATTATCCACTATCATGACCTGATTTTCTCTATTAATTAAATTAGATTGCTCTTGTAAATTGATTTTGTTTAATTCAAACCCTAAAAAAGACTTTAATTCCTCTAGTGAATTGCTTAAGTTTTTATTACAAAAAAAAGCGGCTTTAATTTTATATAAATGTTTAGACATATTATTGTTAAAAATAGGTTTTTATACTTTGGTCATTATAAGATAAAATGTGCCATAGGTAAAAGGGGGATTTCCCGAAATAAGAAAGAAGGCGACTTTTGCACGCCTGTTGGAAAATATAAATTTGAAATGTTGTTATATAGGAAAGACCGTATTGGAAATGTCAAAGTAAAAGTTCCAAAAAAAATAATAAAAAAGGACATGGGCTGGTGCGATGATCCAAACTCAAAGAAATATAATAAATTAGTAAAGTTACCTTTTTATGATAGTGCAGAAAGACTTTTCTTAAAAAATAATTTATATGATCTAATACTAGTAATAAATTATAATAGAAAACCGGTTATTCCAAATAAGGGAAGTGCAATTTTTTTACATATATCCGAAAAAAATTTTAAACCAACAAAAGGTTGTATAGCTATAAAAAAGAAAGATCTTATAAAAATACTGCCAATAGTAAAAAAAGAAACCAATATTATAATTAGGTAATATTCCTTTCGCCAAAAATAGCACTTCCTACTCTAACAAAAGTACTGCCATTATTTATAGCTTTTAAATAATCATTTGACATACCCATGCTCAATTCTTTAAGCCCAAGTTTTTTATTTAACTGAAAGGCTTGTTTAAAATAATTTTCAGGATCTACATCAAATGGCGGAAAACACATAATGCCAATAACATTTAAATTTATTTTACTCTTACAATACTGGTAAAAAAATTCTGCTTCAGAAATAGGTATACCGGATTTTTGGGTTTCATTAGCAAAATTTACTTGTATAAAATAAGATAATTTTCTTCCGGTTTCATTTTCACTTTTTTTTAAATTATCAGCTAATTTTTTACTATCTAGAGAATGAATATAATCAAATATTAATACTGCTTTTTTAGCTTTATTTGTTTGTAATCTACCAAGCATATGTAGCTTAAGGCTTTTTTTTTCATTTTTGATATTTTTCCATTTTTTTTCAGTTTCTTGGACCTTATTTTCTCCAAAATGAATGTGTCCTCTATCAATTAAAGGTTTAATTTTTTCTAAAGGAAAGGTTTTACTCACAGCTATTATTTCGATGGGGATGTTCGTTTTCTTACTATTCTCTAAAATATCAGCTTGTATTTTATCAAATCTATCTAATACACTATTCATAAAATGTTTATTAAAAAAGATAGATACTACATTTACCTAGAAAATTTAAGATCAATAAATACAGATTCTATAAAACAAGGAAATAAGTTTAATTTTATTTATAGAAATCATGAAAAAGACGAGGATATTGAGTATTTAATTAAATTTAGCAAGTTATGTAAGAAAAAAAATATTAAGTTTTTTATTTATAATGATGTTGCATTAGCACTTAAGATTGACGCATCGGGAATATATTTACCGGCACATAATAAAAATTATTTGAAAATTGGAGCAAATTTAAGAAAAAAATTTGACATTATTGGATCCGCCCATAATTTTAAAGAAATAGATCAAAAAAAAAGGCAAGGTTGTGAAAGTATTTTGCTTTCGAGAATATTTAAAACCAATTACAAAAATAAAAAATCTTTTTACGGACCAGTAAAATTTAACCTTTTAACCAGAAACTATAAAAGTAATTTTATTGCTCTTGGTGGTATAAGATCAGAAAATATAAAAGTTTTAAGGATTGTCAATTGTAAAGGTATTGCATTTTTATCAGAGGCAAAAAAAAAGCCGGCGATAATTCGCCGGCTTTTTTAAGATAAGTTAAAACTTATTAGAACGATATTGCCGCTGCAAACAACGTTTCATTCATCTTATTACCAGATGTGTAGTCTAAGTTATCAAATTCATCATGTGAAACTGATAAAGTCATACCACCAATTGTGTAAGAAGCTTGAATTGAAGTTGCATCCATAGTTACATCGTTAGCCGCTGTAGCTGCAGATCTTTGAGATTCTACATCTTCGTAAGATATTGTAAGAGCATCATTTACATTGAATGCTACTGACATTTGCGTGTTGTCGTAGTCTTCAACTGTAGTAGCTGCAATAGTCGTGAAACCTTCAGCCATATATGACTTACCATATCCAAAGCTTACAGAACCAAGTGCATATGTTGCGAACCATGCTCCACCTTCAGCCTCTTGAGCTGTTCTAGTGTCGTCTGGATCAAAGTAAGAAGCACCAACATTCAATCCTTCGATTGGTGTTGCACTAATTGCATATTCCATTGCGCTTTCGTAAGCTGTATCAGCTACACCTTGTCCGTTGCTAGAGTTATTAGCTAGTGCACCTGTTTGAGGAGCGTATTGTACAGATATGCTAGTATCTAGTGGTAAACCACTTGGTGTAGTATATCTGATTGAAGCCATTCCTCCAGTATCAGCTGCGTCAACGTATGTTCCTGATGTACCTGTGTCAACTGGGGTACCGTAAGTTGATTGTGAAGAAGAAAAGTTCTTCTGGATTCCACCATCAGAAATATTCCATTTCACAGACCCTAAGCCTCCCATACCAATTGTTAATGATGCATCGTCTTGTACTGTTGCGTCATCGATATCTTGGTTAAATGACCATGTGTAACCGTTATCAAGTTCTCCACTTGCTGAAAGTGTAAACTCGTTTGCTAATCCCATTCCTTTACCTGTGTTGTTGTCAGTTTCACTACCATCAACAGAGTTTATTGCGTAAGTAGCTTTAACTGAACCAGTAACAGATAATTCGCCAGCGTTTGCACTTGCAAATGCAAATACTGAAGCAAGGATTGAAATCGCTATTTTTCTTAACGTGTTCATATTCATTCCTTTGTTATTGTTGTTAATATTAAATTAAACATTTAACTTAATGAGCAATTATTAATTGATTATTTATCTGAAATGTAAAAAAAACCCTATTTTACTCACTTTTTTCATATTTGTGATATTTATGCAACATCTCAAATATTCAAGAAAATCAACGTCTATTTAATATTTCTATTAAAAGTTGATAATTTGAGTACAAAAAATGTTAACTCAATAAAAGTTCTGTTATTAGTTATATTAATTGCAAAAAAAATGAGAAAATTTTTACCAATTTCTTTAATTTTATTATTATTATTTTCTTGCGGGGGTTGGGACCCTCAATCAGCAAGGGAGACGCCAGTTAGGGGCCCAGATAGAGCTAGAAAAAATGTAGAGGAAGGTAGGGGATTTAAATTAAGTCAACTAGGTAGTTCAGGTTCTACAACCTATGAATTTAGTACTTCAAATCCAATGTGGAGAGCAACCTTTGATGTTATTGATTTCATGCCGCTTGTAACTGTTGATTATTCTGGAGGTACAATTATTACTGATTGGTATACAGATAATAAATCACCTAATGAGTCACTCAAATTTACTATACGTTTTCTTTCAAATGAAATTAGATCCGATAGTGTTAAAGTAATTATTCATAGAAAGACATGCAAACAGCAAGGAACAAATTGCATAATAAATAAAATCTCATCTAAACTTGAAAGTGAAATTAGGACCTCTATTATTAAGAAAGCTGCGCTTTATCAGGTTCAATCAAAGAATTCGCAAAATAAAAAAATTAAAAAAAAGAAGGGTCGTTTTGGTACAACTAAATCCTCCATAGAAGAACTAGAGGAATTAAATAGGAAACAAAAAAGAGAGTCGGGACGATAGTAAGATTATTTAAAATTTTAATTACTAATGGATATCAATAAAATAGATAAAAAATGGCAAAATTTTTGGTCTAAAGAAAATAGTGCTGTAAAAAATAAAGACAAAAAAAAAAAATTTTATTGTCTTGAGATGTTTCCATATCCCTCTGGAAAGATACATATGGGCCATGTCAGGAATTATACAATAGGTGATGTTCTAGCAAGATATAAAGATATGAATGGCTTTGATGTTCTGCATCCAATGGGATGGGATTCTTTTGGTATGCCTGCAGAAAATGCTGCAAGGGAAAATAAGTTAAGCCCTAAAGATTGGACCAAAAAAAATATAGCAACTATGAAAAGACAACTTCAGTCACTCGGTCTCTCAATTGATTGGAATTTAGAAATCTCTACGTGTGACGAAACATATTATAAACATCAGCAAGAAATATTTATAGATCTTTTTAATAAAGGGTTGGTAATTAGAAAAGAAACCTATGTAAATTGGGACCCTGTGGATGAGACTGTATTAGCAAATGAGCAGGTGATAAATGGAAGAGGTTGGAGATCAAATGCCCTAGTTGAAAGGAAAAAATTATCACAATGGTTTTTTAATATTTCTAAATTTTCTAATGAACTTCTCGAGGATTTAAATACACTTACAGAGTGGCCTGAAAAAGTTAAACTTATGCAAAAAAATTGGATAGGAAAGTCTATAGGTTGTGAAATAAATTTTGAAATTGATAAAAAAAAGGAAAAAATAAAAGTTTTTACTACAAGGCCAGATACTATATTTGGCGCCACTTTTTTGGCAATTTCAATAGATCATCCTCTATGTAGGAACTTTGAGAAAAATGAAAAGTTCTTAGATTTTAAAAAAAAATCTTCCAGGGTTGGTACAACCGAGGAAGCAATTGCTAATGCTGAGAAAATTGGTTTCAACACTAATTTTAATGCAAAACACCCATTTATAAAAAATAAAAATATACCTGTTTTCGTAGCAAATTTTATTTTAATGGACTACGGAACAGGTGCCATTTTTGGTTGCCCTGCACACGATCAGAGAGACTATGATTTTGCGAAAAAATACAAACTAGACATCATTCCAGTAGTTAAACCTGAAAATGAAATAAATAATACAAACCAAGCTTATACTGGTGATGGTAAAATAATAAATTCAGATTTTTTAAATAATTTAAATATTGATCAAGCAAAAGAGAAAATTATAAAAGAAATTGAAATTAAAAAAATTGGAAATAAAAAAATTTCTTTCAGATTGAAGGACTGGGGAATATCTAGGCAAAGATATTGGGGATGTCCGATTCCTATGATTTATCTTAAAAATGGAAAAGTAGTACCTGTAGATAAAAGTGAACTACCAGTAAAATTACCAAATGATATAAATTTAAATTCTAAAGGAAACCCCTTAGCTAGTCATCCAACTTGGAAACATACTACCTTTAAGAAAACTGGCGAAAGTGCTTTAAGAGAAACAGATACTCTCGACACATTTGTAGACTCCTCGTGGTATTTTATGAGGTTTTGTTCACCTAAATTGAAAGAAAAACCTTTTGACGAAAAAGCTTTAAGTTACTGGATGCCAGTTGACCAGTATATTGGTGGGGTTGAACATGCAATACTACATTTGCTTTACTCCAGATTTTTTATGAGAGCTATAAATATTAGCAACAATAAAGTTAAAATAAAGGAGCCATTCAAAGGACTTTTTACACAAGGGATGGTCTGCCATGAGACTTATAAGAACGAAAAAAATCAATGGTTAAGTCCTGATGAGGCAAAAAAAATTGATAAGTCCAAAATTAAAGTGGGGCCTCCAGAAGCTATGTCAAAATCAAAAAAAAATGTAGTTGATCCAGAGAGTATGATTAAAATTTATGGAGCTGATGCTATAAGATGGTTCATGCTTTCAGATAGCCCTCCAGATAGAGATATCCAATGGTCAGATGAAGGGGTATCCAGTGCTAATAAGTTTATAAAAAAAATTTGGAATTTAAACCAAAAAATTATCGAAAGAAAAGATGTAGAAGTATCTGAAGGTGATGAAAAATCATTTGTTTCCATGTTTAACAAGTATCTTTTTAAAATATCAAATTTAATAGAGAAATTTCATTTAAATGTAGCAGTAGCAAACTTCTATGAGGTTACACACCTAATAAATGAGTCAATTTCTAAAAAAATTAGCTCTAGATGTTTGAAAGATGCCCAAGTCAAAATTTTGCGAATAATGTTACCTTTTATACCTCATATTGCTTCAGAGTGTTTGTCAGGTTTAGAGGGTGAAAAATTTTATTTGAATAACAATTGGCCAAAGGTTGACCAATCTATGATTGAAGACTCAGATGTTGTCATAGTAATTCAAATTAACGGAAAAAAGAGGGGTCTACTTTCAGCAAAAAAAAATATAAATGAAAATGAAGCAATCTTAGAGGCTAAGAAAATTGAGAATATCAAAAAAAACCTAATCAATAAAAAAATTATAAAAAATATATTTGTTAAAAACAAAGTAATAAACTTTATTGTTGCATGATTTATTTAAAAACAAAATTTAAAATATTCACTTACTTTATATTGGTTATGCTTATAGGGTGTGGTTACAAACCTCTTTATAAATCTGATGAATTAAACAATCTCAGCTTTAGCAAAATAGAAATTCTTGGAAATAAAAGAATATCTCAACTAACAGCTAATAGTTTAAATTTAATAAAAAAACCCTCGGGAAATTTTGTTCTATCAATTAGCTCAGAAAAAAAAATCGAAATCTCAAATCAAAATTCAGCAGGTAAAGTTTTAGAATACAGCTTAAGTTTAAACTACTCAGTTAAAGTTAAAAAAAATTCAGATGGAAAGGTTGTTTATTCAAAAAATATTGTTAAAAGTGCAAATTATAAACCTTCCGAAACCTATTCAGATACTGTTAGTAATGAGAAGAAAATAGTTGAAAACTTATCTAATTTTGTTGCTAAACAAATTGTTAATGAGATAAGCTTGTTTCTACAAGATGATAATTAAAAGTTTTATTGCTGAAAAAAATATATCAGTACTAAATGATTATTTTGCCGTTATGTTTTATGGTGAGAACATAGGTCTCAAAGATGATTTAAAAAATCAAATAAAAAATTATTATAAAAAAGTTGAATGTGTTTCAATTTATCAAAATGATATTTTAAAAGATCAAAATATCCTTTATGAGCAAGTTTTCAATAAATCACTATTTAGTAATAAAAAAATACTTTTTATAAATGATGTTAACGAAAAATTAAAAAAACAAATAATTGATATTGCTCAAAAAATTAATAATGACATAAAAATATTTTTATTCGCTGAAAACTTTGATAAAAAGTCGGTTTTAAGAGCTTTTTTTGAGAAAGAAGGAAATTTAGCAATAATACCTTGTTATCAAGATAATGAAAAATCATTATCCGTTTACACTAGAAATCATTTGTCAAATTATAGTGGACTGACGCAAGAATTGATAAATAAGTTAATCAAAAATTCTGGAGTAGACAGAAAAGTTTTGAGCCAAGAAATTCAAAAAATCAAAAATTTAGCAACTAATAATGAAATTAAAGAAAGTAAGATATTAAATTTAATTAATAATGAGTATAAAATTGACTTTGATAATTTGAGAGACTCTTGTTTAGAAGCAAATAAATCTGAGCTGAACAAAAATTTAGGAAATATTTCTATTAGGAACGATAAGATATTTCTTTATTTAAGTAGTTTAACAAATAGGGTTCAAAAATTACATCAAATTAATATTTTAGCACTAGGAAATAAAAATATTGATTTAGCCTTAGAAGAGATTAAACCTAAAATTTTTTGGAAAGACAAACCTGTGCTTAAAAAACAACTAAAAGTGTGGAACTTATCTAAACTAGAAATAGCAAAAAAAAAGGTATTTGATACAGAGCTATTAATTAAAACTAAACTAACCAATTTGAGCGATATATTAATTAAAAAAACTTTTAGTTGATCTATGTAATTTAGGAAATTCTAATCTTTAAGTAGTTTCGTTATTATATCAAATTGATCTAAAGATTTATATTTGATAATAACTTTCCCAGAATTATTTTTTTTGTTTATTATTTCAACACTCAATCCAAGTCTACTTTCAAGTTCATTTTTTAAAAAAGAAATGTTTGGATCATCTATCTTAATAGATTTATTTTTAACTTTTTTTCTTGTTAATGCCTCAACTTCTCTAGAGGATAGATTTCTTTTTGTAATATTCTCAGCAACTTCAGAAGCATTAGCCATACCTATTAAAGGTCGTGCTTGTCCAGCAGAAATTATACCTTCTTCTAACAATCCTATAACGTCATTTGGCAATGACAATAAACGAAGCGTATTACTTATATGACTTCGACTTTTCGACATAAATTTTGAAATCTTTTCATGATTATAGCCAAATTCTTTTACTAATTTTTCGTATCCCCTGGCTTCTTCTATAATATTTAAATCCTGGCGCTGAATATTTTCGACAATTGCAATCTCTAAACTTTTTTGATCGTCAACATTTAAAATAATTGCTGGAACTTCATTCATTCCTGCTCTCTGAGCAGCGAGCCATCTTCTTTCACCAGCAATAAGTTCATATTTTCCAGGTTTGTATTTATTTGGCCGTACTGCGATCGGCTGAATTATACCATTCTCCTTTATAGATTTTGACAACTCAGAAAGTTTTTCTTCATCAAAAAAATTTCTTGGTTGATATTTGTTTCTCTCAATGTCAGCTATTTGTAATTTGTTTGACGATGTTTGTGGTGATTTTAAATTTTTTTCAATGTCACCAAATAGAGCTGACAATCCTTTCCCAAGACCTTTTTTTTTTACTGCACTCAAGCTGCACTTCCTAATGGCTGATCACTTTGATTAATAAATTCTTCAGCTAAATTAATGTATGACTTACTTCCAGTACAATTTTTATCGTAAATTAAACACGGCATACCATGTGAAGGTGCCTCTGATAATCTAACATTCCTTGGTACAACAGTTTTATAAACTTTGTTTTTGAAATGCTTTCTTGCTTCCATGTCAACTTGCGAAGATAATTTATTACGTCTATCAAACATTGTTAATAAAACACCTCTAATATTTAACTCTGGATTTAAACTTACTTTTATTCGATCTATCGTTTTGATAAGTTGAGTTACGCCTTCTAATGCAAAAAACTCTGTTTGAAGTGGAATAAGTAGCTGATTTGCCGATACAAGAGACATCACCGTAAGTAAGCTAAGAGAGGGTGGACAATCTATAAATATGGTTTCATATTTATTTAGAGTTAAATCACTTTTGTTTAATAAAATCTCCTTTAAAAGAAAAGCTCTGTTCGTATCATTAGCTGTCTCTACTTCTAAACCTGATAAATTAACATTGGATCCAATTATATCTAATCCTGGAACATTCGTTTTCTGTATTGCTGACTTTAACGAAGTCTTGCCAATCAGAACGTTGTAAATACTTTTCTCTTCATCATTATTTGATTTACCTAATCCAGTTGTTGCGTTACCTTGCGGATCGAGATCGATTACTAAAATTTCCTTTCCTTTTTTTGCTAACGCTGTAGCTAAGTTTATAACAGTCGTAGTTTTCCCGACTCCACCCTTTTGATTTATTACTGATATTATAGATCTAGCCACAATTTATTTTGTAGCATTCACTAAAAGTATTTTTGAATCACTCTCAGTGATGCTAGATACTAGCTTATACTTATAAATAATACCCTTTGAAGCTTTATTTACCTCATCCTGTGCACTCTTTCCCAACATAACAATCAGTTTGTGTGGTTTTTTTGCAGTTTCACGTGAAATTCTCAGTATTTCAGGCAACTTCTTAAATGCTCTACAAACTATATAATCGGTGTTTAATATATGAGATTGATAATCATTACTATATACATTTAAACGTTTTAGTCCTAACTTTTCAATAATATATTTAATAAAATTTACTTTAACTTTGGATTTTTCGAAAAGTTTCACGTGAAACGTGAGAATATCGCTATAAAAAATAGATAGTATAATTCCAGGAAAACCGGCTCCAGTGCCTAAATCAGAAAGGCTATTAAAATTTGTATGATCTATATACTTAACTAGCTGGGCTGAATCCAAAACATGTCTATTCCAAATATCTTTTTCAGAGTTCCTTGAGATCAAATTATAGTTATTATTATAATTTAAAACTTCTTGAACATATAATTCAATGAGCTTCAGTTTTTTATTATTAAAATTAAGATTTTTAGCTAAAACTAGCTCCGATTTTACTCTAAATTCACTAGATTTCATGCGTATTCTAGGCTGAAACCCTGTATCTGATCTTTTTGATAGCTCCTAATAGAATTATTGCTGCGGCTGGGGTCACTCCATCAATTCTTAGGGCCTGTCCTAAGGTCTTTGGTCTTATCATTTTCAATTTAGACTTAACTTCATTAGAGAGACCACTGAAAGAGTCATAGTCAATTTCATTAGGTATAACTAAACTTTCATCCTTTTTAAAAGTTTTAATATCACTCTCTTGTTTAGGTAAGTAGCCTGAATAATGAGCATTAATTTCAACTTGTTCATCAATAGAGTGTCCATAATAGGGTATATCCGCCCAAATATCTCTTAGATGATTTAATTGAACATTTTTCATTCCCAAAATTTCTAACCCTGATCTTTTAACTCCATCCATTGCAATCTTGATGGAATGCTTTGCGGCAGCGTTTGGTGTCATAAATTTTTTTGACAAACTTGACTCTAGGTTAATTATTTTTTTTTGTTTATCATTAAATAGTTTTTTTCTGTGAGATTTTACTAAATTCATTTTTATACCCGTAGACGTAAGTCTTTGATCTGCATTATCTGCTCTCAGTGATAATCGATATTCAGCTCGAGACGTAAACATCCTGTAGGGTTCGGAAACACCCTTTGTGATAAGGTCGTCTATCATAACTCCGATGTATGAACTCGATCTATCCAAAATAAATTCATTTCCTTTTTTAATTTTGAGGGCAGCATTAACTCCGGCTACCAATCCTTGGGCCGCAGCTTCTTCATAACCTGTTGTGCCATTAATTTGTCCAGCCAAGAAAAGGGACTCTATTTTTTTGGCTTCTAGACTCGCTTTTAACTCCCTTGGGTCCACATAGTCATACTCTATAGCATACCCAGCTCTTACCATTTTAACGTCTTCTAGGCCCTTAATTTTTGCTAATATTTTAAGCTGAACATCCTCTGGTAGGGAGGTCGAAATACCATTTGGATAAACCGTATGGTCGTCCAATCCTTCAGGTTCTAAAAAAATTTGGTGCTTTTGTTTTTCCTTAAACTTAACAATTTTATCTTCGATGGATGGACAGTATCTTGGACCCACACCTTTGATGTTGCCAGAGTACATTGCGCTTCTTGAAATATTATCGCTAATAATTTTATGTACAGTGTCGTTAGTGTAAGTCATCCCACAACTAATTTGTTTATTGATGGCTTTAGTAGTTAGGAATGAAAAAAAATATGGTTCATTATCTGCTGGTTGCATTTCAAGATTTTCATAATTAATAGTTCTTGCATCTAACCGTGGAGGTGTACCTGTTTTTAACCTTCCAATTTTGATATTAAATTTTTGTAATTGTTCGCTCAGCCCAGTAGATGGTTTTTCATCATATCTCCCTGCTGGAAACTGTTTTTCACCAATATGTATTAGACCATTTAAAAAAGTTCCTGTGGTAAGAATCAGCTGACTACACTCTATCTGTTTGCCGCTTTGACAGATGAAACCTTTGATTTTGTTCTTCTCAAAAATAAATTTCACAACAGGATCGGCTATCACTTCTAAATTCTCATAGTTAAGCAATAACTCCTGCATATATTTTTTATAAAGCTTTCTGTCTGATTGAGTTCGTGGCCCTCTGACTGCAGGACCTCTACTTCTATTCAATAATCTAAACTGAATACCTGATTTATCAGCTACATCACCCATTAAACCATCCAAGGCATCAATTTCTCGAACCAAGTGACCCTTACCTAGTCCTCCGATGGCTGGGTTGCAAGACATTTCACCTATAGTCTCTATTTTGTGTGTAAAAAGACCAGTATTTACACCCATTCTGGCCGATGCCGCTGCTGCCTCGCATCCGGCGTGTCCACCACCTATTACAGCCACATCGAAGGTTAATTTATTGTTCATTTAGATAATGTATCGATGAAATTTGATTATACAAGCTCAAAGATGCGTTATTTACCGATACAAAAGTCCTTAAATATAGATCCCAGTATTTCTTCCACATCAACCTTACCTACTATGCTTCCAAGATGTCTTGTGGCAAGCCTAAGGTCTTCTGCAGCTGTCTCTATCTCTTTTTTTTGATCTTTCTTTAAAAATTTTTCTATTTCCTTTAACGCTGCATTAAGTTTTGCTCGATGCCTCTCTCTAGTAACCAGAATATTATTCGCATTCATAAATTTTTTACTTAGC
>CACHWO010000014.1 GCA_902583685.1 uncultured Pelagibacteraceae bacterium
GTTTCAATGATGGCTTTATTTATACTTTTTGTAACTTTATCAGCATATAAAATTACTTTACCATCTACATTTCTAGCTGCTCTTCCAATAGTTTGAATTAAAGAAGTCTCAGATCTTAAAAATCCTTCTTTATCAGCATCTAATATTGCAACCAATGCACATTCAGGAATATCTAATCCTTCCCGCAAAAGATTTATACCTACTAATATATCAAACACACCCATTCTTAAATCTCTAATAATTTCAATTCTCTCTAAAGTATCAATATCTGAATGCATGTACCTAACTTTTAGACCATTCTCATGTAAATATTCCGTTAAATCTTCCGCCATCTTTTTTGTAAGTGTTGTAACTAAAATTCTATATCCTTTTTCTACAATTTTTTTTGACTCATGAAATAAATCGTCTACTTGGGTTTTAGCAGGTCTAATTTCTACATTTGGATCTATCAAACCTGTTGGTCTTATAATCTGATCAATATACTGATTTTGTGTTTGTTTTAATTCCCAGGGCCCAGGTGTTGCAGAAACAAAAACTGTTTGTGTTCTCATTGCATCCCATTCTTCAAACTTAAGAGGACGATTATCCATACAAGATGGTAGTCTAAAACCATATTCTGCTAAAGTTTTTTTTCTTGTGTGATCACCTTTATACATCCCATTTAATTGTGGAACAGTAACATGACTTTCATCAACAAATATAATTGTATTATCTGGAAAATATTCAAAGAGAGTAGGTGGAGGTTCCCCTTTTTTTCTTCCTGATAAAAATCTGGAATAATTTTCTATACCTGCACAAGTACCAGTAGCCTCAATCATCTCAAGATCAAACTTTGTTCGTTCTCTCAATCTCTGTGCTTCAAGTAATTTATTTTCAGCTTTATGTTTTTCAAGTGTTTCATCTAATTCTTTTTTTATCTCAACAATAGCTTGATCTATAGTCGGTTTAGGGGTTATATAATGACTATTTGCATATAACTTTATAATTCCAAAACTATTTGTTTTATTTCCAGTTAATGGATCAAACTCCTCAATTTTTTCTAATTTATTTCCAAAAAGATTAAGTCTCCATGCTCTATCCTCCAAGTGAGAAGGAAAAATTTCTAAATTTTCGCCTCTTACTCTAAAGGTACCTCTGAAAAAATTTTGATCATTTCTTTTGTATTGTAAATTTACAAATGTTTTTATTATCTCATCCCTTTCATACTCATAATTCTTTTTTAAAGTTAAAGTCATTTTACTGTATGCTTCCACTGAGCCAAGTCCATATATACAAGAAACACTAGCCACAATAATTACATCATCTCTCTCCAAAAGTGATCTTGTTGCGGAGTGTCTCATTCTATCTATTTGCTCATTAATAGAGGCTTCTTTTTCAATATAAGTGTCTGATCTTGGTACATAAGCTTCTGGAGTATAGTAGTCATAATAAGATACAAAATATTCCACGGCATTATTAGGAAAAAAGCTTTTCATCTCCCCATATAATTGTGCAGCTAAAGTTTTGTTTGGAGCCAAAACTAATGCAGGTCGATTTGCTGACTCAATCACTTTTGCCATTGTAAAAGTTTTACCAGATCCAGTTACTCCAAGTAAAACTTGCTCATTTTGCTTACTTTTTAAATTTTTAAGTATTTTTTTAATTGCCTCAGGTTGATCCCCAGCAGGTTGAAAGCTACTTTTTATTTTAAATTTAATTCCTCCCTCTAGTTTTTTTCTAACAAGAGTTTCATTAACTTCTAAATTATCTATTTTTTCTTGGTATGTATTTTGCATTTTATGTTAATAATAACAAAATATTATAAATTTCAATGAGCATAGTTTCCAATAGTTTAAAAAGAATAAAACCATCACCAACTATAGCAGTTACTTCAAAAGCTAGAGAAATGAGGGCTGCTGGAAGGGACGTTATAGGTTTAGGTGCTGGAGAACCCGATTTTGACACCCCAGATAACATTAAGGATGCTGCAATCGAAGCAATTAAAAAGGGAGAAACAAAGTATACCGCTGTCGATGGCACACCCAAACTTAAAAAGGCAATCCAAGGGAAATTTATTAGAGAAAATAATTTGTCTTATGAATTAGATCAAATTTCGGTTGGTACGGGTGGAAAACAAGTTTTGTATAACGTTTTTATGGCTACTCTAAATCCAGGAGACGAGGTCATCATCCCAGCTCCTTATTGGGTATCTTATCCTGATATGGTTTTATTAGCTGGCGGCAAACCCAAAATAGTAAAGTGTTCAGAAAAAAACGAATTCAAAATAACTCCAGATGAATTAAAAAAAGCCATTGGAAAAAAAACTAAATGGTTAAT
The DNA here is from genome assembly GCA_902583685.1 of uncultured Pelagibacteraceae bacterium. Lineage (GTDB taxonomy): Bacteria > Pseudomonadota > Alphaproteobacteria > Pelagibacterales > Pelagibacteraceae > Anoxypelagibacter. Next base: position 2,317 of record CACHWO010000014.1, read on the forward strand.
TATAAACTCACCATCAAATCCAACTGGATCTTGCTATACAAAGAACGAGATAGAAAATTTATCAAAAATATTAATAAAAAATAAAAATGTTTATATACTTAGTGATGATATTTACGAGCATATTATATATGATGATTTCAAATTCTTTACCATTGCTCAAATTAAAGCTTTAAAAGACAGAACATTAACAATGAATGGTGTAAGTAAATCGTACTCTATGACTGGATGGAGAATAGGGTATGGAGCTGGTCCGAAAGATATAATTAAAGCTGTAGCAAAAATTCAATCTCAATCTACAACAAATCCATCATCGATTAGTCAGGCAGCAGCAGTAGAAGCTTTGAATGGAACTCAAGATTTTATAAAAACAAGATCCGACTCCTTTAAGGAGAGAAGGGATTACGTTGTTGATACTTTAAATAGTATTAATGGTTTAAGTTGTTTGAAACCAAGCGGAGCTTTTTATGTTTTCCCAAATTGTAAAAAGTTATTAGGTAAAAAGACAAAATTAAAAACAGATAAAGAATTTGTAGAAAAATTACTTGAAAAAGCGGAAGTAGCTGTAGTTCAGGGATCTGCATTTGGTTTAGATGGATATTTCAGAATTTCTTATGCTACATCCATGGAAAATCTTAAAAAAGCTTTAGATAGAATAAAATCGTTTTGTGAAAGTTTAAACTAATCCAAGTCTTACGACTGATTTAGCATTCTCAATCATACAATCTTTTGCAGGTTTAAATTTAAAACCTAATAATTCCTCTGCATAAGCAGTATCGGTTTGCATTAAAATTCCAAGATCGGGTATCATCATTTTAGCACTTGAGTCTATATAGCTTATTAATTTTACCATGAAATTTGGAAGTTCTTTTTTGGGAAGTTTTTTTGCATACTCAGGCATCGCTTCAGCCATTATTTGAGATAACTCAACTAGTTTTTTTACTTCTTTCCCAACAATTAATCTCCTTCCGCCGATTTTATTATTTCCAATACAAGCAACATGTGCCTTTGCTATGTCTTTAACATCAGAAACTAAAATTGCAAATTTAGGCGCACCTGGAAATTTACCTGCCATAAATTGTCTAACATATTCTATTGATGTACCTCCTTTCTTATCTAAAGCATCTCCAAAAACTCCACCAGGACAAATACAAGTTAATTTATTTCTTAATCCTTTGCTTTCCATAAACTTCCAAGCTGATTTTTCTGCTTTTGTTTTTGACAAGAAATAGTCATTCACACCTTCTACCCAATTTTCATCAGTCCAATCATTTTCTCCAAATGTGTAGGGATTGCTTCTGTTAGGCTTTCTAAACATTGCAACGATTGATGAAGTTTTAATTATTTGTTCCACACCTGCATTTACTCCAGCTTTTAAAACTCTTAAAGTTCCATCAACAGCAGGAGGTAATAGACGTTCTCTATTTCTGGAAACTTTCATAGGAAAAGGTGAGGCAATGTGAAATATATATTTACATCCCTTTGCTGAGTCATTCCATCCATCATCTTTTATAAGATCTAACTCAACAAATGATAATTTATCAGTAGAAGCGTATTTACTTATAGTTTGTTTTGTTTGGTCAATTAAATTTTTATTTCTTACTGTTCCTAAAACTTCATAGCCAGCTTTTAATAATTCTATTGCAGTGTGCTTTGCAATCCATCCGCTTATTCCAGTTAATAAAACTTTAGTGCTCATGTTTTTCTATACCATGTTTCTCAAGAAGATCATGCATTCTTTCATGTTCTTTATAAGTCAAACTATAAAAAATTATTACGGAGGTCACAGACCCAACTATAACACCTTGAACAAATCTAAAAATTGTTTTCCTATTTCTAGCCTTCGTATCATCATTCATTTTTTTTCCTCTTTGCCTTGCTTCATAAAATTTATAAGTAGCATATAAAATTAAAATTATACTTAAGATCCAAGAAATTGGATGATTTACAACTGCTAAAAGCGAACCTCCAAACAAGGCTGCTATAAAACCAGATATCCAACATATTGGGCACATAATTTATTTTTTTAAGGACAAAAATTTTTCAGCTTCTAGAGCCGACATACATCCCATACCAGCTGCCGTCACTGCCTGTCTAAAAATTTTATCTTTTACATCCCCTGCAGCAAACACCCCAGGCACATTAGTCACTGTAGAGTCGGGTTTTGTAATGATGTATCCATCTTTATCCATATTTAATTGACCTTTAAATAATGAAGTTGCCGGATCATGACCAATAGCAATGAAAAGTCCGTCTACTTTAAGGTCACTAATTTTTTTTGTTTTTATATTTTTAATTTTTAAGCCTTTAACTGATTTTGGCTCTTTGTCTCCAATAACATCCTCAACAATACTATCCCAAATAATTTCAATTTTTTTATTTTGTTTAAGTTTAGATTGAAGCATTTTTTCTGCCCTTAATTCATTTCTCCTATGTATCAATTTTACCTTTGATGCAAATTTTGTTAAAAACATTGCTTCCTCGACTGCTGCGTTACCGCCACCAACTACTGCAACCTCTTTCTCTTTAAAAAAGAAACCATCACATGTTGCGCAAGCTGAAACACCAAATCCCCTAAATTCTTGTTCAGATTTTAAATTTAACCATCTAGCTTGTGCTCCAGTAGAAATAATAAAACTATCTGCAGTATAAACCTGACCACTATCACCAACTGCTTCAAAAGGTTTTTTTGATAAATCAACTTTTTTAATGTGATCTTGTATCATTTCTGTACCTACGGCTTTAGCCTGACCTTTCATTTCCTCCATTAACCAGGGACCTTGAATTACTTTTGAATATCCTGGAAAATTTTCTACATCTGTAGTTGTTGTTAATTGGCCACCAGGCTCAGATCCGAATACCAATATTGGCTTAAGCATTGCTCTGGCCGCATAAATTGCCGCTGTGTAGCCTGCTGGGCCCGATCCAATAATTAACACTTTTGTGTGTTTAGTTAACTTATTATTCATTATATAGATATATAGTTATAAATGTTAAAATTAAAAGCACTTCTTTTAACGCAAGGTATGCATGGAATGATAAGCCAAGTAGAGGGTTTAGCAAAAGCATTAGGATTAAGTTTTAAACATCAAACCATACAACTAAAACGTTTTTGGAATATTGTCCCACCAAAATTTACCCCAATATCTGACGCAATATTATACAAAAAATTTATATGCGACTGTAAAATTATTATTTCTTGTGGAAGAAAAAGCGTAATTCCATCAATCGTTTTAAAAAAAAGATTTAAAAATGAAATTTTTAATATTCATATTCAAGATCCAAAGGTAAATTTAAAAAACTTTGATACAGTTGTTTGTCCAGATCATGATAATTTAATCGGTGAAAATGTTATTAAAACAAAAGGCGCAATACATTACTTAACAAATCAAGAAATAGATAAAAATATTCATTATTTAAAACCAAACCACGGAAAAAAAAAAATAGTTACCTTTATTCTTGGCGGGCCAAATAAATACTATAGTTTTTCTATAAAACAAATGGAAAAAATGTTTTCAAAAATTAAGAATATGTTTGTTTCATCAAAATATAAGCTTATCATCATTCCATCCTACAGAACGCCTAACAATATATTAAAATTAGCTTTCAATTACTTTAATGAAGATCATTTAGTAATTAAAGAAAGAGATAAAAAAGCATATTTATCATCTTTGGCACTAGCAGATCTTATTATTGTTACATGCGACTCTACATCAATGATTTCTGAGGCAGCAATAACAGGTAAACCAGTATATGTTGCAAGAATGAGTAATAAATTAAGTATACATAGGTTCGAAAAATTTTATAAATTATTCCAAGACCTTGGTATAATAAGATACTTAGACGATAAGATAGAATACTGGTCATATAAGGGTCTAGATGAAGTTAATCGTGCTGCATATTTAGTAAAGGAGAAAATGAAACAAAATGGAATTATTTAACTCATTAAAAAAAAGATTAGAAACTTATCAAGAGCCTTTCAAGCATTGGGCAATTAACAAACCGTTAACAGACTTTGCAATTAAAGAAGTTTGTAATGCAGAGATTGCAAATCCAGTTATAGAAGGAATTAAATACGATGGAACTAGAGCAATTGATGGAGGCGAAGGAAAGTTTAGAGAAGGTATCAAATCTGGAGGGAAAGCAAAAAAATATAGGTGTTTTGTAACAAAAGAAAACTCTAATAATTTTCCTCAACTTTCATTATTTATAAAAGAATTATGTTCGAAAAACGTTTATGAATATATTGGCAAGTTAATTAACAAAGATCTTTCGAATTCGTTTGTCCGATTAGAAGTGATTTGTGATAGACAAGGGTTTTGGCTAAAGCCCCATTGTGACATAAAAGAAAAACTTTTATCATCTCTAATATTTGTAAATCCTTATAATGAGTCTGAAAATCTAGGGACAGATTTCTATGATCAAAAATTAAATAAAGTAAAAACTGTACCTTATAAAGATAATTATGGATATTTTTTCTCAAGTGGACCAAATACTTGGCATGGAATGGAGAAAAAAGAGATTAAAAAAGAAAGACGTTGTATACAAATTAATTATGTTTCATTTGAAACGGACTGGAAAGTGGAAATTTAATAGTATAATATATTTATATGGCAACTTATGAATGTTCAAAATGTGGAATGTCTGTAAACGCAACTTGCGGTAAGTGTAACTCACCACTAGCGAATGATTTTTTAAAAATTGGAGACGGTAAGAAAGTTCAAATATCCAAATGTCCTAATGATCATGGAAAGATAAAGTCCCCTTTGTGTTGTGGCCAAGATATGAGTTGCAACGCTTAGATATCCTGAAGAGAAGTTACTTTCATTTCTTTTGAGTTTAAAGATTTTATACCTTCAATACACACAAGTGCTGTAGACATATTTGTACAGTAAGGTACTTTATTAGCTAAAGTAGCTCTTCTTAAAGCTATAGCATCGCTTATCTGAGTCTCACTGTTTCCTCCTCCAGTATTTATTACTAAAGCTATTTTTTTTGAATTGAGCACATCAACTATATTCGGCGATCCTTGATTAACTTTATTTATTTTTTTACATCTTATGCCGTGTCTATTAATAAATTTAGCAGTTCCTGGAGTTGCACAAAGTGCAAAATTTAATCGAACTAGTTGCCTTGCTAATTTAACCCCTTCCTCTTTGTGAGTATTTTTCAAAGAAATAAACGCCAATCCTTTAGTCGGTAGAGAGTTAGATGCAGCAATTTGACTTTTAGCAAAAGCCATCCCAAAATTTTTATCAAATCCCATAACCTCTCCTGTTGATTTCATTTCTGGTCCAAGCAACAGATCGCTATTAGGAAATTTATTAAATGGAAATACAGCTTCCTTAACCGCAAACATTTTTTTAGTTTTACCCCTTAAATTAAATTTAGATAGTGGTTCACCGACCATTATTCTGGAAGCAATTTTTGCAAACGGGATGTTTTTTGCTTTAGAGACAAAAGGGATAGTTCTGCTAGCTCTGGGATTTACCTCAATAACAAATATCTCATCTTTTTTTATTGCAAATTGAATATTCATTAAGCCCTTTACTTTTAAACTTAAAGCTAATCTTATTGTTTGTTTTTCAATTTCTTTTATCAAAAAAGGTTTAATAGATACTGGTGGTAAGCTACATGCCGAGTCACCTGAATGTATACCTGCTTCTTCTATGTGTTGCATAATACCAGCGACAATTACGTGTCTACCGTCTGAAATTGCATCGACATCAACTTCCATTGCGTTGTCTATAAATTTATCAATCAAAATTGGGTTTTTTTCAGCTGCTTTAAAAGCTTCTTGAACAAATTTTTTTAGTTGTTTTCTTTCATGTACGATTTCCATAGCTCTACCACCCAAAACGTATGAGGGCCTGACCATTAATGGTAATCCAATCTTATCAGCAATTTTTAATGCTTGCGGAAACGTTTTAGCGATGCCACTTTCTGCTTGTTTTAAATTTAATTTATTTAAAAGATTTCTAAATCTATCTCTATCTTCAGCTAAATCTATAGAAGAATATTGCGTCCCTAATATTGGTAACCTATTGTCATTTAAAAATTTTGCTAATTTTATAGGTGTCTGGCCTCCAAATTGTGCTATTATTCCAATCAGGCTACCTTTTGATCTTTCTTTTTGAATTATATTAAAAACATATTCTTCTATCAAAGGTTCAAAATAAAGGCGGTCGCTTGTGTCATAATCAGTAGAAACAGTTTCAGGGTTGCAATTAACCATAATAGTTTCATAATTTGCCTCTTTAAGAGCAAAACTAGCTTGGCAGCAACAGTAATCAAATTCTATACCTTGGCCAATTCTATTAGGACCACCACCCAGTATAATAATTTTTTTTCTATTTGAAGGTTGAGACTCACACTCTGAACTTATTGGCGAATTCTTTTGATATGTAGAATACATATAAGGTGTAAAAGATTTAAATTCTGCCGCACAAGTATCAACTTTTTTATAGACTGGTAAAATTTTTAAAATTAATCTTTTTTTCCTTATTGTTTTTTCTGGGGTGTTGGAAAGCTCTGATAGTTTTCTATCAGTAAATCCTATTGACTTAATGTAATTAAATTTATTAAATGTTCTAGGAAGACCATTTTTCTTAATTTCATTCTCACACTCTATAATCTCTTTTATCTGATTTAAAAACCATGGATCAATCTTCGATAATTGATGAATTCTATTAAAATTAATTTTTTTCCTAAAAGCTTCTCCAACAAGTAATATTTTATTTGGAATATTTTCTTTAAGTTTTTTCTCAATCTGTTTTTTATTTAATTTAAATATTCTATCTAAACCCGAAAAACCCGTTTCAAGCGAAACTAATGCTTTTTGTAAAGACTCTTTAAAGTTTCTTCCGATTGCCATGGCTTCCCCAACAGATTTCATAGAGGTTCCTAATACAGCAGCTGAAGTTGAAAATTTCTCAAAAGTAAATCTTGGAATTTTAGTTACAACATAGTCTATGGTAGGTTCAAAAGAGGCCGGTGTAACTTTAGTAATTTCATTTTTTAGTTCATCTAGAGTATATCCAACAGCTAATTTTGCTGCCACCTTGGCTATTGGGAAACCTGTTGCTTTTGAAGCCAAAGCAGAAGATCTTGAAACTCTTGGATTCATTTCAATTATTACCATTCTTCCATTTTTTGGATTAATTGCAAATTGCACATTTGAACCTCCAGTCTCTACTCCAATTTTTCTTAAACACGCTATAGATGCATTTCTCATAATTTGATATTCTTTATCCGTTAAAGTTAATGCTGGAGCAATTGTTACCGAGTCTCCTGTATGAATTCCCATTGGGTCTAAATTCTCGATTGAACAAATAATTATACAGTTATCATTTTTATCTCTGACTACTTCCATCTCGAATTCTTTCCAGCCCTCAAGACACTCTTCAACCAAAACTTGATTTACCGGTGACTCATGCAAGCCATTCTTTATAATTTTAAAAAATTCTTTTTTATTTTTAGCTATCCCACCTCCCAAACCTCCTAGTGTAAAAGCAGGTCTTATAATTGCTGGTAATCCAATCTTTTTAAGAACTTGTGGAGCTTGTTTAAAATTATTTACTATTTTTGATTTAGGTAAATCCAAACCAATTTCGATCATGTTTTTTCTAAATTTTTTTCTATCTTCTGCATTTGCGATAGCTTTTGAATTTGCTCCAATCAACTCAATTTTATATTTCTTAAGTAGACCTTTTTTTTCAGCCTCCATAGCTAAATTTAAAGCCGTTTGTCCCCCCATTGTTGGTAAAATTGCGTCAGGCTTCTCTTTAATTAAAATTTTTTCAAGTATCTTTAAAGTTATAGGCTCAATATAAGTTTTGTCAGCGATATTTGGATCTGTCATTATGGTAGCTGGATTTGAATTTATTAAAATTACTTTATAACCTTCATCTTTTAAAGCTTTACAAGCCTGCGTGCCTGAGTAATCAAATTCACAAGCTTGACCAATTACTATTGGACCTGCACCTATAACTAAAATTTTTTTAATATCTTTTCTTTTTCCCATTTTTTCTTTTTCTAATATTTTTAAGAAATTTTTCGAATAAATATTTGCTGTCTTGTGGCCCAGGATTGGCTTCTGGATGATATTGAACTGAAAACAATCCTTTCTTCTCAACTTCGATCCCTTCTATTGAGCTATCAAATAGTGACTTGTGAGTAACTTTTACTTGTCTTGGAATAGATTTAAGGTCAACTTCAAAACCATGATTTTGGCTTGTGATTTCAACTTTATTGGTTATTAAATTTTTTACAGGATGATTTGCACCTCTATGACCAAGTGACATTTTTTTTGTTCTTGCCCCAAGTGCTAATGATAAAATTTGATGACCAAGACATATCCCAAAAATAGGAAATTTATTTTCAATTAATTTTCTTACTATTGGCACAGCATATTTACCAGTTGCTGCTGGGTCCCCAGGACCATTTGATAAAAATATACCATCAGGTTTAAGTTTTATTATTTCTTCTGCAGCAAAATCAGCAGGAACAACTGTAACACTACAGTCAATATCTGAAAAACATCTTAATTGGTTTTTTTTAATACCATAATCAATTGCAATAATTTTATATTTATTTTTTTCATTTTTTACATAGCCTTTATTTTTATTCCATGATTTTAACGACTTCCACTTATAGGGTTTCCTACATGTTACTTTTTTTGCAAGATCTAAGCCTTTAAGGCCATGCCAAGATCTTGCTTCACTTAAAAGATCTCTGAAGTTATGATTACCTTTTTTCAAAAATTGTACCGTTCCTTTAGGGGCACCTACATCTCTTATATAATTAGTTATAATTCTAGTATCTAAACCAAAAATACCTACAATTCGTCTTTTTTTAAGCCAAACATCTAATTTTTTTAAAGATCTGTAATTAGATGGTTCAGTAATATTGCAGTTAATAATGATACCTTTTACCCACGTTTTATCTGACTCGTTATCTTCGATATTTGTTCCTACATTTCCGATGTGAGGAAATGTAAAATTTATTATTTGATCCGAGTAAGACGGATCAGTTATTATTTCTTGATAGCCTGTAATAGAAGTATTGAAACAAACTTCCCCAACAGCTTTTCCCTCAAAACCAATTCCGTTGCCAAAAAATTTTGTACCGTCTTCAAAAACTAAAATACCTGTTGAAAAATTATATGATTTATCAATTTGTTTTTTTATGGCCTGTCTCAAATACAACTCATGAGTTAAAGGAAACCTTTTAATTAAGGTTTTGCGTTTTATATGAAAAAGGCTAACAATCGTCAACTCAATTCTTTTTGTTTTTAAGATAATATGTGATTAAAATAAGTTTAAAGATAAAATGTCTCTACAAACAAAAATTGAAACAAAGCTTAGCGAGGCTTTAAAGGCCAAAGATAAGGATACCTATTCTACTTTAAGACTAGTAGTTGCAGCCATTAAAGATGCAATTATTGCCAAAAAAATTAAAGATAGAAGTACGTTACCAGATGCTGATCTATTAAACCTTTTAAAAAAAATGGTTAAACAGAGAAATGATTCTTGTGATGCCTATAAAAAAGCAGGTCGGAATGAGTTATTAGCCAATGAAAAAAAAGAAATAGAAATTATAAATAGTTTTTTACCAAAACAATTAAACGATGACGAAACTAAAAAAATTTGTGAGGAAGCAATAAAATCAATAGGTGCAAGTTCGATTAAAGATATGGGCAAGATTATGGGGCACCTTAAAAAAAGTAGTAATAATGAAGCCTTAGACTTTTCTAAAGTAAGCAAAATCATAAAAGAAACTTTAAAATAAATATGATGAAATACCCTAAAGAATATTTAGACGAAATTAAATTGAGGTTGAAGGTTTCACAGGTTGTTGGAAAAACAGTGAAGTTAAAAAGAAGAGGTAAAGAATTCATAGGAATATCTCCATTTACAAATGAAAAAACTCCATCTTTCACAATTAGTGATGAGAAAGGTTTTTATCATTGTTTCAGTTCAGGTGAGCACGGTAATATTTTTGATTTTATTATGAAAACAAGATCCTTAAAATTTGGTGAGGCTGTTAGAGAATTGGCTTCAGAGGCTGGAATGCAGCCTTATCGTTTTTCTAATTTTGATGTTGAAAAAGAAAAAAGGTATAAAACTTATAAAGATATTTTGAAAGAGTATGCCAATTATCACAATCAACAATTACTAAATAAAAGAGGAACATCTGCTTTAAATTACTTATCAAAAAGAGGTATTAACAAAGATATAATTTTAGATTTCCAAATAGGTTTCGTTTCAAATACTTCAGAATTTTATAATATTTTGTTAAAAAAATTTAGTGAAAAAGAAATATTCGAAACCGGTCTTTTTTATAAAAATGAAAAGTACAATAAAATTATAAATAGATTTTATTCAAGAATAATTTTTCCAATTAAAAGCGTGTTAGGAGATGTTATTGCTTTTGGTGGAAGAGTAATAGAAAATAATAATAAAACAGCTAAATATATAAATTCACCTGAAACAGAGTTTTACAAGAAGGGTAAACACGTTTTTAATTTAGACAAAGCAAAATTCTCAAATAAAAGTCAACAAGTAATTGTTGTAGAAGGATATATGGACGTTATTAGTATTTACTCATCTGGAATAAAAAATGTTGTTTCAAATTCAGGTATTGCTCTTACAGAAAATCAAATAAATTTAATTTGGAAATTTTTCTCTAATCCAATTATTTGTTTAGATGGAGACAAAAGTGGTCAAAATGCATCATTACGTATTGCTGAAAATCTTATTCAGTTTATTAAAGAAAATAATAAAATTAGTTTTGTAAATTTAGTAAATGGTCTCGATCCAGATGATTATATAAAAGAGAAAGGCAAATCAAATTTTGAAAAATTTATTCAATCTAGTCAACCTATAGAAGAATTTATATGGAGAATATATCTTAATAATATTAATAGATCTGATCCATATGCTATAGCGAATTTTGAAAAAAAATTTAAATACTTATGTCAAACAATTAAGGACAAAACACTAAAAAAATATATTTTAGAAAATTATCTGGAAAAAATTAAAAATCTGACACCATTACAAAGTTCAAATAAGAAAAATAAATTCAAAAGTTATAAAATTTTACAGGAAACAAAAAAACTATCTATAGCTAGAGACCACCTCACAAAAGAAGAGATAAAGGAATATTCGATTTTATATATCATGTTTAATTATCCTAAAATTATTTCACCGAGAATTGAAATATTTGAGGAAATTGAATTTTCTTCAAAAAGTTTAAACCTTCTTAAAACAGAATTATTAAGTTTAATATCAAGTGGGAACTTTAATCAAAAAAATCAATCAGAATTTAATAAAAAATATTCAAACCTTATTAGCGACATAAATCAAAATTCAGTAATCAAGAATATTTATCGTAAAAAGAATGAAAACCAACAAATTGAACTTTTAAATGAAATCCTAAAAGAGCTTAACGAAATCAAATTTTCAAAGAAAATAGATAACTTGGAAAGAAAATTGATGGATAATTTTGATGAAAAATCCTATTCTGACCTAATAGAGTTAAAAAAGCAGATAAACAAGGAATAAATTAAGTATAGATTTTTTAAAATTTCTACTTATATATTCATTATCATCTTAAATTTAAATGAAAGAAAAATTAATAACAAAATCTTTTGAGAGACTACTGGCACGTGGTTTGCATAGAGGCTTCATAACTTACGAAGAATTAGGTAAATCATTAGGTAAAAGGGGTAAGTCATCTGAAAATTTAGAAAAAGCGATCATTATAATCTTCGATAATAAAATTTGTTTGGTATCCAAAAAATCAGAGTTTAAGTCACTAAAGAAAAAAGAAAACTCAACAAACGCAAATGAAAAATCAGCAGATAAAAGTGACGACCCTATAAGAATGTACTTAAGAGAAATGGGCGGAGTAGAACTCCTGTCAAGAGAAGGAGAGATCGCCATTGCTAAAAGAATAGAGGCTGGTAAAGATGTAATGATAAACGCTTTAACCCAAAGCCCAATCGTTGCAAAAAAAATATTTGATTGGAATGAAAAATTAGAAAAAGGAGAATTACTTGTTAGAGATATAATTGATATAGATTCTACTTATGAAGATTTCGAAAACGAGGAGAATAGTTCTAGAAAAAAAACTAAAGAAAAAAATGAGGATACAAAAGACAAATCAGTCAAAACAAAAGATTCAAAAGGTGATGAAGAAAAAAAAGGTGAAAATACATTCGTCGAAGAAGAGGATGAATTTAACGTTTCCTTAGCAGCGATGGAGGAAGAAATTAAGCCTAAGATAGTTTCTATAATACAAAATTTATCAAAGAATTATATCAAATTAAAAAAATATCAAATTGAGAAACTTGATTGTATTTTAAACAGCAAAGAGCTGTCTACATCTAAAAATAAAAATCTAAAAAAAATTCAATTAATATTAGTAAAAGATTTTAATAATTTACAGTTAGCACCATCAATTTTAGAGGAACTTGTTCAGTCACATTATAAAGAGAACAAAAAAGTAATTTCTTTAGAGGGTGTTCTATTAAGACTTGCGATAGACAACAAGATTTCAAGAGATGAATTTCTTAAATATTATATTGGTAACGAAATAAATCCAAAATTTGAAAATTTTCTTATCGAAAACAAAACTTGGAAAAATTTCTTTAAAAAAAATAAAAAAGAAATAACTGATATAAGAAATAGACTTATAGAATTTAGTAAGAGAATTGAAATTCCTGTTGGTGAATTTAAATATTTAGTTAAAAGAATTCAAAAGGGAGAGAGGGAGTCCAGAGCTGCAAAAAGAGAAATGGTCGAAGCTAATTTGAGATTAGTGATATCTATTGCAAAAAAATATACAAATCGTGGCCTACAATTTTTAGATTTAATACAAGAAGGAAATATTGGGTTAATGAAAGCAGTAGATAAATTTGAATATAGGAGGGGCTATAAGTTTTCAACTTATGCAACTTGGTGGATTAGACAAGCTATAACGAGATCAATTGCTGACCAAGCAAGAACAATAAGAATTCCTGTGCACATGATAGAAACCATAAATAAAATCGTCAGAACACAAAGGCAAATTTTAAGTGAGTCAGGAAGAGAAGCTACCCCTGAGGAATTAGCAAAAAAATTAGCTATGCCTCTTGAGAAGGTAAGAAAAGTTTTAAAAATTTCAAAAGAACCGGTGTCATTAGAAACACCAGTTGGAGATGAAGAAGATAGTAGTTTGGGCGATTTTATCGAGGATAAGAATGCACTACAGCCGCTTGACACAGCAATAAGATCAAATCTCAGCGAGTCTACTACAAAAATCCTGGCATCATTGACGCCTAGAGAAGAAAGAGTTTTAAGAATGAGATTTGGGATAGGTATGAATACCGATCATACTTTGGAAGAGGTGGGATTACAATTTTCTGTTACAAGGGAAAGAATTCGTCAAATTGAAGCAAAAGCACTTCGAAAACTGAAACACCCTAGTAGATCAAAACAATTGAAAAGTTTCCTAGAAAAATAAATTATTGTGTAGTAATAACTTTATTAGGGGCCTGTAGCTCAGCTGGTTAGAGCAGTACACTCATAATGTATTGGTCCCAGGTTCGAATCCTGGCGGGCCCACCAATTAATCAACTAATGTACCCAAAAGCCACAAACTAATTACTAAATACCAGATCATTTTATTATTGATTTATAAATTCCTCTAATTTTAAAAACAAAGCATTAATATCGTTGTTGTTTGCGCTTAGTATAGACAAGAACTCCTCTTTTTGAGTTCTAGCTAGCTTCAAACCCTCTATAATAAGATCTCTTATTAATGGATTTTCAGGATCATTTGTATAGACTCTCCAATCAATTTTAACCTCAGGTTTTTTACTTGTTTTTAATAACATAGATTTAACGATAGTATATTTTTCATTTATTTTTTCTGAAGATAAAACTGCGATTTTGGGATCTGAATAGTCAGTTAACCTTGATGTAAAACTTTTTAAAAAGTATTTTTGGAAAATTTTCTCATATTTTTCCAATTCTTCCGGCGACAAATCTTTTCTCTTACTTCCAAGTGTATAATATCCAATACCTTTTATATCTACAGTTTTCAAAGCTAAATCAGATAATTTTTTTGCTTTTTCCTCTTTAGTTATATCACTATTTAAAACTATTTTTGCCTCTTCAACAATCTCAGATATAAATTTTTCAGGATCACTGCTGTAGGAAAAACAACTAACTTGTATTATAAACCAGGCCAAAAATGACCAGATTAAGAGAGAAATACTTTTCTTCATAATTTATTTTTATTGGCTATCTATTTCTTCCCAATCGCTATCGTCCTGATTTTTATTTAAAATATCTTCATTCGAAATTTTTTGGGATCTATTTTGCAGGTATAAACTTTTGACTGAAGCATAAAAATCTATTGAATTCTTTTCCAAACTATCTATTGACTCAATATTTTTTGATCTAAAATCTGTTGCATCTGTGCCTTTAAAATACCAATAGTTATGTTCAGAATAACTTCTATCCATCACTTCTGTATTATGTGTTATTTGGTAAACGGGATCTAAAAAAGTGTTTCCCACCAAACCAACCGCATCTCTTGCGGTTGTGGGCCCTAAAAAGGGAAGTACAAAATAACAACCACTATCTGCACCCCATATAGCCAAGGTTTGACCAAAATCTTCTCTTGATTTCTTTTCAAACCCCATTTTTTCAGCTGGATCTAAAAATCCAAGTATTCCAACTGTAGAATTTATTGCAAATCTGCCGGCAGTATTACCCGCAAGTCTCCAATCACCCTGAAGAATATTATTTGATAAAGTTAACAATGAACGTAAATTCTCTACTGCATTACTAGTACCTAACCGAATAGGTACCGGCAAAGCTCTATAACCTTTTGAAATAGGCTTGAAAACAGCTTTGTCTAAAACCATGTTAAACTTAAGTGTTGCTCTGCTCGCGTTTTCGAAACACTCGTTTACAGTATAACTGTCGCTAGCATTTGCGTTAGACAATATAAAAAAATGTCCAAGAAATACAATTAAAGTTAATTTTTTTAGACCTTTAAGCATCATTAAGTTATGTTATGCTATATATAACTTTAATGCAAATTACCAAGCTTAATTCCACAAATCACGATAATAAATTACGTAGTGTTAAAAGTATAACTTCAATAGTATTGCATTATACAGGTATGCAATCTGAGCGCGAATCTCTAAAAAGGCTGATGAATCCTAAAACTAAAGTAAGTTGTCATTATTTAATTAATAGAAAAGGAAAAATTTTTAAATTAGTTGAAGAGTTAAAAGTGGCTTGGCACGCAGGAAAATCTAGGTGGAAAAAAAATAAAAATCTCAATAAAAACTCTATCGGTATTGAGCTTGTAAATAAAGGTCATAAATATGGCTATCAAAATTTTACAAAAGAGCAAATAAATACATTAATCAAATTATGTAAAAAACTAAAAAGAAAGTACAAAATTAAGAATAAGTTAATTCTTGGACATTCAGATATCGCGCCACTAAGAAAAATAGATCCTGGTGAAAAATTTCCTTGGGCATTTCTTGGTAAAAAAGGGATTGGAATTTATCCATCCAAAAATCAAATAATTTATAATTTAAAAAGTATTAAAAAAATTTCTAAAAAACAATTTATCAAAAATTTACAAAAGATTGGTTATTGTTATTTAAGTTCTGATTATAAAAAAAAAATAATTATGAATTTTCAAAGAAAATTTAGACAGAATAAAATCAATGGCATTTTAGATCTAGAAACCTTTAAAATAAGCGAGTTTTTAGCTAAAAAATCAAATATTTCTTGATTTCTTCTCATTAACTATTATATCTACTCTCGCTAGGCAATTGGATTGTCGCTACAAGCTAATTGTAGAGGAAAGTCCGGGCTCTTAAAGGCGCAGTGCCAGCTAACGGCTGGCAAAGGTAACTTTAGGGATAGTGCCACAGAGAATATACCGCCTAATCAAGGTAAGGGTGAAAAGGTGTGGTAAGAGCACACCGGTTTTTTGGTAACAAAAAACGCATGGCAAACCCCACTGGGAGCAAGACTAAAAAGAGACGACACTGCGGAAGCAAAAAACAGCCTTTAGTTAGTCGTCAGGGTTAGTTGCTTGAGTTTAGGCGTGAGTCTAAATCTAGAGAAATGACATCTTAAATGACAGAACCCGGCTTATAGATTGCCTAGCAAAGCTTATCAATGTTCATGTTTTGTATCATTTCTCATTTTAAGAGTTACAATAATTAATCAAAATAGTTATTGACTATAATAAAATATACCCATACTATCCCATGAATTCCCAATTAATGGGAATGGGAGATTAAATGTTATATGTTTTTGTCAACATTCGAGAACAACTTAGACAAAAAAGGAAGGGTGTCAGTGCCTTCAAGCTTTAGAGCATATCTAAATTCTATGGGATATAATGGTTTTATTACCTATCCCTCTTTTAATAATCTTGCATTAGATGCATGTGCCCAAGACAGAATTGAAAAATTATCTGAAAGTATAGACTCTCTAGGACCATTTGATGACAAAAGAGATTATTTTGCCACTTCCGTTTTATCAGAAAGTATAAATTTAAACTTTGATAGTGAAGGCAGGGTAACTATTCCTAATAAATTACTCAATCATGCAAAAATAAAATCCAGCATTGTATTTGTTGGTTTAGGCAAAGTTTTTCAAATGTGGGATCCTAAGTTATTTGAGAGATTTAAACAAATTTCTAAAAAAAAATCTTATATCAATAGGTCAGCGTTAAAATGGGAAAATAAATTCAAAAAGGAGGGTGTATGACAATTAATATCGGTGGAGGAGAATTAAAAGAATTAAAACCAAGGATTTTAGTAATGGGAATAGGTGGCGCGGGTGGAAATGCAATAAACGCGATGATCGATGATGGAATGAAGGGTGTTGAATTTGTTGCTGTAAATACAGATGCCCAAGATTTAAAAGCAAACAAAGCCGATGCAAAAATACAAATAGGTATGAATTTAACCAAAGGTCTTGGTGCTGGAGCAAAGCATGACATAGGCCAAGCAGCCGCAGATGAGTCCTTAAATGAAATAGTTAGTTATTTGCAAGGAGCAAATATGGTTTTTATAACAGCTGGGATGGGTGGCGGCACAGGGACAGGTGCATCTCACGTTATTGCAAGAGCTGCTAAAGAATTAAATATACTAACTGTTGGAGTAATTACTTTACCATTCTCTTATGAGGGACCAAAAAGAATGAGAAGAGCAATTGACGGTTGGGGAAAATTAAAAAAACATTTAGATGCCTCTATAGTTGTCCCAAATCAAAATCTTTTTAAAATTGCTAATGAGTCCACTACTTTTGAAAAATCTTTTTCTTTATCTAACGATGTTTTAAAACACGGAGTAAGAAGTGTAACAGATTTAATGGTAAGACCAGGTCTTATCAATCTAGACTTTGCAGACGTTGAAACCGTTATGAGCTCGATGGGCAAAGCTATGATGGGAACAGGGGAGGCAGATGGTGAGAATAGAGCAATTACTGCAACAGAACTTGCACTTAATAACCCACTAATAGACGACTACTCATTAAAAGGAGCTAAGGGACTTTTAGTAAATATAACTGGTGGTGAAGATATCAAATTATTTGAAGTTGATCAGGCAGTAAACAAAATAAGAGCAGAAGTTGATCCAGAAGCAGAATTAATCTTTGGAGCGATAAAAGATAATAACCTAACTGGTAAAATGAGGGTATCAATAGTTGCAACTGCACTTGATGGCGAAACGCTCGATCGTAACTCAAAA
>CACHWO010000015.1 GCA_902583685.1 uncultured Pelagibacteraceae bacterium
ATCTCAAAGGATCTTGATATAAAAAATTTTTTTGATAAAAAAACTGGAGAATTATCATCTGGTCAAAAAAACCGTGTTTCACTTGCAAAATCTTTGATAAATAAACCTGAAATTTTACTTTTAGATGAACCAACTGCTAGCTTAGATCCTGACATTGGAGATTTTGTAAGAAGCTACATTCAAGAATATAAATTAAAAAATCAAGTCACTATTTTATTGGCTTCACACAATATGAGTGAAGTAGAAAGGTTATGCGACAGTATAATAATGATGAAAAAAGGAAAAATTATTGATAAAGGAACCTGTAAAGAAATTATTCAAAGACACGGAAGGAATAATCTTGAAGAAACTTTTTTAAAATTAGCTAGGAGTAAAGATGAATTTTAATAAAATTTACGCTCTTGGTTTAAGACATTTATATTTAATAAGTAATTCTTTTCCTAGAATAATTGATTTAATCTATTGGCCAACTGTGCAAATTTTTTTATGGGGATTCATTTCAAAGTTTTTTACTCTTAATTCTGAATATTATAGTAACACTGTGGGAGTAATTTTAACAGCCGCAATTTTATATGACTTTTTATTTAGAGCTAGTATTAGTTTTAATATGATGTTTCTTGAGGAAATATGGAGTAGAAATTTTACAAATTTATTTATAGCTCCAATTAAAATAAGTGAAATAATTACATCATTAACTTTAACCGCAGTACTAAGAACTCTTATTGGTTTGATACCTGCCGCAATTTTAGCAGTGCCACTATTTGGTGTTTCAGTTTTTAAGCTTGGGATTCCACTATTGTTTTTATTAATTGCACTATATTTGTTTGGTATTAGCTTAGGATTATTGGTTACGTCTGGATTGTTAAGATTCGGTCCTTCATTTGAAAATATAGCTTGGGCAAGTTTATTTTTTTTAGCCCCCTTGGGTTGTATTTATTATCCAATAGAAATTTTGCCAGATACATTACAGTTTATTGCGAAAGGTC
Source organism: uncultured Pelagibacteraceae bacterium (assembly GCA_902583685.1). Lineage (GTDB taxonomy): Bacteria > Pseudomonadota > Alphaproteobacteria > Pelagibacterales > Pelagibacteraceae > Anoxypelagibacter. Next base: position 987 of record CACHWO010000015.1, read on the forward strand.
TACCTTTGGTCCATATTTTTGAAGAAATGCGAAGTATTTTAATTACTGGAATAGTAAACTATTATGACATAATTAAATCAATATCTATATCTATGCTTTATTTTGTATTTGGTATTATAATTTTTTATGTTTCTTACTTTGGAGCCAAAGACAGAGGAACTTTAATTAATATGGGAGAGTAAAGTATATGGATAGTAAAATTGAACAGATTAAAAAAACAGAATCTCCTCCTAAGGTTTTAAAAAATTTATTTAATAAAAACGAAATTGATAAGTTTTTAAAGTTATATAATGATTTGCCAATAACAGTTCATAATAAAAAGCAAAATGTAATCAAGAAAAGATGGTTGCAAGGCTATAGTGAGGAGTTAGAAAAAATATTTTGTGAAAGATTAAAAAAAGAAATAGGAGATTTTAAAATGGATAATCTTCAAGATGAAAAAGGTAAAGATATTTTTGGCCTTATACAAGAAAGTTATGCGCCTATCGGACTGCATGTAGATGCAGGTTTTGAATATAAAAATCAAATTTATAAACAAAGCTTAATACCTCTTTCTCCAATTGGAAGTACTGTAATTTTTAAAAATAGATATTATGGTGGATCAACAACATTCACGCAAGACCCAGAGGAGCTTAAGAAAAAAAACCTTGGCTATGGTCAAAATAAAAGGTCTTCCGAACATTTAAGTATGTTCGGAAATAGCCCTTTTGATAAAAAAATACATGAAAAATATTTAAAACATGAAAAAATTGAGAATTTGAAAGGTTTAGAAGTAGAATTAATTTATGAATGGGAAGTAGGATCTATGCTAATTTTTGATAGAAGTCATTTACACTGCTCATCTTCAGTTATAGAAGGAAAAAAAATAGGTATTGCTACGTTTACAAAAAAATAAAGAATCTTTATGTTTCTTAGAAAACTAAAAGTAAGTATAACTAAATTGATACTACCGTTTTTATTTAAATTATTTCAATTTTTGAAATCCACGTCTAGAGTAACAAACTTTTTTGAGGAGAAAAGAATTCTACAAAATAATTTTTATGACTTTCAACCAGTTATTAATGAATTACTCAAAAGTAAAAAATTAATTGGTTTGGATGTTGGTGCACAAGGAGGATTTAACTCCGATCTGTTCTTTCAAACTAAATATAATAAATATTTTGAAACTATAGTTGTTGACCCATTAATGAACGATGAAAAAAATAAAATACATGACCATGTAATAAATAAAGGACTTTGGAGTACTAAAGGTTTAAAAAAATTAAATATTTTAAGTAAAAGGCCAGGAAGTTCATCAATGTTTGAGCCTAATAAGGATGCTCTAAAAATTTATGGTTTTAAAGAAAAAGACTATCATCTTTTTGAAATTGATAAAGCTGAAATGGTTGAATGCGATACACTTTCTTCCAGTCTTAAAAGTTTAAAAATTAATAATTTGGATTATTTAAAAATTGATACACAAGGCTCTGAGCTTGAAATTCTTAAAGGTTTAGGAGATTACAGACCCTTGTTAATAAAATGTGAAGTTCAAATATTCCCTATGTATAAAAATTCACCTTATTGGACAGAGGTAAATAATCATATATATCAACTTAATTACATACTGTGTGATTGGAAAAAAATTGGATCTCATGCTACTAGAACTCCAGCTGAAATGGACATGATGTTTATTCCTAATTTTTTGACAAGTGCTGGAAAGAAACTTATTAAAGATAATGAAAAAGAATTTATTAGTCTATTATTAATCTGTGGACAAATTAAATTATTAAAACAAATATCTGAAATTATTGATTTGAAGTATACAGAATATTATAAAAAAATTGAAGATAGGTATTTTAATTAAATCTAATGGCTATATTTGATTGTTTTCAATATTTTAATGAAGAAAATATTCTAGATATAAGATTAAATATATTAAATGAATTCGTAGATAATTTCATTATTGTTGAGTCAACCATCAATCACCAGGGTAAATCAAAAAAACTTAACTTTAATATTAATAATTATAAAAGATTTAAAAATAAAATAAACTATATAGTTGTTGATGACACGCCTGAAAATATTATAAGACCTCACGAAGGGGGGGAGTCTTTAGTAGAACAGCACCAAAGAAATTCTATAATGAAAGGTTTAAAAAAAGCTAACGATAACGACTTGGTTATACTATCTGATGTAGATGAAATACCTGATTTAAGAAAACTTAACGAATTTGATAAAAATAAATATGCTGTTTTTTCCCAAAAAATGTTCATGTACAAACTTAATCTTTTAAACTTGAAAGAAAATAATTGGCATGGATCTAAAATTTGTTTAAAAAAAAACTTTAAATCACCCCAGTGGCTAAGAGATCTAAAATTTAAAAAATATCCATTTTGGAGAATTGATAAAATTAGAAATATTCAAATAATTAATCAAGGTGGTTGGCATTTTGCTTATCTTCAAACACCAGAGAATATATTAAATAAAATTAAATCTTTTGCACATGGTGAGTTCAATAGAACCGATATAGCAAACGAAAAAAATATAGAGCTTAAAATTAAAACTGGGCAGGATATTTTTAATAGAGGCTATGATCTAAAAAAAGTTGAAGTTGATTCATCTTTTCCAAGATATATTCTTGAAAATAAAGAAAAATTAAAAAAATGGATTATTTGAAGTGGTGCGCCCGGAAGGAGTTGAACCCTCAACCTTCTGATCCGAAGTCAGACGCTCTATCCAGTTGAGCTACGAGCGCATATATTATGTTTTAAATTATTAAATGAATAAAACAATAACATTTTTTGTAGAATTAAGTGATAAAAATTTAAGATTAGACAAATTTTTAAGCAATAAACTAGATTACCTCACTAGATCTCAAATAAAGAAAATAATTATTTCAAAAGGTGTAAGGATAAACAATCAATTTGTTACCTTGGCATCTACAAAAGTTAAAAAAGAAAATAAAGTAGAAATTTCAATTAACGAAGATAAAGGTGAAAATATTATTCCGAAAAATATTCTGCTTGATATAGTTTATGATGATAGCCAAATAGTGGTTATAAATAAACCAAGTGGATTAACGGTTCACCCAGGTGCTGGAAATAAACAAAATACTTTAGTGAATGGTCTCGTTCATTTTTACAAAAATAATTTATCAAATTTAGGAGGGTCTTTTAGGCCAGGTATCGTTCACAGAATTGATAAAGAAACAAGTGGTCTAATTGTGGTCGCAAAAAATAATTCAGCGCATGTAAAATTATCAGAACAATTTAATAATCATTTAGTTAAAAGAAAATATATTTTGCTTGCGTGGGGTGTTATAAGGCCATTGAATGGAAAAATATCTACGTTAATTTCAAGAAGTAAAAAAAATAGACAACTTATGTCCGTAAGCGATACCCTTGGAAAAAATGCTATTACAAATTATAAAACTTTAAAAGTTTTTAATTATAAAAATATTCCAAAAATTAGTTTAATTGAATGCACATTAGAAACAGGAAGAACACATCAAATTAGAGTTCATTTATCATACAAAGGAAATCCATTATTGGGCGACCAAAAGTATGGAAAGAAAAAAATGAAGTTCAAAAAAATAAATAAGCAGTTTGAAAAAATTCTTACAAGTTTTAATAGACAAGCATTGCATGCAAAAAGTTTAGGATTCATTCACCCTAAAAATGAAAAATTTATGAATTTTGAGTCTAAATTGCCGCAAGATTTTAATAAAATATTAGGGTTTCTTAAAAACTTTGATGGTTGAAGAATTATAATAAAGAAATATATATATTATATGAGTATTAAAAATTTAACTGCAAAAGTTCCTTCTATATCCGGCGAGGGTGGATTGAGTTTGTATTTAGCTCAAATTAAAAAATTTCCAATCCTTGATGCTGAAGAAGAATATATGTTAGCCAAAAATTGGAAGGATAGAGGTAATTTAAAATCAGCACACAAATTAGTAACTAGTCATTTGAGGTTGGTAGCAAAAATCGCGATGGGTTATAAAGGATATGGTTTACCAATGGGGGAAATAATATCTGAGGGAAACATTGGTTTAATGCAGGCTGTTAAAAAATTTAACCCTGATAAAGGATTTAGACTTGCAACCTACGCTATGTGGTGGATAAAAGCCTCAATTCAAGAATATGTTTTAAGATCTTGGAGTTTGGTAAAAATGGGAACAACTGCAGCTCAAAAAAAACTGTTCTTCAATTTAAAAAAAATTAAACAACAAATAGCTCCTGGACAAGAAGGTGATTTAAAAAAAGAACAAGTAGATATTATTTCTGATAAACTTAACGTAAAATCAGATGAAGTAATATCAATGAATAGAAGAATGATGGGACAAGAAAAGTCTTTAAACGACCCTATTAAAAGTGATGAAAAAGCAGAATGGCAGGACTGGATTGTTGATGATAATTTGGATCAAGAACTTTATATTTCTCAAAAACAAGAACTTGATGAGAAGAAAATACTTTTATATGAAGCTATTAAAATCTTAGATGTAAGAGAAAGAGAAATAATCGAATATAGAAAACTTTCAGAAAATCCCAAAACTTTAGATGAGCTAAGTAAAAAGTACAAAATTAGTAGAGAAAGAATAAGGCAAATAGAGACTAAAGCTTTTGAGAAACTTCAAAAAGCAATGCTTAATTCTGATAGATCAAAAAATCTTCTTCCCCCTTGTTAAAAAGGGTTTTCAATTAGTATAGTATCGTCTCTTTCGGGGCTGGTTGAAATGCTTGATACTTTTGCCTGAATAAAATTTTCTAATTCTTTAATATAAATTTTTGCTTTTTCTGGTAATTTATTAAATTCTTTTATGCCCTTCGTAGATGATTTCCAGCCTTTAAAAATTTTATAAACTGGTTTTACTTTCAATTGATCATTAACTGCTGCAGGAAGATAGTCAATTTTTTTACCATTTAAATTATAAGCAATACACATTTTTATTTCATCTAACTCATCCAGAACATCAAGTTTTGTAAGTGCTATTCCATTAATTCCAGAAATTTTTATAGTTTGCCTAACTAAAACTCCATCAAACCAACCACATCTTCTTTTTCTACTAGTTACAGTTCCAAATTCCTTACCTCTTGTACCTAATTTTTCACCAATTTCATCTTTAAGTTCTGTTGGAAAGGGACCCTCTCCAACCCTTGTGGTATAAGCTTTTGTTATCCCTAAAACATAATTAATAGTGTTTGTGCCACAGCCTGTTCCAGTTGCAGCTGAAGATGCAACAGTATTGGATGATGTTACAAATGGATAAGTTCCGTGATCCACATCTAATAAAATACCTTGGGCACCTTCAAATAATATCTTCTTTCCTTTTGATTTATATTCATCGATTTTCTTCCAAACTGGTTTAGAGAATTTCAATATTTCAGGAGCAATTTTTAATAAATTCTTCTTTAATTGTTCTTTTTTGAATATTTTTTTTCCTAAACCTTTTCTTATGGCATTATGATGGATAAGGACGGTTTCTAATCTATGATCAAGATTAGTTTCTGAAACTAAATCCATTACTCTGATTGATCTTCTTCCAACTTTATCCTCGTAAGCAGGCCCAATTCCTCTTCTTGTCGTTCCAATTTTTGATTTACCAGCTGCATCTTCTCTTATTTCGTCCATTTCTTTATGAAATGGAAGAATAAGATTTGCTGACTCGGATAATATTAAATTATTTTCATCAACTTTTATTCCTTTTGACTGAATTTCTTTAATTTCATCAAGAAGTGCCCAGGGATCAACGACTACACCATTTCCAATTATGGAAACCTTATTTTTTCTGACTATACCGGATGGTAAAAGTCTTAACTTATACGTCACTCCATCTATAACTAAAGTATGACCAGCATTGTGTCCTCCTTGAAAACGCACAACAATATCAGCTTCACTTGAAAGCCAGTCTACAATTTTTCCTTTTCCTTCATCTCCCCATTGTGAACCAACCACTACTACATTTTTCATTATCTATATTTCCTGTCTATTATTATTGAACTTAAATGATTAATTGGTCCTTGGCCTTTTCCATAATTAAGATTGGATCTTATAGATTGATTAACATATTTAATACCAAGCTCACAGGATTTATTTATATTTTTTCCACAAGCAAAGAACGTTGCGATAGCGCTTGACAGTGTACATCCAGTTCCATGTGTATTTTTTGTTTTAATTTTTTTATTTTTAAAAATTTTTAATTGTTTTTTATTTAATAATACATCCTGCATAGTTTTTGTATTTCTATGGCCGCCTTTGATCAATATATTTTTAGCTCCAAATTTAAGCAGAATATTGGCAGCTCTAATCATATCTTTTGTATTTTTAATTGTGGTGTTAGTTAGCTCTTCTGCTTCTGGTATATTTGGAGTTATAAGATAAGCCTTCATAATTAACTTTTTTTTTAAAGTTTTAATCGCTCTATTATTAATTAATTTAAACCCACCTTTGGCTACCATAACTGGATCTAATATTATTTTTTTCGTTTTGATTTTTTTAAGAGATTTTATTACAGAATTAATTACATCTGTTGAATGAAGCATTCCAATTTTAATTGCGTCTGGTTTAATATCTCTAGAGGTGAATAAAATTTGTTTTTCTATTTCTCTAGGATGTATGGGTACAACCGAATTTACACCAGTTGTATTTTGAGACGTTATAGCGGTAACAGCTGTCATCGCATAACCACCTAATGCTGTAACTGTTTTAATGTCTGCTTGGATCCCCGCTCCACCTGAGGAGTCTGATCCTGCAATAATTAAAATTTTTGCTTTAGGTTTCAATTTATTTGATCGATCTTTTGATTATTTTTATACATTTTAAAATTAAATTCTTATCATACGACTCAGCCATTATCCTTATTTTTGGTTCTGTTCCTGACTTTCTAACTAAAATTCTTCCATTTTTACCCATAAGCCTATTAGCTTTTTTTATTGCATCTTTACACTTTAAATTATTAAGAATATTTTTATCAGTAACTACTACATTCTCTAAAACCTGAGGTAATGGTTTAAAAACTTTTAAAAGTTGACTAGCCTTTTTTCCTTTTCTAAGGGAAAATAAAACCTCGAGAGCAACTAACAAACCATCCCCTGTTGTAGCAAATTTTCCTAAAATAATATGTCCAGACTGTTCTCCACCTAGATTATAATTTAACTTTTTCATTTTTTCTTTAACGTATCTATCTCCAACTTTAGATCTTGAAAATTTTATTTTTTGTTCATTTAAAAATTTTTCTAAACCATAATTAGACATTAATGTTCCAATTACACCGCCTTTTAAGATTTTTTTAAACTTCCAACGTCGTGCTAGCATTGCAATAATTTGGTCTCCATCTATAGTTTTCCCTTTTTCATCACACATAATTACTCTGTCAGCATCTCCATCAAATGCAATACCAACATTGGCTTTATATTTAACAACTGCTGTTTTAATTTTTGAGGGAAATGTAGACCCACATTTCTCATTAATATTTAATCCATTTGGCTTTACACCAATGGAAATAACTTTTGCTCCAAGTTCTTTAAGCATTTTTGGTGCAGCTTTATAACAAGCACCATTTGCACAATCTAATACTATTTTAGTACCTCTTAAGTGAAAATTTTTTGGGAAATTATTTTTTAATATTTTAATATATTTTTCATTCCCATTTTCAAGACGCTTTACTCTGCCTAAATATTTTGGATTTGTTAATTGTTTTGAATTTTTTGTATCAATTAGTTTTTCAATTTTTTTTTCAATTTTATCCGACAATTTCATTCCGTCGGGACCAAACAATTTTAAACCATTATCGTAATAGGGATTATGCGATGCTGTAATCATTATACCCATGTTTGCTTTCATAGATTTTGTTAACATTGCAAGTCCATTTGTCGGTAAAGGTCCCAAAGTAAAAACATGCATACCGCCTGAGACTAGTCCGGATACCAGAGCTGGTTCTAAAGTATATCCGGATAATCTTGTATCTTTTGCAATAATTGCAATTTGCTTAGTTTTTTTTTGATTTTTAAAATAATTTCCAGATGCTAAACCAAATTTAAAAAACTTTTCTCCAGTTATATTTCCTTGATTTACTTTTCCTCTAATTCCGTCTGTACCAAAATATTTATTCTTCATTTATTTTCTCAAATACCATAATTCCTTGTTTAACTTCTCTCACATTATGAACTCTAAAAACTTGCACACCCTGAGATAATAAATAGAGAATTGATCCTAATGTTCCTCCTATTCTATCTTTACTGTCATACTCTCCAGAAATTTGATTAATAAATCTTTTTCTTGAGGTTCCAACTAAAATAGGAAAACCAAGACTATGAAACAAAGATATCTTAGAAATTAAAGTCAAATTATGTTTCAAAGTTTTACCAAAACCAATTCCAGGATCTAGAATAATTTTATTATTATTAGATATATTCGGAATTTCTTTTTCAAAGAAATCAAATATATCTAATAAAACATTTTTATATTTTGGATTTTTCTGCATAGTATTTGGTGTTCCTTGCATATGATGTAAAACTTTAGAAATTCTGAATTTTTTTAATTTTGGAAGTGCTAATCGATCATGGTTGAAACCAGATACGTCATTAATTAAATCTGCTTTATAATTGATACTTTTCATCATTATATCTGATTTTCTTGTATCAACCGACAAACAGATATTTTTGTATTTTTTTTTGAAATTTTTTACTACATAATTAATTCTATTCCATTCAATTTTAGGGTCGATAGTATTTGATCCTGGTCGTGTTGACTCTCCACCTACATCAATAATTTTTGCTCCTGAATCAATCATATTAGAAATTTGTTTAAAAGCTTTGTTGTAGGTATTAAACTTTCCACCATCAGAAAAACTATCGGGGGTTAAGTTAAGAATACCCATTATTGAGGGACTATTAAAATCAATATTTTTAATAAAATTTTTTCTTTTGGTTGTGATTTTTTCTAGGTCTTTTGTGATAGTTTTTTTGATTTTATTGTCTAGTCTATTAATTTTATTTATATGAAAAAAATTTAAATTAATTCTTTTAGTATCTCTTGATAGTATTTCAATATGATCAAAGGCTATATTTTTTTTACCATTTAGTGGAAAAGCTTTTTTTGATTTAATTAGATTTTTAGCTACTTTTCCATGATAAAAATTACACGCCCTAGTGTAATATTTCCTCATGATACTATTATTATAGTGCTGGTTTTGGTTTTAAACCAATAGAATCTATTGCTGATGAAGCTTTTTCCTCTGTCTCCTCATCTTTTTTAGATAGTTTTGTTGGTTGTATATTTTTTAAAATTAAGTCTCTTATTTCATCACCTGATAATGTTTCGTAAACAAGTAGTGCTTTTGCAATTTTATGTAAATCATCAATTTTTTCTGTCAAAACTTTCTTAGCCCTATCGTAACTAGTGTCTATGATTTTTTTAACTTCAGTGTCAACTTTCCTAGCTGTTTCCTCTGACATATTTTGTTGTCTAGTTATTGATCTTCCTAAAAATACTTCATCTTCATTTTCTCCATAAGCAACTGTACCCAGATCTTTACTCATACCGTATCTTGTAACCATGTTTTTTGCCATTTTGGTTGCCATATCAATATCAGATGATGCTCCTGATGTAATTTTTTCGTAACCAAAGATTAGTTCTTCGGCAATTCTTCCTCCCATTGCTACTGCGATATCAGAATACATTTTTTCTCTTGTTACGGACAACTGATCTCTTTCAGGCAATCTCATTACCATACCTAAAGCTCTCCCTCTTGGAATAATAGTAGCTTTGTGAATAGGATCTGAAGCTTTTTCGTTCAATGCTACTATAGCATGGCCTCCTTCGTGATAAGCTGTAAGTTTCTTTTCTTCTTCAGACATTACCATAGATCTTCTTTCAGCTCCCATCATAACTTTATCTTTCGCTTCTTCAATGTCAGACATTGTAACAACTCTTTTATTTTTTCTTGCAGCAAGTAATGCTGACTCATTTATTAAATTAGCTAAATCTGCACCAGAAAATCCTGGAGTTCCTCTAGCAATTGTTCTTAATTTCACATCTGGTCCAGTATTAATTTTTTTAACATGAACTTTAAGTATTGCTTCTCTTCCTATAATATCTGGATTAGGTACTACGACTTGTCTATCAAATCTTCCTGGTCTCAATAAGGCTGGATCTAAAACATCTGGTCTGTTTGTTGCGGCAATCAAAATAATTCCCTCATTTGTATCAAAGCCATCCATTTCAACCAAAAGCTGGTTCAAAGTTTGCTCTCTTTCATCATTTCCGCCACCTAGGCCTGCGCCTCTGCTTCTACCTACGGCATCTATTTCATCTATAAAAATTATACATGGCGCATTCTTTTTTCCTTGTTCAAACATGTCTCGTACTCTTGATGCACCAACGCCAACGAACATTTCAACAAAGTCTGATCCAGAAATAGTAAAAAAAGGAACGTTTGCTTCGCCAGCTATTGCTTTGGCTAATAAAGTTTTTCCAGTTCCCGGTGGTCCAATTAGCAATGCACCTTTTGGTATTTTTCCTCCTAAGCGTCTAAACTTTCTTGGATCTTTTAAAAATTCCACAATTTCTTCTACTTCTTCTTTAGCCTCTTCAATTCCGGCAACATCATTAAAAGTTACCTTTCCTTGTGCTTCAGTGAGTAACTTTGCTTTTGATTTACCAAAACCCATTGCTCCACCTCTACCACCTTGCATTTGACGCATAAAAAATATCCAAACTCCTATTAATAACAACATTGGAAACCAAGATAATAGTACACCTAATAGTGATGGCATTTTATCTTCAACTGGTGAGGCAACAATATTAACTCCTTTACTGTTAAGCTTATCTACTAACTCTGGGTAATTTGGTGAATATGTTTTAAATTTTGAGCCATCGGAGAGCGTTCCTTCAATATTATTTCCTTTAATTTCAACTTGAACAACTCTGCCTGTATCAACTTCTTTTAAAAATTCTGAAAAGGCGATTTGATCGCTTTGGGTTCTTACACCTCTAGGATCTTGGAATAAGTTAAATAATCCTACTGACAATAGGATAATAAGACCCCACATAATTAAGTTTCTAAAGTTCATAATTAATAGATAAGCACTTTTATTAAATAAACAAGTTAATATAAACTAAAATGGTTGTAAAAAATGAGGCAATTTGTACCTTATTTTCCAATAAACTATTAAATCTTTCAAATTCTCTTAAATTCTTGAGATACATAAAGGAAGTTGTTTCTTTTTTCAAAGATACATCCACCGAGTGTGCATTTCTTCAATTTTGTAACCTCGAAACGATTTATTAGATTTACAACTTTATAAGATCTTGGCGGATAATAAGATTTAGCTCTTTTTTTTACTATATTATTAATTATTCTAAACTTAATTTCTTTAGGTTCTTTTTTGAAGTCTACTAAGTTCAATATTGTTTTAGTTTTTTTAAATTTTACTATTTTTTTCATAGACTTTTCTACATAAAAATTTATTGCTTCTTTGGTAAGAGAAATATTTTTAATTGAATTCATAATTCTTTCTGAATTTAAACCTTTTTCTTCAAGAATTTTTTTTAAATTTCTTATATTTGTTCTTAAAAATTTTTCATTTCTATTACTTGGATCTTTTAAGGTTTTTTTAAATATTTTTTTAGCTACGTAAGAAAGTTCACTTTTATACGAATTAAGAAAAGGCCTTAACAGATAAACACCATCTGTTAATTTTGTTTTTTCACTCATAGATGATAAACCCTCGACTCCACTACCTCTTGAAAGTCTTATAAAAAAAGTTTCGATTTGGTCATCTTTATGATGTGCTGTCAAAAAATAATTGGTTTTATTTTTTTTACAAAAATTAGTAATTAAATTATATCTTATATCCCTTGCGTTTTTTTGAATATTCCTTGATATTTTTTTTTTATTTTTTAATATTGTAAGTTTTATATCATTTCCATTTAAAATTTTTTTTATTTTACCGGCTTCTAATGAGGAATTTTTCCTTATTCCATGGTCAACTAACACAAAAAAAACTTTAAAATTCTTTTCTTTCTTTAAAAAATTGCTTAAACCAGCTAACGCCATGCTATCTGGCCCACCAGAAACTGCTACTGTAAATGATTTTTTATTTTTAATTATATTTAGTAAAAATTTTTTAAAATTTGAATATAAGTTTAAGATCTTCTTGTCTTTTAATAAAAAATTTTTAAGTTTTAGAGCATTTAAACTTTTTCTTTTCATACTCTGCTTTTTGTAACACAGACTGGCTTGCTTTTGGATATTCTTTTTTTACTCCTGATATCATTAAGCAGCCTTGTTCTTTCTCACCCATTTTAACAAGTGTGCTGCCAAGTTTTAAAAGATTTATAGGAGCTTTTTTACTTTTTGGATAATTTTGGTAACCATCTAAATATGCTGCGGCTGCATCTTGGTATAGTTGTCTTACTCTAAAGGTTTCACCATACCAATATTGGGCACTACCAGCTAATTCATTTTTTTTATTTTTGTCTATGAATTCCCTTAATGCAAATTCAGCGGTTTCGTAATCTCCAACTTTGATGAAACTCACTGCAAACTCATATTGTTCTCTTGCTGATTTATTTGGTAATAATGATTTTCTTTCTGCCTTTTCTGTAACAACTAAACCTGCGGTTTCGACTGATTGTGTTTGTTGAACCTCCTCAGTGTTTATTAAATCTGAGTCAGATATTCTACCAAGATCTTGAGGCAAGTCAGTTCCTGGAAGTCGTTTTTTTTCTTTTGAATTTGATTTTACAGTAATGTTTGAACTTTCAATATCACTAAATCTTAATTGGTTATCGGTTTGCATTTTAGTAATTCTGTTTGACAATCTATCAATCTTGAAATTGATTTCCTCATACTTATTAGTTAATTCTTGAAATTGAACTTCAATATCGTTTAATTTCAATAGGTGTCTAGTCAAAACATCTTCGTTCAAACTGTTTGGTGAAATTTTGTTTACTTTCATTTCTGAAGTTTTATAAAAAGCTTTTTCAAGTGTCTTTAAATCAGAACTAATTTTTTGAAGCTGATTATTAATGTCTGATTGTTCCTCTTCTGCTTTTAAAACTGTGAGAAGAAAAATTAAACTCAAAGTTAAAGCTATAAGCACTTTGTTAAAATTACGTTTTAGAATCATTATTGTTATTTATTTACAAAAAAAATGGCAAAAAAAAGACCCCAATATTTTAGATAATAGTGGGGTCTTTATAATTTTAAAATTAATTTACTTTAACAGTAACTGATCTTCTATTTTGAGACCATGCTAAAGGATTAGATGCAGGATTAACTGGTTTTTCCTTACCGTAACTAATCACGTTAATTCTTTTTCCAGAAATTCCGTAAGTCATCAAATAATCTTTTGCAGCATTTGCTCTTCTTTCACCTAATGCTAAGTTGTACTCTCTAGTACCTCTTTCGTCAGCGTGACCTTCTACAGTGACTGTCAAGTCTTTATTTTTTCTCAGAAAAGTAGCTTGTTTTCTTAAAGTGTCTCGTGCAGCTGTTGTTAAGCTTGATTTATTTGTAGCAAAAAAAACTCTGTCCGGAACACCACTTGCTAAATATTCAATAGTTTCTTTTCCAGTATACACGTCCCCTGATAGGTCGCCCTTTTTTGTTGTAGAGCAAGCCGATAGAACCAAAGCACCAAACAAAACTATTAAAAGGTTTCTAAGCGCTATATTTAATTTCATATTTAATCTCCTAAATATATTTAAGGTGTGCGTAATATTTCAAATTTATTTAGATGTTGCAAGCCCAAATTGTGCAAAAAATTAGCCTACTTTGACAATAAAGAGGACCAAGATGGGTCCGATGCGTCTGTTTCAGTTTTTACCCTTCTTTCGTTATATCCTGTAATATCTATGGACCAAAGTTTAGCTGAGAAACCTTTTCCAGTTTTATCAGCTTTTGTCTCTCTGTAAAAAATCAAAACTCTTCCGTTGGGGGACCAAGAAGGTGCTTCTTGATAAAAATTTTCAGTAAGCAATCTTTCCCCTGAGCCATCTGATCTCATAACTCCAATATAAAATCTTCCTTTTCTCACTTTTGTAAAAGCTATTAGATCTCCTCTAGGTGACCAGACAGGTGTTCCATAAAGACCTTTACCATGCGTAATTCTCTTAACGCCAGTTCCATCGCTCCTCATAACGTAAATTTGTTGGAGACCACTTCTATCTGAGTTAAATGCGATAAATTTTCCATCTGGTGAAAAAGATGGTGATGTATCTATTGAGGGATGTTTTGTAATTTGTTCAACAACTCTTGTATTTAAGTCCATTGAATATATGTCGGAATTGCCATCTTTAGCAAAACTCATAATTATCTTTTTTCCATCCGGAGAAAATCTTGGTGCAAAAGTCATTCCAGGAAAGTTTCCAACTATTTCTTGAATTCCAGTTTCTATATCCAAAAGGTAAACCCTAGGCATGTTTCTAAAGTAGGACATATAAGTTACTAATTGATTTGTTGGATTAAACCTTGGTGTTAATACTAATTCGTTTCCAAGAGTTAAATATTTTATATTGTGTCCATCTTGATCCATAAGAGCTAATTTTTTAACTCTCTGTTCTTTCGGTCCAGTTTCTGAGACAAAAATTATTCTAGTGTCAAAATAACCACCTTCTCCAGTTAACCTTTCATATATTTTATCGGAAATTATATGTGCGACTCGTCTCCAATTAGAAGGGGTTGTGGTAAAGGATAGTGCTTGCATTTCTTTTGCAGCTGTTAAATCCCAAAGTCTAAACTCAACTTTTAATTTATCATCTTTAATTAAAAGTTTTCCAGTAACTAAAGCTTGGGCCTTGATTAATCTCCAATCCTCAAATCTTGGTTTTAAATGTGCAATATCCGGTTTCTGTACGAAAGCATCTTTGTTTAAAGGATTGAACAGTCCTGTAGATCTAGCATTCTGTTCAATGATTTTTGAAATTTCTTCTCCTAATTTATTTGTATCGAACAAATCTGATTTTTGTGAATTTTTATCAACATGAAGAGGTGATATAGCTATTGGTAATGGATCTAGATTACCTCTTGTGATATCAACCTTTATAAGAGCGTTTGCGTTATTTAAATTTATGGCAATCATTAAAAATATTAGAATTATTTTTTTCATATATTTATCCTTTTAGCATTTCTGTAGGGTCAAAATTTAGTTGTAAATTTTTCCATCTTTCATATCCAGTCGGCGGCACTTTTAGAGGCTGACAAATTCTCACGGCTCTTAAAGCGCTCTCAGCAAGGATTTTATAAAAGCTTTGTCCAGGAGTATTCATTCTTGCATGATCCAAAATTTCTGATTTAAGTATAGTTCCATCTGGTTTTAATTGTAACTTTATTCTTACTAAAAGGTTTTTATCATAGGGTAATCCCAATGGAACACTCCAACATCCGAAGATTTGAGCTCTTAAAGCATCCTCTTCAGATAAAGATAGAGCCTGTGCAAAAGAATTTTTAACATTACTTTGGGTTAACTTGTCACTTTTTTTCATGGTATTTGCTTGCTCTTCTTTAGCTTTATCAATTAATGCTGCAATTTCGTTTGTATCAAACAATTCCTTTTTTTCAAATTCTGATGATTGTCTAATCTGAGGCTTAATTTCTTCTGGGTTTTGTTTTTTTTTGATTAACTGTTTTTTTTCTTTTTGATCATCGGGTAAAGGAATTCTGTCAGGTTTTTCTTTAGCTTTTGCTGATGGCGGAGCTTGTTCTGAAACAACTCTATTTTTTTCTTCTTTTACTTTTTCAATTATCTCTCTGGCTTTTGGAGCAAACGGAATATATGTCTTATCTTTTATCTCTATAAATTCTACAGAGACAATTGGTGGTAAATCAATTGGTTCTCTTAACATAAACGGTAGTGTCAAAGCTGTTAAATAAATAATTAGCGCATGAAATAAAAAAGAAAAAAATAAGTTTTTACTCATACTCTCTAATTCTTGTAAGGTTCCGATATTAAGGCTACTTTCGAAAATCCTGCGCCTGATAATCTTCCCATTACCTCTAAAACTCTTCCATAATTAATAGTTTTATCTCCTCTTACATATATTCTTGTATCTGTTCTATTTTTTGATATTGCTAATAACTTTGGAATAATAGAGTCAAATCCTACTTTGTGTTCTTGTATGAATATTTCCCCTTTTGAATTAATACTTATAGTTAATGGTTCTTGATCATCTGGTAACGAATCCGCCGCTGACTCTGGTAGATCAACCTGAACTCCAACTGTAAGAAGTGGCGCAGTAACCATAAAGATAATTAGAAGAACTAACATCACATCAACAAATGGTGTAACATTTATTTCACTCATTGGTTCTTTTTTTGAGCGATTAAAGATGAATGCCATAATTTAAACTATTGATAAAAATCTTTTACAAAAATTATCTAATCTTGAAAAATATCTCTGACTATCACTATTAAATTTATTATAAGCAATAACAGCAGGTATTGCTGCGAGCAAACCTAAAGCTGTAGCAAAAAGTGCTTCTGCAATTCCAGGTGCAACGATTGCTAAACTAGTATTTCTAGATATTGCAATGGATTGAAAAGAATTCATTATTCCCCAAACTGTTCCGAACAAACCTATAAAAGGTGCGGTTGATCCAATTGTTGCAAGATAAGTAAAATTTTTTTCTATAGATTTTAGTTGTTTGTCTATTGATACTTCAACAACTCGCTCTACTCTGGCGCTTTGAATACTTGAAGATTTGGATCTTGTTTTTATTAATTCCGACATAGCTGATTTAAATATAATTGTTAGAGGATCCTCACTCTTCAAAGGTAAATTTTTATAAAATGCTTCAGCTGATTTTGCTTTCCAAAACTTATCTTCAAATAGTTGTGTACTTTTATCTATTTTTCTAAAAAGTCTAATTTTATCGAATATTAAAGCCCAAGAAAAAATTGAACTAGCAATTAAAATTATTATTACACTTTTAACTACAAAGTCTGCTCTTAAGAAAAGCTGCCACAATGAAAAGTCTGTTGCGCCACCTAAACCAGCTACTTGTGATGCTATATCTTGCTCCATAAAAAGTAATTACTTGTAGATTGTGTCATCAATTTGGCGTTTATTATTTTAAATATTTGTTAATTATTCAGCAAATTGTGCTTTACACTCTTTAAAATATCTAGCTATAAGAATAGCATCTGCTTTGTTTACATCTTTTTTTTTACTCAAACGCTCAGATATAGACGGATACATTTCTATCACTTTTGTTCGACTTGCATCTTTAGATGAATTTATAAGATCAAAATGTTTTTTCCATTTAGCTGGTCTCACAAAAAAAATAGGTAGGTTTAAAGAGGCACAAATACCTTTTATAGCACCAAAGGTTTGTCCAAAATTAAACATACTTGTTACACCTTGACCTGGCATTGCGCTCACTTGCTCTACTATTACAATTGTTTCTTTATCTGTTAATATATTTTTTTTAATAATATTAACTAATTGAGCGCTATTAAGCTGGTTTTTATTTTTTTTTCCTTCAGACATAACAGGCATATCAAATATGTCAGAAATATTTAAATCATCGAGTATTGCTATAGCTCCACTTAGTCCCGGATCGATTCCAATTATTCGCATTAAATTATTTATAAAATTTACAATTGTGAAAAACACTTTGAATATCGTCGTCTTCGTCTAAAATTTCAAGCAAATTTTTAATTTTCAAAGAATCCTCTTTATTTAAACTATTACGGATTTTAGGTCTCCATTCTATACCTGAATAAACTATTTTTTTTAATAATTTTTCAGCTTCATTTTTTATTTTATAGAAATCAGCTTTTTTGCAAGTTATCTCATGAAAATTTTTATAACTAAAACAATCTACGGCACCTGTTGTTGTTGCAAAGTCTAAAGCTTTTTCCTCTGGAATACCATTAATGTCGAATTGTATAATACCTAGATTATCGAAGTAATGGACGGTTGATCCTGTTGTACCTAAGTTACCCCCAAATTTTTGAAGAATTGCTCTAATTGTACCTGCAGTTCTATTCTTATTATTTGTTAATGTTTCAATAATTAGTGCAATATTTTTCGGACCAAATCCCTCGTATCTTAAATTTTCAAAATTTTCATTTTTACTTAAATCAGATTTATTAATAGCTCTGCTAATATTATCTTTGGGCATATTAGCCTCTTTGGCAGACTCTATTGCTGCTCTTAATCTATGATTTGTACTTGGATCTTTAGAGCCTATTTTTGCCGCAACTGTTATCTCTCTTGAAATTTTAGAAAAAATTTTTGATCTTAGTTTGTCTTGTCTTCCTTTTTTGTGTTTAATACCTGCCCAATGTGAATGACCTGCCATATTTATTTCTTCTCCATTAAGGATCCGCCTAAAATAATAGGTTGAATTTTTTTAGCTAATCCAGTTGTATCATTTGCATTTATGAGTAATCCAGAAATTGTAGCTACACCTAGTGCAGGAAAATGCTGTTTAGCAGTTGGATCTTTTAGAAATTTTTTTAAGGAATTTTCTTTGTTCATACCAATTACAGAATTATAGTCTCCACACATACCAAGATCTGTTTGATAGGCAGTCCCTTTTTCCATTATTCTGTGGTCAGATGTTGGTACATGTGTGTGTGTACCAACAACCGCAGTGGCCTCACCATCAAAAAAAAATCCCATTGCCATTTTTTCTGAGGTGATTTCACCATGCATATCTACTACTATGAAATCTGCATCATTTTTTAATTTGACTTTTTTAATAAATTTTTCTGCTTCACTGAATACGTTTTCACCTTTTTTCATAAATACATTTCCCATTAAATTTAATACCGCAACTTTTTTCTTATTTTTTGATTTATAAATTCCCATTCCATTA
>CACHWO010000016.1 GCA_902583685.1 uncultured Pelagibacteraceae bacterium
TTCCATATAATCTAAGACAAAGTGGGCCCACTAAAGTTGACATGTTAATTTCAACAAGAGTTAGAAAGTCTCCTTACTGGCATTTATCTATGAAAGCAGGTTGTTGGAGGGCAACAGTTTATAACAGAATTTATCATCCCAGAGGTTATGTAAGGCCCGAAAAAGGTGGTGCGATGGTAGAATATCAAGCAATAAAAAAACATGTCACAATGTGGAATGTTGCAGTTGAAAGACAGATAAGAGTCAAGGGTCCTGACGCAGAAAAATTTACAGATTACGTCATAACCAGGGATGCAAAAAAGATTTCAACTATGAGAGGAAGATACGTAATTCTTTGCAATTATAAGGGAGGAGTTCTTAATGATCCAGTTTTGATGAGAGTAGCTGATGATGAATTTTGGTTTAGTTTATCTGATTCCGATATTGGCATTTATTTACAAGGAGTAAATTCTGATAAAAGATTTAATGTTGAAATTGAAGAAATCGATGCATGTCCTGTGCAAATACAAGGTCCAAAATCAAAAGCTCTAATGCATGATTTAATAGGAGACCAAGTCGATTTAGATAATATGCCATTTTATGGACTAGCAGAGGCAAAAGTTGGAGGAAGAAGCTGCGTTATATCCCAATCAGGATTTTCTGGAGAGGCTGGTTACGAAATTTATTTAAGAAATGCAACTTTATATGCAGAGGATATGTGGAACGCTGTTTTAAAAGCAGGAAAAAAACATAAATTAATGGTTATAGCACCAGCTCACCACCGAAGAATACAAGCTGGAATTCTTTCATGGGGCCAAGATATGGATCATCAACACAATCCTTTTCAATGCAATTTAGGTTATCAAGTTTCTCTTTCTGGAAAAGGACAATGGAACAAACAAACTGATTATGTGGGCAAAGAAGCTTTGGAGAAAATGAAAGAACAGATTAAAAATGGTGAGAAACCATACAAACTTCAATTAGTAGGAATGGAACTTGGAGGCAAACCAATAGAAGATTATGCCAACGATTTTTGGTTAATATCTGGTGAAAAAGGGGGTAAACCAGTTGGATTTATAACTTCACCTTGGTTTCATCCAGAAAAAAAAACCAACATCGCCATGGGTTACGTACCCTTTGAAGGTAATTTAAATTCAAATGGTTTCCCAATAGGAAATTTTGGGAAAAAATATTTAGTACATTTACCAAAAAAATACTCAAGTAAACCAGTTACTGCGACAGTCGTTCCTGTCCCATTCACTGAGTCACACAATAAAAACACAAGAGAAACAAACTAATAAAACTTAAAATTTTTATGATTGAAAACTTTAATAACTCATTTTTCCTTATAATATTTTTCATTCATTTTATCATTTATGGTCTCTACGCTTATAAATGTATCTTTGATACAAAGAATTTTCTTAAACAATATGGAATGCATAAAACTTCCGCGATAATGACTAGATTTTTTGGATCAATGCTGGTTGGATCATTTATTCTTGCTGGTTATATTGTTTTCGTGAGAGAAGAGGGAACCTCGGGAACCTGGGGTTTCTTTAATTTAGTCTTTCTACAAAATTTATTTACTTTTTTTGTTGCAATGTCTTCACACCAGAAAAGGAATTTAGGAGTTGTAAAAAAGACCTCAGTTATAGGTATCATTATCCCAGCTGTTTTAACTTTTTTATCAGGAATTTTATGTTTCGGTATAGCTAATAAAATTTATATTTAAGCAGCTCTTCCACAACAGTGTTTATATTTTTTACCCGATCCACATACACAAGGAGAATTTCTTGGTATTTTTTTTCTTTTCTCAGATATATTTTTATTTTTTTCATCGATTTGACCTTTATTTTCAACAACAATATTTACATTAAAAAGAAATTTGACAGTTTCCACTTTGATTTTTAATAATAAATTCTCAAAAAGTTCAAATGACTCTTTCCTGAATTCAGATAAGGGATCTTTTTGACCATAGCTTCTTAAACCAATAACCTGTCTAAGCTGCTCAAGGTATTGCAAATGTGATCTCCAGAGAAAATCTAAAATTTGTATAAAAATACGTTTTTCAATTTCTGAATTTTGATCTTTACCTAAAGCACTAATCCTTTCCATTCTTTTTTTATCAAAATACTCAATAATTTTTTTTGATAAAGATTTTTTGTCGATTTTTGTAAAATTTTCAATTTCTTTTGAGTTAAATATATTTCCAAAATTTTCTTTGATTTCAGATACAAAAACTTGTAAATCTTCGTCCTTTTTATATTTATCAAGCGATTTTTCTAAATTTTCATTTATCTCTCTTAAAAATGAATAAATTAAATCGGAAGTCTCTCCAGATTTTAATATTTTAACTCTCTGTCCAAAAATAACTTGTCTTTGATCATTCATTACATCATCAAATTTCAAAAGCGTTTTTCTTATCTCAAAGTTTCGAGCCTCAACTTTTTGCTGAGCTCTTTCCATTGCCTTATTAATCCAAGGATGATTAATAGACTCATTTTTCTTAAGACCTAATTTTTTTAGGACATTATCTATAGAACTAGCTCCAAAAATTCTCATCAGGTCATCCTCAAGACTTATAAAGAAAATTGAAGAACCCGGATCTCCCTGTCTTCCTGATCTACCTCTTAATTGATTATCAATTCTTCTACTTTCGTGTCTTTCAGTTCCAATAATATACAGTCCTCCCAAATTTTTAATTTCAGATTTATCTTTATTAATTTTTTCAATTTCTTTTTCACCAGGCATTATATTATTAACTGCAAAATTTTTATTTCCACCCAGCTGAATATCAGTACCTCTTCCTGCCATATTTGTTGCAATAGTAACCATCCCTTTTTTTCCAGCCTCAGCAATAATCTTTGCCTCTTTCTCGTGTTGTTTTGCATTAAGAACATTATGTTTAATATTACTTTTTAAAAAAATATCAGAAATTTTTTCAGATTTTTCAATACTGGTTGTTCCAACAAGAACTGGCTGCCCTTTCGATTGACATTCTTTAACTTTATTTAAAATTGCATAATTTTTTTCATCTTCGGTCCTAAAAATTTGATCATTATTATCTTTTCTAATCATTTCTTTATTTGTTGGTATGCTTAAAACATTAAGTTTATAAATATCGAAAAATTCTTCAGCTTCTGTTAATGCTGTTCCAGTCATCCCAGATAACTTCTTATACATCCTAAAATAATTCTGATAAGTAATGGATGCTAAAGTTTGATTTTCATTTTGTATACTTACATTTTCTTTTGACTCGATTGCTTGATGCAAGCCGTCAGAAAATCTTCTTCCTTCTAATACTCTTCCAGTAAATTCATCAATAATCTGGACCTTATTATCTTTAACAATATAATCTTTATCTTTAACAAATAGAAGATTTGCTTTTAGTGCTTGGTTAACAAGATGAACAAGATTTAAATTTTGTGGATCGTAAAAATTATCATTTTTTAAAAGACCTGAATTTTTTGACATTTTTTCTGCTTTATCAATTCCACTATCTGTTAAAATTGCATTTTTATTTTTTTCATCTATTTCAAAATCTTTTTTATCAAGACTATTTACAAATTTTGTTGCAAAAATATATTGATCAGATTTATCCTCCATTCCTCCAGAAATTATTAAAGGTGTTCTAGCTTCGTCAATCAGAATACTATCAACTTCATCTATAATACAAAAATCCCTTTTTTTTTGAACAATTTCAGAAATATTGTACTTCATATTGTCCCGAAGATAGTCAAAACCAAGTTCATTGTTTGTTGCGTAAGTAATATTAAAATCGTAATTTTTTTTTCTATCTAAATCATCCATGTCGTTTGTAATACACCCTGTTTTTAATCCTAAACGATTATAAACTTTTCCCATCCATTCAGAATCTCGTTTCGCCAGATAATCATTTACCGTAACAATGTGAACCCCATGTCCTTTAAGAGCATTTAAATATGCAGGCAAAGTAGATACCAATGTTTTTCCCTCACCAGTTTTCATTTCAGCTATATATCCACGATGAAGAACTATTCCTCCTAAAAGCTGAACATCGAAGTGTCTTTCGTTCAATGTTTGTCTTGCCGCCTCCCTTACTAAAGCAAAACTCTCGGGTAGAATTTCGTCTAAATTTCTACCTTGAGCAATATTATTTTTAAGTTCGGCGGTTTTTCTAATAAAATCCTCAGGTGAAAATTTCAAAAAATTTTTCTCCAAATCGTTAATTTTGGCAATAATTGGCTTAATTTTATTTAATTCCTGTTGATTGCCACTTTTAAATAATTTATTTAAAGCTTTTGTTAAAAAATTCATTTGTTAAATTTATATAATTATTAGTTTCATATATATATAGTGATAAATTAAAATATTAACATGACAATAAATCTAAAAAATTTTTTGCAAGATAAACCCAAATTATCAAAAATGGGGGAATTTCAAGAACTTGAGCCTATTGAGGGCTTAGAGATCTCGGCTGTATCAGCCGACTTGTATGGTACAGGAAGGGATGATGTTTGTTTATTTTATTTTAAGGATGGCACAAATTTTGCAGCAGTTTATACAAACAATTCTATCTGTTCAGAGTCGATCATTTGGAATAAACATATAAGAAAAAGTCAAATCAAAGCATTATTAGTAAACACAAAAAATGCAAATACATTTACAGGCCAACAAGGAAAAGATGCTATGGACTTAATATCGAAGACGCTTGCCAAAAATTTAACTCTTAGAGAATCTCAAAAAAAAGATGGAACAACCCAAGTTATTAAACCTAATGAAATCTTATTTGCATCTACAGGTGTTATTGGGGAAAAATATCCTTCTCAAAAAATAAAAACAAATATTCCAAACCTGGTTGAAAAACTTAGGGAGAAACAAAATAAATTTGTTTGGTTTAAAGCCGCCTCCTCAATAATGACAACAGATACTAGGCCAAAATTAGCATTTGAAACTTGCAGAGTGTGGAATAAGGATATTAGAATTTCTGCTATAGCAAAAGGATCAGGAATGATTGCTCCAAACATGGGGACTATGTTATCTTTTGTTTTTACAGATGCTGATATACCATCTGTATATCTGAAAAGTTTACTTAAAAAAGCAGTAACTAATTCTTTTAATACTATTACTGTTGATAGTGACACATCAACAAATGATATGGTTGCGATATTTGCTACCGGTAAAGTTAAAACTGGAAAATTTTATAATGTGCTTGATCCCAAACTCAAAGACTTTGAAAATGCTCTTCAAAGAGTTTTATTGAATCTAGCAAAACAGATTGTAAGCGATGGAGAGGGTGCCAAAAAATTTATAACTGTTCGTGTAATTAACGCAAGGTCTATCAATATGGCAAAAAATATTTCATTCTCAATAGCAAATTCACCTTTATTTAAAACTGCAATGGCTGCGGAAGATCCTAATTGGGGGAGAATAGTAATGGGAATAGGTAAGTCAGGTGAGGCCGTTTCTCCAGAAAAGATTGAAATTAAAATAGGAGAATTTAAAGTAGCAGAGAAAGGAAGAGCTGCTGAAAATATAGATGAAAAAAAAATTAAGGAGTATATGCAGTGGGACTCAATTATCGTTGAAATAAATTTAAAAATAGGTCAAGCAAATTTTGAATGTTACACTTGTGATTTCACAAAAGATTATATTGATATAAACGCTGATTATAGAAGTTAAAACTTGAAAATATATTCTTAGATACTAAGTATAAAATAATGATTAAATATAACTTAAAATGTAAAAATAGTCATGAATTTGAGAGCTGGTTTTCAAACTCAAAAGAATTTGAAAAACTAAGTTCAAAAAAAATGATAGAATGTATGCACTGTAAATCTAAAGAAGTAAAAAAATCAATAATGTCTCCATTGGTTTTAAATAAAGATGAAAAAATAAAAAAAGATAAATCTTTAAAGGATTTTAAAAAAGTTCAAAAAGAATTAATAAAGATAAGAAAATTTGTAGAAAAAAATTTTGAAAATGTGGGAAAAGATTTTGCAAGAGAAATAAGAAATGTCTATTATGACAATAGAAAAAATAAAAATATCTATGGTAATGCCACACCTGAAGAGACGGAAGAACTGAAGGAAGAAGGAATTGAAGTGACTAGTATTCCTTGGGTTAAAAAAGGGGATAACTAAATTTTTTGCGCTACTATTATATAATTAACTGAACAATCTGAGCTTAAACTCCAGCTATTTGTTAAAATATTAAATTTCAAACCATCTAAATTTAATTTATTTAAATTAATATTCTTAAATCTTTGTTGAATTTCTTCTGGTTTTAAAAATTTTTGCCAATCATGCGTTCCAATAGGAAGCCATCTTAAAATATACTCTGCTCCTATTATTGCTTTTATATAAGACTCAAAAGTTCTATTTATTGTAGCAATAAACATTATTCCATCTTTTCTTAAAAGTTCACTTGTAGATTTTAAAAAAAGATCTAAATTTTCTACATGTTCTACAACCTCTAAATTTAACACCACATCAAACTTTTCATTAATTTCTTTTTTTTCTGGAGAGGTATTAAGGTATTTTATATTTAAGCCACTTTTTTTTGAGTGTATTTTTGCTATCTCAATATTTCTAGAAGAAGCATCTATACCAGTTACTTTAGCACCTAGCCGGCTCATTGGTTCCGATACAAGTCCTCCTCCGCATCCAATATCAAGTATGTTTAATGATTTTAGAGGTTTATCTTCTTTTTTATCAAGTTTAAAATGCGACGTACATTTATCTAATATGTATTTTATTCTTATTGGGTTAAAAACATGCAAGGGTTTAAATTTACCCTTAGCATCCCACCATTCATCTGCTAATTCTGAAAACTTTTGAACTTCTTTCTTATTTATTGTAGTCATAGTTAATTATTTTAATTTATAAACTTAATTTTAACTTAATTTACTCTATAATAAAATCTTAGTATGAAAAAAAAAGTATTAAAGTTTGGAGGAACATCAGTTGGTTCAATACAAAGAATTTTGCATGCAGCAAAAATCATAAAAAAAGAGCATGATAATGGTGCCAAAATAATAGTAGTTGTATCTGCTATGGCGGGAACAACTAATAATTTAATTGAACATTCAAAATCTATATCAAAAAAATTTAACAAAAGAGACCTTGATGTTTTGTTGACATCGGGTGAGCAAGTGACAAGTGCGCTTATTTCGGGTGCTTTAAATGATTTAGGTGTAAAAGCAAAAACTTGGATGAACTGGCAAATTCCAATCATAACAGAAGGGGATCATACCAATTCAAGAATTATAAATATGAGTGTAGACAAAATAAATAATTATTTATCCGAAGGTGGTGTTGCAGTGATACCTGGTTTTCAAGGGATCTCAAAATCTGGTGAAATCACATCGATCGGCAGAGGTGGTTCTGACGCAACCGCAGTTGCAATAGCAAAAATTTTTCAAACTGAAAGTTGTGAAATATATACTGATGTTGATGGGGTTCATTCCTCAGATCCAAATAAAATACCCCTTGCAAAAAAAATTGACAAAATATCGTACGAGGAAATGTTAGAGCTTTCGTCTTTAGGAGCCAAAGTTATGCAATCATCCGCAGTTCAAGCAGCTATGATGAATGATATACCTATTCATGTAAAATCAACTTTCACAAATAGAAAAGGTACAGAAATAATTAGTGAGGATAATATAGATTACAGAAAGGCTGTGACAGGGGTAGCTTACTCAAAAGACGATGCAAAAATTACATTATTAGGTGTTGCGGACAAACCAGGTGTTGCAGCCGATGTTTTTGAACCTTTATCAAAAAATCAAATTAATGTAGATATGGTTATCCAAAATATTTCTGCAGATGGAAAAAAAACAGACTTAACATTTACTACAAAGAGACAAGACAGTAAAAATGCTGTTTCATTGATAGAATCTAATAAAAAAATTGAATATGAAAAAACCCACATCAATGATAAAGTCTCAAAGGTTTCAATAGTTGGAGCAGGAATGGTAACTACTCCGGGGATAACTTTTAAAATGTTCAGATCTCTTGCAGAGGAAAAAATTAATATTTTAGCTATATCAACTTCTGAAATTAAAATTTCAGTTATTATTGATGAAAATTTAACAATTGATGCCGTAAAAAAATTGCACAAAACTTTTAATTTGGACTAATCTGGATAAATGGAAATAAGACCTCACAGAATAATAAATAGAAGAAAAACTCGAAAGATTAAACTTGGGAACACAGAAGTTGGAGGGGACTCTCCTATATCTGTTCAATCGATGACAAACACATTGACAACTGATTACAAAGGTACAATAAATCAAATCAAAGAATTAGAGAATGCTGGTGCAGATATAGTGAGAGTTTCTTGTCCTGACGAAGAGTCCACAAAAGCACTTAAAGTAATTACTAAAGAGGTTCAAGTTCCGATAGTAGCTGACATACATTTCCATTATAAGAGGGCAATAGAGTCGGCTATATCTGGGGCAAAATGTTTAAGAATAAATCCTGGGAACATAGGCTCAAGAGATAGAATAAAAGAGGTTATCAAAGCAGCCAAAGATTATAATTGTGCAATTAGAATTGGTGTTAATGCTGGATCATTAGAGAGAAAAATTTTAGAAAAATATAAAGAACCTTGCCCAGAAGCTTTGATAGAGAGTGCAAAACATAACATAGAGCTTTTAGAGGAAAACGATTTTTTAAATTTTAAAATTAGCGTTAAATCCT
This sequence comes from uncultured Pelagibacteraceae bacterium, assembly GCA_902583685.1. GTDB lineage: Bacteria > Pseudomonadota > Alphaproteobacteria > Pelagibacterales > Pelagibacteraceae > Anoxypelagibacter. The sequence continues at coordinate 8,661 of CACHWO010000016.1, forward strand.
CCGATGTTTTTTTAGCGGTGAAGGCTTATGAAGGTTTATCCAAATTATATGATTATCCTTTACATCTTGGAATAACTGAAGCTGGAAGTTTATTTACTGGAAGTATTAAATCCTCAATAGGTATTGGAAAACTTCTAATGCAAGGTATTGGTGATACAATAAGAGTTTCACTATCAGCAGATCCAGTTGAAGAAGTCAAAGCTGGTTTTGAAATATTAAGTGCATTAGGTATAAGATCAAGGGGTGTACAAATCATTTCTTGTCCGTCATGTGCAAGACAAGCATTCCCAGTGATTGATACGGTCAAAGTATTAGAAAAAAAACTTTCACACATAAAGAAACCTCTAACACTATCTATCATTGGATGTGTAGTTAATGGTCCAGGAGAAGCTGCTCAAACAGATATTGGTTTAACAGGTGGTGGAGATGGTAGTAATTTACTTTACCTATCAGGCATTCCTCACAATAAAGTAGTAAGTGAGGACATCATAAGCAAAGTCGTGAAGTTAGTAGAGTCTAAAGCTAAAGAAACTAACAGTTAAAACCGATGATACCAATCGATAAAGTAAAAAACATAATAGAAAGACATATTTTATTAGAAAAAGAGCTTTCAAGTGGAAAAATACAGCCAAAATTTCTTGCTAAAAAATCAAAAGAATATTCAGATTTAAAAAATATAATACCAATTGCTAAAGAATATATAGACTTTGAAAAAAATAAAAAAGATTTGACTAATATTATTCATGATAAAAAAAATGACAAAGAAATGATTTTATTAGCAGAAAAAGAATTAAAAGATATAGAAGGAAAAAAGGAAAATAATGAAAAAAAACTAAAAATTTTCCTGTTACCAAAGGATAAAGACGATGAAAAAGATACTATTATCGAGATAAGAGCTGGAACAGGTGGATTAGAAGCAACACTTTTTGTTGCTGATTTATTTAGAATGTACGAAAAAGTTTGTTCAAAAAAAGGTTGGAAAATTGAAATCATTAGCATCTCTAAAAGTGAGGCAGGTGGTTTTAAAGAAGTAATTTTATCTGTAACTGGAGAGAGTATTTATTCATATCTTAAATATGAGTCAGGCGTGCATCGTGTACAAAGGGTTCCCAAAACGGAAGCACAAGGCAGAGTACACACTTCTGCTGCTACTGTTGCTGTACTTCCTGAAGCTGAAGATGTTGATATAAAAATTAATGACAGCGATCTAAGGATTGACGTTTTTAGGTCAAGTGGGCCAGGTGGACAGTCTGTGAATACTACTGATAGTGCTGTAAGAATAACTCATGTTCCATCAGGTATAGTTGTAACGCAACAAGATGAAAAATCACAACACAAAAATAAAGCTAAGGCTCTTAAAATTTTAAGAGCAAGATTATATGAGTCAGAAAAGTTAAAAAAAGATAAAGAAAGGTCAAGTGAAAGAAAAAGTCAAATAGGAACTGGTGATAGATCAGAAAGAATTAGAACCTATAATTTCCCTCAGGGTAGAGTAACAGATCACAGAATAAACTTTACACTTCACAAACTAACCGAATTTTTAAATGGAGAGATACACGAGGAAATGAATGAAAATTTGAGGTTAAAGGATCAAGATCTTAAACTTAAAGCATTATCTTAAAAATGAAAATATACGACCTTATCAACTTCGGAGCTAAGACCTTGAAAAATAAGGGAATATTAAGTAACAGATTAGACTCCGAAATACTATTGTCTTATGCAATGGGGATCTCGAGAGAAAAACTTTTAATTAATGAGAAAAATGTAGGCTCTGACGAAATTAATAAGTTTAAAACCTTTATATTAAGACGTTCAAAAAAAGAACCAGTAGCCTACATAACAAAAATTAAAGAATTTAGAAGTAAAAATTTTTTTGTTGATAAAAATTCTCTCGTTCCCCGACCTGAAACAGAGTTATTAATTGATCCTATAATCTCATTTTTTAAGGAAAAAAAAATATTTTTCTTAGATGTTGGTATCGGTACCGGTTGTATTATTTTCTCAATTTTGAATGAATTAAAATATAGCAAAGCTATAGGGATAGACAATTGTAAAAAGACATTAACGAACGCTAGAAAAAATTTAATTAAACTCGAATTAGAAAATAGGGCTAAAATTCTAAACAGATCAATTAATAAAATTTTCGGTTACAAGTTTGATTTAATTGTTTCTAACCCCCCATACATAAGAACAAGGGATTTAAATCACTTATCAGATGATATTACCAATTATGAACCTAGATCTGCATTAGATGGTGGAAATGATGGACTTGACGTTATTAAAAAAGTTATTTACAAATCAACACAGATTCTCAAATTAAACGGTATTTTGGCTTTAGAAATAGGAACGGGGCAGTATAAACAAGTTAAAAGAATTCTAAGCGAAAATAAGTTTAAATTAATAGTGACAGTAAAAGATTATAAAGATAATATTCGTTGTATTTATAGCACTTTAAAATAAAAAAATTGAAAATAATTTTAAAACATTATTAATATAAATCATTATAATTAATATTTAAAATATGAGAAACGGTAAAATAAGACGATTTAGACCCAGAACTCACAATAAGCATAGCTCTAGAAGAGTTGGCCATTCAAATAAAAATAATGGTATTCACCAAATAAATTCTCACCGAAATAATTTTAGAAACGGTAATTCAAAAAATCCTCAAAATTTAGAAAGGTTAGTGGAAAAATATAGAAATTTAGCAAAAGAAGCATTGAGTGCTGGAGATGAAGTTTTAAATCAAAATTACTTACAACACTCAGACCACTTTAGTAGGATATTATCAGAAGTGAATGAAAATAGATTAAAGAATAATAACAATACAAATGAAGAAATCGAAAAAACCTCCAAAGAAGAAAATAATTCTTCTCCTATTGAGGAAAAAAAATAAATTATCTTTTAAAACTTTTTAATTCAGCTAGTTTTACATCAAGTTTAATTCTCTCAACTTCAAATAGCTTTCTTTGTTCACCTTTTAAAACTTTTCCAGAAGGTAATTTTAATTTTTGCGAGTTAATAAATTTACCATTATATTTTACCGTGTAATGTAAATGCGGACCAGTTGACATGCCTGTATTTCCAACATATCCAATTATTTGTCCTTGTTTGACTCGCCTTCCAGTTTTTGTTGCAAATTTTGAAAGATGACCGTATCCAGTTGTATAAGAAGAGTTGTGTCTTATTCTTACACAGTTTCCACCATTACCACACCAACCAGCTTTAATTACAGTTCCATTTCCTGAAGCCATAATTGGAGTTCCTATCGGTGCAGCAAAATCAGTACCATTATGATGTTTTGTAAAACCTAAAATTGGATGTTTACGATTCCCAAAAGGTGAAGAAAGTCTTGCACCATTAATAGGTGTTTTCATCAATGCTTTGGAAATACTTTTTCCATCTACATCGAAGTAATCAATATTATTTTTATTACCAAATCTATATAATTGAATTTTTTGCTTATTAACTTCTAAATAAGCATATAAAATTTTTCCAGTTTTAATAGTTTTGCCTCTGTCATCGAAATATCTTTCAAATAAAATTTCAAACTTATCTCCTTTTCTAATATCTCTTTGAAAGTCAACTTCAAATCCAAATATTCTAGCAAACTCAATAATTATATTTGGTTCAATACCCTTGTCTGTAGCAGAACTATATAAACTAGTATTTATTTTACCATTTAAAACAATTTCTTTTTTAAATAGTTTGGTAACATTCTTAGTCACTTCGATTTTGTTTTTCTTTTTGTCTATTTGAACAAATGTATCTTTAGATAAGGGGTAATTTACGTTTATTATCTCTATCTCTTTTGTTTTGAGGTTTCTTTTCAATAGGAAACTAATTTTTTGACCAGTTTTTATATCAGTTAATTTCATTTTTTTTATTTTTTTAACTATAAAATTAACTTGATCACCTTTAATGCTAAATTTTTTTAAAATATTCTCTATTGTATCACCATCTTTTATTATGTAATCATATTCTAAGTACGGTGATTTTATTTTATTTAAAAAATAATTTTTTAATAATATTGTTTCGTTATTTGCTAAAAACGAGCTTATGTTTTTTAATCTTTGCTCTTTTAACTTTGAATTATATACAATTGCAACATAAACTATAAAAATAAAAAATATTGGACCCAAAATGACAAAAAATTTTCCCCTACTGTCAGAGGGCAGCTTTTTAAGTAGTCCTTTTAAAGTTTCTAAAAATTGAGTAAATTTCATCTAAACTTTTCCTATATAAAAAAAAACGGATTGATACAATGGTAAGTAGTATTAAAAAGCTCATTTTATTTGGTTTTTTGGGTCAAAATGACTAAGAATCGCCTTGATTAATCCTAGTTTTTTTATATAACAGCGTTTCGCCTTTATAGGTATTAAAAATGCAGCTTTTGCTGAAAATATCTGTATTCGCGTAGTAATTTTCATCATATTGAAAATTTAGCTTTTTTAAATTGTAAATGATTAAGAAGAGAAGTGTGGACGGTTAGGTTAATTAAAGAAATTTGTCGTACACACTTTAACGAAAGTAACTTTAATTAATTTTAAAGTTATTAAAGCTAGTGTGCGCCGTTATTAAACTTGAGAGTTTGATCATGGCTCAGAACGTACGCTGGCGGCACGCCTAATACATGCAAGTCGAACGCAGTAGCAATACTGAGTGGCAGACGGGTGAGTATAATGTGGGAATATGCCTTTTGGTTTGGAATAACTCGGGGAAACTTGAGCTAATACCGAATAAGCCCTTACGGGGAAAGATTTATCGCCGAAAGATTAGCCCGCACTTGATTAGCTTGTTGGTGAGGTAAAAGCTCACCAAGGCAACGATCAATAGCTGTTCTTAGAGGAAGACCAGCCACATTGGGACTGAGACACGGCCCAGACTCCTACGGGAGGCAGCAGTAGGGAATCTTGCACAATGGGGGGAACCCTGATGCAGCGATGCCGCGTGAGTGAAGAAGGCCTTTGGGTTGTAAAACTCTTTCGTCGGGGAAGAAAATGACTGTACCCGAATAAGAAGGTCCGGCTAACTTCGTGCCAGCAGCCGCGGTAATACGAAGGGATCTAGCGTAGTTCGGAATTACTGGGCTTAAAGAGCTCGTAGGTGGTTAAAAAAGTTGGTGGTGAAATCCCAAGGCTCAACCTTGGAACTGCCATCAAAACTTTTTAGCTTGAGTGTGATAGAGGAAAGTGGAATTTCTAGTGTAGAGGTGAAATTCGTAGATATTAGAAAGAACACCAAAAGCGAAGGCAACTTTCTGGATCACTACTGACACTGAGGAGCGAAAGCATGGGTAGCGAAGAGGATTAGATACCCTCGTAGTCCATGCTGTAAACGATGTGTGCTAGACGTTGGAAATTATTTTTCAGTGTCGCAGCAAAAGCGTTAAGCACACCGCCTGGGGAGTACGACCGCAAGGTTAAAACTCAAATGAATTGACGGGGACCCGCACAAGCAGTGGAGCATGTGGTTTAATTCGAAGATACGCGCAGAACCTTACCAACACTTGACATGTTCGTCGCGAGACCAAGAGATTGGTTTCTTCATTTAGTTGGACGAAACACAGGTGCTGCATGGCTGTCGTCAGCTCGTGTCGTGAGATGTTGGGTTAAGTCCCGCAACGAGCGCAACCCCTACATTTAGTTACTAACATTTAGTTGAGTACTCTAAATGAACTGCCAGTGATAAGCTGGAGGAAGGTGGGGATGACGTCAAGTCCTCATGGCCCTTACGTGTTGGGCTACACACGTGCTACAATGGCACTTACAATGAGATGCTAAGAGGTGACTCGGAGCCAATCTCAAAAATGTGTCTCAGTTCGGATTGCACTCTGCAACTCGAGTGCATGAAGCTGGAATTGCTAGTAATCGCGGATCAGCGCGCCGCGGTGAATACGTTCCCGGGTCTTGTACACACCGCCCGTCACACCATGGAAGTTGGTTATACTTTAAGGCAAAGCCTAAAAACTTTGACTACGGTACGATCAGCGACTGGGGTGAAGTCGTAACAAGGTAGCCGTAGGGGAACCTGCGGCTGGATCACCTCCTTTCTAAGGATGACCAAAAATTTCTTTTGGTCACAAAATATATTTTAATGTGACCGTCCTCATTTCTCTTCTTCAAAGTGTCTCTATACAAAATGACTTTAGGGGCCGGTAGCTCAGGTGGTTAGAGCGCACCCCTGATAAGGGTGAGGTCGGACGTTCGAGTCGTCCTCGGCCCACCATTTTTTTCGGGGGATTAGCTCAGCTGGGAGAGCGCCTGATTTGCATTCAGGAGGTCAGCGGTTCGATCCCGCTATCCTCCACCAATTTTGACACTTTTAGCATTTTTAAATCGTAAATAATATTATCAATATCTATATCCGATTGTCTAAAATACAGACAATCATTGAATGTTCGAATAGATGAACATTCCAACAAAAATTTAATTTAAACAGAAAATTATTTTCTGTGCATTAAATCAAGCGTTTAAGGGCGTATGGCGGATGCCTAGGCACTGAAAGGCGATGAAGGACGTGGTATACTGCGATAAGTTTCGGGGAGCTGTATGCAGGCTTTGATCCGAAAATTTCCGAATGGGAAAACCCAACTCTTTATGAGTTACTTTGCACTGAATTCATAGGTGTAAAGAGCAAACCTGGAGAACTGAAACATCTAAGTAACCAGAGGAAAAGAAATCAATTGAGACTCCGTTAGTAGTGGCGAGCGAAAGCGGATTAGGCCAGCAAAGTTGTCAAGTTAATTTGAATAGTCTGGAAAGGCTAACCACAGCAGGTGATAGTCCTTTAGAAGTAATACTTGTCAATTTTCATGAGTAAAGCGGGACACGTGTAATCTTGCTCGAATATAGGGGGACCACCCTCTAAGCCTAAGTACTCTTCAGTGACCGATAGTGAACAAGTACCGTGAGGGAAAGGTGAAAAGAACCCCTATTAGGGGAGTGAAATAGAACCTGAAACCGTATGCCTACAAACAGTCAAAGCTCTTTTTAGAGTGATGGCGTACCTTTTGTATAATGGGTCAGTGACTTAATTTATCCAGCAAGCTTAAGCCGATTAGGTGTAGGCGTAGCGAAAGCGAGTCTGAAATGGGCGATTAGTTGTATGAATTAGACCCGAAAACGAATGAGCTTACCATGAACAGGTTGAAAGCAGGGTAACACTTGCCGGAGGACCGAACCAGTTGACGTTGAAAAGTCTTTGGATGATTTGTGGTAAGGGGTGAAAGGCCAACCAAATTCGTAGATAGCTGGTTTTCCGCGAAAACTATTTAGGTAGTGCGTTAAATAAACAGACTTTTAGAGGTAGAGCACTAAATGGGCTAGGGGGTGGAAACACCTACCAAACCTAATAAAACTCCGAATGCTAAAAGTCTTTCCTTAACAGACAGACTGTGGGTGCTAAGGTCCATGGTCGAGAGGGGAACAGCCCAGATCACCAGATAAGGTCCCTAAATCATGATTAAGTGTGAAAGGATGTGGAGATTCCTAAACAGCCGGGAGGTTGGCTTAGAAGCAGCCATCCTTTAAAGATAGCGTAACAGCTCACCGGTCTAATAGAGTTTCTGCGCCAAAGATGTAACGGGGCTCAAATCATGTACCGAATCTGTGGGTGTGCAATGTCTTCGGACCTTGTACGCGGTAGCGGAACGTTCTGTAAGCCTGCAAAGGTGTACCCGCGAGGGACACTGGAGGTATCAGAAGTGCGAATGCTGACATAAGTAACGATTAACAGAGTGAAAAACTCTGTCGCCGAAAATCCAAGGTTTCCTGCGCAAGGTTAATCCGCGCAGGGTTAGTCGGCCCCTAAGGCGAGGGCGAAAGCCGTAGTCGATGGGAACAAGGTTAATATTCCTTGACCAGATGAGAGTGACGGATCTCGTAAATTGTAAGTTCTTAATGGATTGAACTTGCTGTGAAGAGGTCCCAGGAAATAACCTCATCATAGACCGTACCCTAAACCGACACAGGTGGATTATTTGAGTAAAACAAGGCGCTTGAGAGAATGATGTTGAAGGAACTCGGCAAAATGCCTCTGTAACTTCGGAAGAAAGAGGACCTATTTTAAGGCAACTTAATTTAGGTGGCACAAGCCAGGGAGAAGCGACTGTTTATCAAAAACACAGGGCTCTGCTAACACGTAAGTGGATGTATAGGGTCTGACGCCTGCCCGGTGCTGGAAGGTTAATATGGTCAGTGCAAGCTGACTGTTGAAGCCCCAGTGAACGGCGGCCGTAACTATAACGGTCCTAAGGTAGCGAAATTCCTTGTCGGGTAAGTTCCGACCTGCATGAATGGCGTAACGATTTCTCCGCTGTCTCCAACATCAACTCAGTGAAATTGAATTCTCCGTGAAGATGCGGAGTTCCCGTGGTTAGACGGAAAGACCCCGTGCACCTTTACTACAACTTTACATTGGTATTAGAAACGACATGTTTAGCATAGGAGGGAGACTTTGAAGTGTTGGCGTCAGCTGACATGGAGTCGCCAGTGAAATACCTCTCTTGTTATTTTTGATATCTAACTGCTAGTCGTAATCCGGCAGCAAGACACTGTATGGTGGGTAGTTTGACTGGGGCGGTCGCCTCCCAAAGAGTAACGGAGGCGTGCGAAGGTAGGCTCAGAACGGTCAGAAATCGTTCGTGGAGTGCAATGGCATAAGCCTGCCTGACTGCAAGACTGACAAGTCGAGCAGAGTCGAAAGACGGTCATAGTGATCCGGTGGTTCTGAGTGGAAGGGCCATCGCTCAACGGATAAAAGGTACGCCGGGGATAACAGGCTGATACCCTCCAAGAGTCCATATCGACGAGGGTGTTTGGCACCTCGATGTCGGCTCATCACATCCTGGGGCTGGAGCAGGTCCCAAGGGTTTGGCTGTTCGCCAATTAAAGTGGTACGTGAGCTGGGTTCAGAACGTCGTGAGACAGTTCGGTCCCTATCTGCCATGGGTGTAGAAGAATTGAGAGGAGTTGTCCCTAGTACGAGAGGACCGGGATGAACATACCACTGGTGGACCGGTTGTAGCGCCAGCTGCAGTGCCGGGTAGCTAAGTATGGAAGAGATAATCGCTGAAAGCATCTAAGCGAGAAACTCACCTCAAAACTAGTTCTTCCTATAGAGCCGTGGTAGACCACCACGTTGATAGGCTGGATGTGGAAGCGCGGTAACGCGTGTAGCTGACCAGTACTAATAGCTCAATTGGCTTGATTTATGCACTGAAAATAGTTTTTGTTAATTTTTAAATATATTTATTGAGTTTTTTGAAAATCTTGTCTTTTTTAAATGAAGATTTCCAACCAAAATTTCTTTTAATTTTTTTTTGATATTTAGTAATTTTTTTATTTTTTTTAAGGTAATTTACAATTTCATTCATGCTAACTGTAAAGATCCTCTTTCCTGGATAGGCGTCAATTAAAGAAGAAAAAACTTTAAAATCTCCAGCAACATCAATTGTATATCTAAATTTTGAAAGATTATTTTTTAATTTTAACTTATTTTTTTTGAAAAATTTAGATTTTACCATAAAAAAAGTTACATGCTCTCTTTCAGAGGGGAGCATTGCTAAAAAAAAAGTCTTTTCTAAAGTTCGAAAATCAAATATTTCAATCTCAGACCCGTCTGGATAATTTGTAGGCAAAGGATATGCATTTGAAACATAATTATATTTACCTTTAATTTTCAAATTTACAAGTTTATTTAAAGTTTTAATATCCACAAAAGGATTATCAGCGGTAAGTCTAATTATATTTTTAGATTTAAATTTTTTAGCAGTATAGTAATACCGACTAAGCACATCCTCAGGGCTTCCTCTAAAATAAGGTACTTTAAATTTCTTACAAAAATTTATAATTTTTAAATCTTTTTTTAAAGTTGTTGTAGCTATTATTATTTTTGATATTTTTTGCGATTTTTTTAATCTTTTATATAAAATTTTTAATGGGCTTAATTCCATGTAACTTCTCAGTGCTTTACCAGGTAATCTTGAAGACCCCATTCTTACTTGAATTATTGCGTGAAACATAATTTTTTAACTTTAATATTAAACATAATTTTTACGTTGAAAGCACAAATCTGCGATAAAGGGCTTTGCTGTGAAAATATGTGTTAGTAAAAATTTATTTGATGACATTACTTTCATAAGATCGCTTAATTTATACTGTTTCTGAAATGTTACATGATTGTGTCTTGCCTCAATAATTATAAATTTAGTTTTGGTTAGGGTTTTTCTTGCGCCTTTCAACACTTCCAATTCATAACCTTCAACATCAATTTTAATTCCAAAGGAACCATTTGTTTTTATATTTTTTATAATCGAGTCTAAAGTTTTAATTTTTACTTTCAAACGCTTAACAGGTTTTCCTTCGTAATTTTTTTTTGTAACATTTAACAATGTTGATCTACCTAATTCTTTTTCTATTTTTAAAATTTTTTCTCCTTTTTTTGAACCAACAGCAAATTTGTGGAACGAATAATTTTGGTTTTTCAGTAACCTTTTTACAACCTTTTCCGAATGATCTAATGGATCAATGCAAATTATTCTTTTTTTTTTATATTTTTTCCATAAATTTTGCGTCCCACTTCCAACACCGATATCAATGAAATTATCTATATTAGGCAATTGTGATATTTGACCCCAATCAACATACATTCCAGTCTTTTTATAAAAAATTTCTCTTCTCATTTACAAATTTTAAAATTTAACATATTATAACGTTCAATTATTGAACAACATAGGTGAAAAATATTGAAAAG
>CACHWO010000017.1 GCA_902583685.1 uncultured Pelagibacteraceae bacterium
GTTTTTCGTTCAAACCAATCATTTTTGGTAATGAAGGCCCATAAATATCGGCGTCTAGTAACCCAATTTTCTTACCAATTTTTTTTAAAGCAAATGCTAAATTTATGGCAAAAGTAGACTTTCCTACCCCACCTTTTGCGCTTGAAACTAAAATAGTATATTTGGTTCCAATTATTGGCTTTTTGGAGAAATTTTTTGTATTTATTTTATCCTTTATAGACTGCCTTATTTTGGCTTCACTATCCGACATTATATCGCTTCATCATAACTTGTTTTTATTAAAAAAGTCACTATATAAAGTGTCATGTTATTTAACGATAAAATATTGAAAAACGAGTCTCCCTGGGGTTCAAATCCTGGCGGTAAAAGAGGTGGAGATAATAACGGGTCTGGTCAAAGAAGACCTCCTAACATTGACGATCTCATCCGAAAGGCTCAAGGATCAATAGGAAGAATATTTCCTGGTGGTAAAAATAGCAACAAACCGATTTTTATTGGCTTAATTGTTTTAGTAGTTCTATGGGCATTAAGTGGTCTTTATAGAGTTTTGCCTGACGAACAAGGTGTAGTTTTGAGATTTGGAAAATTTATTAAAACTACTCAACCAGGTTTAAATTATCACATACCATTCCCAATTGAAAAAGTTTTGACACCTAAGGTAACTAAAGTAAATAGAATTGATGTTGGCTTTAGATCAGCGAGTGATACTGGAAGATCTTCTGGCGTAGGAGATGTTTCTGAAGAAAGTCTAATGTTAACAGGTGATGAAAATATAGTTGATATTGATTATTCAGTTTTCTGGGTAATTAAAGATGCAGGTAAATTTCTTTTTAATATTCAAAGCCCGCTTGAAACAGTTAAGGCCGCCTCTGAAACTGCAATGAGAGAAGTAATTGCGAAAAGCAGAATTCAATCCATATTAACAGAGGGAAGATCAAAAATAGAAAATGAAGTGCAAGAGATAACACAAGGAATTTTAGATGAGTATGGTTCAGGAATTCAAATAACGCAAGTCCAAACTCAAAAAGCAGATCCACCTGATCAAGTAATTGATGCATTTAGAGATGTTCAAGCCGCAAGAGCAGACAGAGAAAGATCTAAAAACGAAGCGGAAGCTTATGCGAACGACGTAATACCGAGAGCAAGAGGGGAAGCAGAAAAAATCTTGCAACAAGCTGAAGCATATAAAAAAGAAGTTGTAGCTAAAGCAGAAGGTGAAGCAAGCAGATTTTTAGCTATATATAACGAGTATAAGGACGCTAAACAAGTTACTCAAGAAAGAATGTATTTAGAAACAATGGAAAAGGTATTAGCAGATATTGATAAAGTTATAATTGATAAAAATTCAGGATCTGGTGTTGTGCCATATCTCCCTTTACCAGAAATTAAAAAGAAAGCTCAAACACAATGAAAAAGATACTAATACCATTTTTAATAGTATTCGGCTTCATAACATATAGCACTCTTTTTGTTGTTCAAGAAGTTAATCAAGCTATAGTACTTCAGTTTGGTGACCCAAAAAAAATTATTACTAAGCCGGGATTAAATTTTAAAATTCCATTTATTCAAAACGTTGTCTATCTTGATCGTAGAGTATTAAATTTAGATAACCCCCCAGAAGAAGTAATTGCAGCAGACCAAAAAAGACTAATAGTAGATGCATTTGCCAGATTTAAAATTGTAGATCCTTTAAAATTTTACATTTCTGTTGGTAATGAGAGAGTTGCAAGATCAAGATTAGCAACGATTATTAATTCGAGAATTCGTAGTGTTCTAGGTACACAGGAGTTGGCTACGCTGTTATCTGTAGATAGAGCAGTACATATGGCAACGATCCAAAACGATGTAAATACTGAAGCACAAAATTTCGGTATAAATATCGTAGATGTGAGAATTAAAAGAGCTGACCTACCTCAAGCAAACAGTGATGCAATTTTTAAAAGAATGCAAACTGAAAGAGAAAGGGAAGCTAAAGAGTTCAGAGCTCAAGGAGCTGAAATGGCTGCTAAAATTACATCAACTGCAGATAAAGAAGTTACTGTAATTTTAGCCACAGCAAATAAGCAATCTGAAATAATGAAAGGGGAAGGTGACGGACAAAGAAATAAAATTTTCGCTAAAGCCTTTGGAAGAGACCCACAATTTTTTGGATTTTACAGAGCAATGCAATCGTATGAAAAAGCGTTAATCGGAGGAGATACGTCCTTAATCCTCTCTCCAGACAGTGATTTTTTCAAGTTCTTTGGTAATACCGGAGTAATCAAAAAACAATAAGCTTTATAGGGCATGAATGAATTCATTATTGCCATCGGTCTACTTTTTTTCATTGAGGGTATAGTTTGTGCTTTGTTTCCTTTTAAAATCAAGAAAATGTCTAAATTAATTGAGACTATACAAATTAATAATTTGAGATTAATTGGTATAATATTTGCTACAATTGGTATTATTATAATTTGGTATATTAAAAATTAATGAAAACATTATCTAGAAAAATTTCAGTCTTTTTTTTAACACTCTACATTATTTTTTCTAGTTTAAATGTAAGCGCTCAAAGTACTCCAGAAACGTTTGCGGATTTAGCAGAAAAACTTATGCCATCTGTAGTAAATATTTCTACAACACAAACGATTAAAACACAATCAAACCCATTCCCATTTCAATTTCCACCAGGGTCTCCTTTTGAAGATATGTTTAAAGAATTTCAAAAACCAACTGAAAGGAAAGCAGCATCTTTAGGTTCTGGTTTTATTATAAAAAAAAACGGGACAGTAATTACAAATAATCACGTTATTGCAAACGCAGAAGACATAATTGTTCGTGTTGATAATAAAGAATACCAAGCAAAAGTTTTAGGTGCAGATCCTTATTCGGATATAGCAGTATTAAAAATTCAATCATCAAATGAATTTAACGTTGTGAACTTTGGAAACTCTGACAAAGCTAGAGTTGGAGATTGGGTTGTTGCAATAGGAAATCCATTTGGTTTAGGTGGCACAGTTACATCTGGAATAATTTCTGCACGAAACCGAGATATAAATCTTACTCGTTATGATGATTTTATACAAACTGATGCATCAATAAATCAAGGAAATTCTGGAGGTCCATTATTTAATTTAAAAGGTGATGTGATAGGAATTAATACAGCAATCATTAGCCCATCAGGTGCTAGTAGTGGAATTGGATTTGCAATTCCAGCAAATTACGCATCAACAATTATTGACCAACTAGTTAAGTATGGAGAAACAAAAAGAGGTTGGTTAGGAGTAAGAATTCAACAAGTTACTAAAGAGATAGCTTCTGTTGCAGGATTAAAAGAAACAAAGGGTGCATTTATAGGTGGAGTTTCAGAAGACAGCCCAGCAGAAAAAGGTGGAATGAAAAGTGGAGATATAGTTTTAGAGTTTGATGGACAAAAAATTAAAACTATGCGAAATCTTCCCAAAGTGGTAGCCAACACTATGCCAAACAAAAAAGTTGCTGTTAAAGTTTGGAGAAATAAGAAATTAATTACACTAAAATTGACTCTTGGGCGTATGGAGTCTGCTCAAGAGTTCAAAAAACAATAGTTTGTCCAAAAAAATTATTTTAATATTTGGCCCTACAGCGTCTGGTAAATCAAGACTTGCTATAGATATATCCAACAAATTCAATGGAGAAATTTTAAATGCTGATAGCATGCAAGTTTACAAGGAAATTAAAATTTTGTCCGCAAGGCCAGAAAAAAGTAAAATAAAACATCATTTTTATGGATTTGTATCTGCGAAAAATTATTTTTCAGTTGGCAAATGGCACAAACTAGTAGCAAAAAAAATCAATGAAATTAAAAAAAGAAAAAAAGTTCCCATTGTTGTTGGTGGAACAGGACTTTATTTTAGAGCACTGACAGACGGTCTAATTAATATACCAGAAGTAAAAAGAATTGACTTTTCAAAATTAAATACTGAGTCAAAAAATCTAATGATTAACAAATATAAAAAAAATATTCCAAAAATATTTGAGGGTATTAATATTAAAGATTCACAAAGAGTATTTAGAGCAATATCTTTATACGAAGGAACCGGTTTAACTTTTAAAGAGTGGAAAAAAAAACGAAATAAAAAATATTTCAAAGCTTCTGAATTTATAAAATTATGTATATTACCCCCTAAAGATATTTTGGAAAAAAAAATAATTACAAGATTCAAAAAAATGTTAAAAAATGGGGCCTCCGAGGAGGTCAGCAGGTATAAAAAAAAATTCTCAAATATAGCTCAGTATATTTCTGCAAATTCAATAATTGGAATTCGTGAAATTGATTTGCATCAACAAAAATTAATAAGTTTAAACGAACTTAAAAACAGAGTGCTTATTAGAACCCGCCAATATGCCAAGAGGCAATATACGTGGCAGAGAGGCCAGATGAAGGATTGGAAGGTGTTTGATGATATCAATTATCTTGATTTAAGAAAAAAAATTATAACTTATTTATCTAAAACTTGACCCAAAATTTTCCTAAGATAGATTACATTAATGGGAAAATTAATTTCAGGTGCAGAAATTGTATTTAAAGTATTAGAACACCATAAGGTAGATCATATTTTTGGTTACCCAGGAGGTGCTGTTTTACCTATTTACGATGAGTTAAAAAATCATAAAACTATAAAACATATTCTTGTTCGTCATGAACAAGGTGCAGGACATGCAGCCGAAGGTTATGCCAGATCATCAGGAAAACCCGGAGTAATGTTAGTAACATCTGGTCCAGGTGCAACAAATGCTGTAACAGCACTAACCGATGCCTATATGGACTCAATACCAATTGTGTGTATAAGCGGACAAGTTCCAACTCATTTAATAGGAACTGATGCATTCCAAGAATGTGATACAACAGGTATCACAAGACCATGCACAAAACATAATTGGTTGGTTAAGGATATAAATGATTTAGCAAAAATTATGGATTTAGCATTTGAAGTTGCAACAACTGGCAGACCTGGTCCAGTTTTAGTTGATATACCAAAAGACATTCAATTTAAAAAAACTAATTTTGTTTTAAAAAATTCTAATAAAAAAAAATTAAATGGAAAATCTTCTTCAAATGGAAAAATTACTACAAACAATTTAGACAAAGTTATTAGTTTAATGAAAAAATCATCTAAACCAATTTTTTATACTGGAGGAGGCGTTATAAATTCAGGTCCTGAAGCAAGTAATTTACTAAGAGAACTAATTTCGTTAACCGGATTTCCAATAACTTCTACCTTACAAGGTCTGGGAGCTTATCCAGGAGATGATCCTTCGTTTTTAGGGATGTTGGGAATGCATGGAACTTACGAGGCAAACAATGCGATGTATAGTTGCGATTTAATGGTAAACATCGGAGCAAGATTTGATGATAGAATTACAGGAAAAGTTGATGAGTTTTCGCCAAATTCAAAAAAAATTCATATTGATATAGATCCATCTTCGATTGGTAAAAATATAAAAGTAGATTTAGCTATAGTTAGCGATGTGGGTAGTTTTTTAAAAGCTTTAAACAAAAGAATTAAAGAGAAACATAAAGATTTTTTAAATTCTAATAAGCATAATATTTCCAAATGGTGGAAAGATATTGATAAGTGGAGACAAAAAAAATCTTTAAGTTTTAAAAATAGCAAAGAGGTAATTAAACCACAATATGCTGTACAGAGACTTTATGAGTTATCGAAAAATAAAGATACCTTTATAACAACTGAGGTAGGTCAGCATCAAATGTGGGCAGCCCAACATTATAAGTTTAATAAACCTAATAGATGGATGACCTCTGGCGGTCTTGGAACTATGGGGTACGGCTTACCAGCCGCAGTCGGGGTTCAAATTGCACATCCAGATAAATTAGTTATAGATATAGCTGGAGAAGCATCGGTTTTGATGACAATGCAAGAAATGTCAACAGCTGTGCAATACAAATTACCCATTAAAATTTTTATTTTAAACAATCAATACATGGGAATGGTGAGGCAATGGCAAGAGCTTTTGCATGAAAAAAATTATTCTGAAAGTTATACAGCAGCTTTACCAGACTTCGTTAAGTTAGCAGAAGCTTATGGTTGCGTTGGAATTAAAGCCTCAAAGCCGGATGAGTTAGATGAAAAAATTAATCAAATGATAAATATAAATGAGCCAGTTATCTTTGACTGCAGAGTAGATCCATCTGAGAATTGTTATCCAATGATACCTTCTGGAAAACCTCATAACCAAATGCTTTTAGGTCCAGAAGATGAGAAAGAGGAAGTATCTGATGAAGGTAAAACTTTAGTATAATGACAAAATCAAAATCAGCATATAGCGAACCTGGAAAACTCGGCAAATCTGAACACCATATAATTGTAGTATGGGTAGACAACGAAGCAGGCGTATTAGCAAGAGTTGTAGGTTTATTTTCTGGTAGAGGTTATAATATAGAATCTTTAGCAGTTGCAGAGGTTGACAAAAAAAAACATATATCACGAATAACTATCGTTACTTCTGGCACACCTTCAGTAATTGAGCAAATTAAACTGCAGTTAAAGAAGCTTATACCAGTTCACAAAGTTGCAGATTTTAAGAGAAATGACCCAAATATTTTATTTAAAGAATTAGCATTATTTAAAGTTGTTTCGTCAAAGAAAAATCGGGAAAAAGCTCAAAAACTGTGTAAAAAATATAACGCTTTTGTATTAGATAAATCAAAAAACTCTTTTGTTATTCAGGTAACTGCTTTAAGAAGAGATATTGATAAGTTAATTGAAATATTAAGCCCTCTTGGATTGGTAAGCACATCAAGAACTGGTGCTGTTGCCATGACGAGAGGTTCAGAAACATTTAAGTAGCAGAGGTAAAAATAGATGAAAATGTTTTATGAAAAAGATGCAGATACGAATTTAATTAAAAATAAAAAAGTAGCTATTTTTGGTTACGGAAGTCAAGGACATGCTCATGCACTTAATCTTAAAGACAGTGGAGTTAAAAATGTAGTAGTTGCACTTAGAGATGGCTCATCAAGTAAAAAAAAAGCTGAAAGTGAAGGATTAAAAGTAATGTCTTTGTCAGATGCTGCGGCATGGGCTGATGTTGTTATGGTATTAACACCGGATGAACTACAAGCATCAATTTATAAAAATCATATAGAACAAAGAATGAGAGAGGGCACAAGTTTAGCATTTGCTCATGGATTAAACATCCATTTCAATTTAATTAATTCTAGAAAAGATTTAGATGTATTTATGGTTGCACCAAAAGGACCTGGTCATTTAGTAAGAAGCGAATATCAAAGAGGTGGTGGAGTACCTTGTTTGATGGCTGTTCACAAAGATAGCTCCGGTAAAGCTAGAGATCTAGCTATGTCTTATGCTTGTGCAGTTGGTGGTGGAAGATCAGGTATTATAGAAACAACTTTTAAAGATGAGTGTGAAACAGATTTATTTGGAGAACAAACTGTTCTTTGTGGTGGATTAGTAGAGCTTATAAAAAATGGTTTTGAAACTCTTGTCGAAGCAGGCTATCCACCCGAAATGGCATACTTCGAATGTCTTCATGAAGTAAAATTGATTGTAGATTTAATATACGAGGGCGGTATTGCTAATATGAATTACTCAATTTCGAATACAGCAGAATATGGAGAGTACGTTTCTGGAAAAAAAATAGTAGACTCAAAAACTAAAGAGAGAATGAAGGAAGTTTTAAAAGATATACAATCAGGTAAATTTGCAAAACAATGGATGGATGAGTGCAAAGGAGGGCAAAAAAACTTTTTAAAAATGAGAGAAGAGTTATCAAAACATCCCATAGAAAAAGTTGGAAAAAAATTAAGAGATCTAATGCCCTGGATTGGGAAGAATAAATTGGTTGATAAATCAAAGAATTAACCTAATCCTGATCTAGATTAGTTCTTATATAAATAAATATTTTGCAAATTAGCGTATTAATTGTATTATGATATTTCAAAAATTTTAAAGATAATGGAAGATAAAAACAGAATAATAATATTTGATACAACAATGCGAGATGGGGAACAGTCCCCAGGTGCATCAATGAGCCTTGAAGAAAAAACTCAGATTTCAAGAGTCTTTGATGAACTCGGAATTGATATTATAGAAGCTGGCTTTCCAATCGCTTCTCCAGGTGACTTTGAAGCAGTAACAGCTATAAGTAAAATTTTAAAAAAATCTATTCCTGCAGGATTAGCTCGACATACTAAAAAAGATATTGATGCATGCTACGAAGCATTAAAGTCAGCTAAGAGATTTAGAATTCATACTTTTATATCTACAAGCTCTTTACACATGAAACACAAACTTAATAAAACTCCAGAACAGGTGGTTGATTCTATAAAGGAGCACGTAACATATGCACGAAAATTTACAGATGATGTTGAATGGTCATGTGAAGATGGAACTAGAACTGATTTAGATTTTATGTGCAAAACTGTTGAACTTGCAATTAAATGTGGTGCAAAGACAATTAATATTCCTGATACTGTAGGTTACACTGTTCCTTCTGAATTTAAGAAAATCATAGAGACACTAAAAAATAAAGTACCCAACATTGATAAAGCAGTATTGTCAGTACATTGCCACAATGATCTAGGTTTAGCAGTAGCTAATTCTTTAGCAGGAGTTTCTGCTGGAGCCAGACAAGTTGAATGTACAATAAATGGGATCGGTGAAAGAGCTGGAAATGCTGCGCTGGAAGAAATTGTGATGGCGATGAAAACAAGAAGTGATCTTATGCCATTTAAAACAGGTATTAATACTAAATTAATAAGCAAAGCTTCTAAAACAGTTTCAAACGCCACTGGTTTTCCAGTTCAATTTAATAAAGCAATTGTTGGTAAAAATGCATTTGCACATGAGTCGGGTATTCATCAAGACGGCATGTTAAAAAATAGAAAC
The DNA here is from genome assembly GCA_902583685.1 of uncultured Pelagibacteraceae bacterium. Taxonomy (GTDB): domain Bacteria; phylum Pseudomonadota; class Alphaproteobacteria; order Pelagibacterales; family Pelagibacteraceae; genus Anoxypelagibacter. Next base: position 8,892 of record CACHWO010000017.1, read on the forward strand.
ACTTATGAAATCATGACACCTGAAAGTGTTGGTGTAAAAAAAACTTCTTTAGTAATGGGAAAGCACTCTGGAAGACATGCATTTAAAGATAAATTAAGTGATTTAGGCTATGCAGGTGTAACAGATGATGTTATTCAAACTGCTTTTGGAAAATTTAAGATTCTAGCTGACAAAAAAAAACATGTCTACGATGAAGATATTATTGCGCTTGTAGATGATAGCTTAATCAAAGAGAGTAATGTCATAAATTTAAAATCACTTAAAGTGTACGCAGGAACTGGCGAGCCACAAAAAGCTGATATGACATTAGATGTTTATGGAGATATTAAAAAAGCTACAGAAACTGGAGATGGTCCTGTTGATGCTATTTTTAAATGTATTAAAAAATTATACCCACATGATGTTAAACTGCAATTATATCAGGTTCACGCTGTTACCGAGGGAACAGATGCGCAAGCAACTGTGAGTGTAAGAATTGAAGAAAATGGGAAGACAACTGTCGGCCAAGCAGCCGATACAGATACTCTTGTTGCTTCTGCAAATGCTTATTTAAACGCTTTAAATAAGATGATTATTAAAAGAGAAAAAACAGCTCCTGAAGAGTTCGAGCAAAACAAAATGAGAGGAATATAAAATGTTTGGATTAAGTAAATTATCAAAAATGTGGTCACAGGACATGGCAATCGATTTAGGAACAGCTAATACACTAGTTGTTGTAAAAGGAAGAGGTGTAGTGCTTAACGAGCCATCTGTAGTAGCAATTATTGACGAAAAAGGTAAAAAATCTGTTCTTGCAGTTGGTGATGAAGCAAAAACAATGCTTGGAAGAACTCCAGGAAATATTTCTGCAGTAAGGCCTCTTAAAGATGGTGTTATTGCAGATTTTGTTGTTACAGAGGAAATGATCAAACATTTTATTAAAAAAGTTCATAAAAAAAATGCTTTTGCTAACCCTAGAATATTGGTTTGCGTACCAACAGGTTCAACACCAGTAGAAAGAAAAGCTATTCAAGACTCAGCATTAGCAGCTGGTGCTAGAAAAGTTCAGTTAATTGAGGAGCCAATTGCCGCAGCAATTGGAGCAGGACTACCAATTTCAGAGGCAACGGGATCTATGGTTGTAGATATAGGCGGGGGTACAACTGAAATAGCCATAATGTCTTTAGGTGGAGTCGTTTACTCAAGATCTTTAAGAGTCGCAGGGGACGCGATGGATCAAGCGATAATAACTTACATGAGATCAAAGTTTAACTTATTAATTGGAGAAGCTAGTGCAGAAAAAATAAAAAAAGAGATCGGTACTGCAATTGCTACATCTGGAAATACATATCTAATGAAGGGAAGAGATATTAGATCTGGAACACCAAGAGAAATAAATTTAAAAGAAGAAGATACAGCAGATGCGTTAAAACCTGTTTTGGATGTAATGATGGCTGGTATCAAAACTGCCTTAGAAAATACACCGCCAGAATTATCTGCCGACCTAGTCGATATGGGTTTAATACTAACAGGTGGGGGAGCTCTACTTAAAAATATTGACAAACTTATTTCTAGAGAGACAGGTTTGCCCGTACAAATTGCAGATGACCCACTTTCATGTGTTGCAATTGGAACTGGAAAAGCATTGGAACAAGAGGAGTTATTTTCAACAATGCTTACGGAGTATTAATTTATAGTTATTAAAACATGTCTACAAGCCGAGATGATTTTGGAATAGCTATTCGTTCGGCTCTACTACAAAGAGGAGCCAAACAAAAATTTTCTCTTTTTGTTTTAATCTTAGTTTCTGTCATTATTTTCTCTTTAGATAATTTAAATTTAAAACCAGTAAAAATTTTAAGAAGTATTATCAATGACAGCATATACAGGGTATCTGCAGTATCTTCCTCACCGATAAAATTTGGGTCAGCGTCAAAAGATTTTTTTATTAATCATTTGTCTGTATATAAAGAAAATGAACGTTTAAAATTAGAAATACTAAATCTTAAAAAAGAGCAATTAAATACCTCTTACCTAGAAACAGAAAATAAAAAACTCCAAGAAATTGTCCAGCTAGATAAAAAATCTCCATTTATTACCGTAGGTGCAAAAATAATGTTGGATAAAAATAGTCCTTATTTGAATTCAGCTATAATAAACAAAGGAAGTAACTCTAATATTAAACTTGGCATGCCAGTATTAAGTAAAGGAAATTTAATTGGAAGAATAGTTGAGGTAAATTTTATTTCCTCAAGAATTTTACTTTTAAATGACCTAAATAGTCGAATACCTGTTGTAATATCACCTAATGGGGACCAAGCTATTTTAACCGGAGCAGGAAGAAAAAGACCGATTTTAGAATATTTACCTGAAAATTTTCAATTTGAACAAAGCAACGTTTATACATCAGGAAAAGATGGAGTACTACTCTCTGGCATATCAATCGGAGAAGTTATCGATAATCAAGAAAAACAAAGAATAGAAGTAAGATTATTTACAGATCCAGATCAAATTTTTTTAGTCAATGTAGTTTTAGGTAAATCTACCGACGCAGAGGCAATGTAAAATGGCAATTAATGTAAAAGCAATTAAAGAGACTTTTCTTCGATTTTTACCTCTTGTTTTACTCATATATATATGTATCTCAGAATTTCATACTCAATTCTTTTACTGGAAAATTTTTTCTTTTAATTTTCAATTTATAATAATTTATTATTGGATTTTGAGAGACCCTTCTATATTAGGATATGGTTTTGTTTTTTTATGTGGAATAACAAACGATGTAGTTTTAAGTCTCCCTCTTGGAACAAGCGCTCTTTCATATCTATTTATTTCTCTAGTAGCTGCGTATGTTAGAAATGCTACAGTTAGAAGCACACTTTTTACAGATTGGTTCACTTTTATTATTGCAATAATAATCGGAAATTTCATAACATATTCTCTTTTAAGTAAATTTTCTGAAATACAGATGCAATATATTCTGATGTTTTATAATTCTCTTTTTACTTTTATTTTATATCCTTTATTCTGGGCCTTGTTTGAAATTTATAGAAGATTAATTAACCTAAGAACATATGATTAGATCAAGCGGACAAAGCAAAATTACTTTAGTTGGTAGAAGAATGTTTATTCTTTCAGCCGCAAAAGCTGTAGTAGTTTTCGGCATCGTTGGTAGATTGATTTCTTTACAGATTAATGAAAGCAAAAAATACAAAACATTATCAGATAAAAATAGATTTAGAGAATGGAAATTTTCACCTCCGAGGGGTCTTATTAATGATTTTTATGGTAAAGAAATCGCATCTAATAAACAAGTTTATCAATTGCACATCATACCAGAAAATTCTGAGAATTTAGAATTACTGCTCTTCAGATTAAAAACAATTTTAAAATTAACCGATAAAAATATTATAAAAATTAAGAGAGTTATAAGTAAACAAAAACCATGGGATCCTGTTATTATATCAGATAATTTAAGCTGGTCAGATTTCTCAAGAATTAATTTGTTTTTACATGATCTCCAAGGTGTGGAACCTGTAGTTTCAGTAGCTAGACTCTACACTGAACCTTCTTCATCACATGTTATCGGTTATGTGTCCAAAGCAAGCAAAAGAGATCTAAAAACAAAAGACTACTTACAAACAAAAATTGCTGCAGGTACGCGAATTGGTAAAACTGGGTTAGAGAGCAGTTTAGATAAAGAGGTCATCGGTGATGTTGGATACAAAAGGTATGAGGTAAATGCATTTGGAAAACGAATAAAAGAAATATCAATTGATCCTGGAAAAGCTGGTAAAAACTTTAGAACAACATTAGATTTAGATGTTCAAAAGCTTTCATCAAAATTATTAGAAAATAAGTCAGGTTCTGTATGTGTAATGGATATATACAGGGGTGACATCATTGCAATGGTTTCATCTCCAATATTTGATCCAAACAAATTTGTTCACGGCATTAATCAAAAAGACTGGAACTATTTAATTAAGCATAGAGACAAGCCATTAATTAACAAATCAGTCGCTGGTCTTTATCCCCCAGGATCTACAATAAAACTTTTGTCAGCGATAAGTGCTTTAGAGAATGATGTATTTAATCCTAAAAAGGTAATTCAATGTAAAGGATACATAGAACTTTACGGAGAAAAATATCATTGTTGGAAAAAGAAAGGACATGGTTATGTAGATATGAGAGAAGGGATTAAACAATCATGTGATGTTTATTTTTACGAAGTTGCAAGAAAATTAGGTATTGATCGATTAGCAGTTACAGCAAGAAAATTTGGACTCGGGAAACCAGTTCTCGAGGATCTCTTAGAAGAAAAAAGTGGAGTAGTTCCAACTACTGATTGGAAAAAAAAATATATCGGTAAAAATTGGTATCTTGGAGAAACTTTACACGCAGGTATCGGACAAGGTTATTGGCAAACTTCACCACTACAACTCTGTTTAATGACAGCTCAAATTGCAAATGGAGGTTATAAGATAAAACCAAGAATAATTTTAGATAAAAATAAAAAAGAAATTTTTCAAGATCTAGATAAATTTATTGCTGATAAAGAAAAAATTTCCGATGACGTTGTAAATCTTTATGAATTTATTGCTAGGTTTAAATATAAAAGTTTATTTAGAAATCCAGAAAATATAAAGTTTGTTCAAGATGCACTTTTTGGAGCAACCAATGAACCTTTGGGAACCTCTTACCGTTCACGACTTTCAAAAGAAGAATTGGTCTTTGCTGGAAAAACTGGAACCTCACAAGTAAGAAGATTTACTGAAAGGCAAAGAGAATTAGAAGTCAAAAATGAAGATTTACCTTATGAGCAAAGAGATCATGCTCTTTTTGTAGCTTTTGCACCTTACAAACAACCAAGATATTCAATAAGTGTTTTAGTTGAACATGGCGGGTCTGGAAGTAAAAGTGCGGCCCCAATAGCCAAACAAGTAATTAAGAAAGTTTTAGAAAAACACTCACAAAGGGAATCTCTAAGGAAGTCAGGTGATTTAGCATAATGTTTAAACCGGGATCAATACAATCACACCTTAGCTTGAAAGATAAAATTTTTTCATTAGATTTAATTTTATTTTTTTCAATATTATTTCTGGGAATTATCAGTTTTTTTGCCATGTATTCGACGGATGCAGGAGAGTTCGCTTATCACACAAAAAGTCATATAGTTAGATTTTGTGTCTTTTTCTCTCTATTTATAGTCGTTTCTTTCATTAAATTAAATTTTTGGTACAATTCAAGCACGCTATTTTATTTGGCAATTTTATCACTATTATTTCTTGTTAAATTTTTTGGATTAAGCTCATCAGGCTCTCAAAGATGGTTAGATCTTTATTTTATAAACTTACAACCATCTGAATTGATGAAAGTTGGATTAATTTTATTTTTAGCAAAATACTACCATAGAATTTCAGCCTCTGATGTAAATCGTCCCAAATATTTAATTAGTCCTTTATTAGCTCTAATTTTTCCAGTCATTCTTGTAATTACTCAGCCTGATCTTGGCACATCTTTTTTAATTGCTGCTGGAGGAGTAATCGTAGTTTGGTTAGCTGGTGTTAAAATGAAATTTTTTGCTTATTTAGGCATTGTATTTTTATCTGTAGCACCTGTCGCTATTTCTTTTTTAAAACCTTACCAGAAATCAAGAATACTTACATTTCTTGATCCTAGTCGGGACCCTTTAGGTGCTGGTTACCAAATTACCCAATCTAAAATTGCAATTGGTTCGGGTGGATTGTTTGGAAAAGGTTTCCTAAATGGCTCACAGAGTTACTTAGATTATTTACCTGAAAAACATACAGATTTTATCTTTACCCTGTTTTCTGAAGAATTTGGTTTTTTTGGATCTTGTTTAATTTTAGGATTTTACATCATAATTACATGGAGAATGGTCAAAATTGGCAATATTTCTAGGGATATCTTTGCAAAACTTTACTGTTATAGTTTTGCAACAGCCTTCTTCTTATATGTCGCTGTTAATATGGGTATGGTTTTAGGTTTAATACCAATAGTGGGTGCTCCACTTCCAATACTCTCATATGGGGGTTCATCAATGATGGCAATGATGCTTGGCTTAGGTATAGTTATGAGTTGTAAAATTCATAAGGACGAACCTGTAAGTTAACACAACCCTAAATATATATATCGGCCCAAAATAGTCTTTTTTTTAATTTTAGAGGTTGCAAAGTTACATAATATTTGCTGAAATGAATTATGTTTGGAAATAAGAAAACTAACGCACCTAGACCACTAAATGATAGTGGCAGATCTTTAATTAGTGAAACATTTTCACTTGAGGGCACTCTGAGAACTAGTGGCGCAATTGATATCGCAGGTTTAATAAAAGGACCAGTTTATACAAACGATCTTATAATCAAAGAAACAGGATCTGTGGTTGGACCAATAGAAACTGATAAAATTGAAATCTACGGACACTTAGAAGGAAAAATTGTAGCAAAAACAATTGTAATTGGAAGTACTGCAGTAGTTAAAGGTGATATTTTATTTAGCGAAAGTTTAAAAACAGAAGAGGGTGCAGACATAACTGGTTATATTAAGAAAACTGAGAGTACAAGTTTAGAAGCAGCACAAGATGAATTTAGATTAGACTCAATTGAAGCAAAAGAAGTTAAAGAAAAAGAAAAATCTAAAAAGGGCCGACCAAAAATAGTTGCTAGCAATTAGTCAAAAAAAGTACAATCTTACACAGTTAAATCAAAAAAAAATTAATTTATAATCCTTGTATGAAAGGAATCAGCAAAGGTTCAGTTGGTATTGTTGGTGCAGGTATACAAGGTGTTTGTATTGGCCTACAGCTTCTAAAAAGAAATATTCCAACAACAATATTTGATAGAAATGACCCAGGTACAATGGCATCCTATGGAAATGCAGGTCATTTTTCACCATATGCAGTCTTACAACTTAATAGACCAGATATATTATACGATGTTCCAAAAATGCTTTTTAGCTCAAATGGTCCACTAGCATTAAAATGGGGATATATTCCTAAAATGTTACCTTGGATTTTTCGTTATATAAAAAATTGTAACAAAAAGTCTATGCTTCACACCGCAAAATACATGCATCAAATTTTAAATAGCTCAATGGAGGCATATGAGGAGATTTTTGAAGAAATCGATACCACTAATTTGGTAGAGCAAAAAGGAATAATTTATGTTTGGACAAATAAAAATCTAAAAAGTCGAAATTTAGAAATTAAAACCAGAAATGATCTTGGCGTAAAACAGAAAATACTATCTGTAAAAGATATTCTAGATTTAGAACCAAATATAAAACCAGTATTTACTGGAGGTTGTTTTTATGATTACGCATACCATGCAAGAGACCCTCATGGTATTATAAAAAAAATTTTTGAATTATATATTAAAAGAGGAGGTAAATTTCTTAAAGAGAATGTTAAATCTTTAAAACAAACAAGTTCAAAAGAGACCTCAATTTATACAGAAAACAAAGAGTATAAATTTGAAAAAACCGTCGTAGCTTGTGGAGCTTTTTCAAAAAAACTGACTGATCAGTTAGGTGAAAACATTCCATTAGATACTGAACGTGGTTATCATGTTCATTTCAAGGGCATGGAAAATCTTATTAAAAGACCAATTATTTTTTTAGACAGAGGTTTTGGTATGACACCTATGAATCAAGGTTTACGAGCTGTAGGCACTGTTGAATTTGGTGGTTTAAATTATCCGATTTCAAAAAAAAGAATTCAATATATTGTTAACTGTGCAAAAGAACTTCTACCTCAACTTGAAAATCATCAAGACGAGTGGTTAGGTTTTAGACCAACGCTTCC
>CACHWO010000018.1 GCA_902583685.1 uncultured Pelagibacteraceae bacterium
CATATACTTGATAAACCTGAACCAACCAATAAAATCTCGTAAATTTTTTCCTTTTTATTCATTTAATAATTTTTTTTATAATTTTGAATCTATTTTTTTTGCTGCATCAAATAGATCTTTCACGGCTTTAATGGAGTTTTCAAAATTTTTTTTCTCGTCATTGTTTAATTTGATTTCAATTACTTTTTCTACACCTTTTGAACCTATAACTACTGGCACCCCTACATAAAGATCTTTTACTCCGTATTGACCGCTTAGATAAGCAGCACAAGGTAATTCTTTTTTTTGATTTTTAAGAAAACTTTCTGCCATTTCTACCCCAGAAGCAGCAGGTGCATAAAAAGCAGATCCCTTTTCAAGTAGCTTAACAATCTCAGCACCGCCTTTTTTTGTTCTATTGACTATTTCTTCTAATCTCTCTTTCTTGATTTTTCCCTCATTTAAAAATTCTGAAAGTGGTTTACCATCAATCTTTGTATGATTTACCATTGCTACCATGGTATCACCGTGTCCTCCTAGAATTAAAGACTCAATTTTTTTTATTGGTACTTTAAACTCAGAAGATAAAAAATACTTAAATCTCGATGTGTCGAGTATTCCAGCCATACCCACAACCATATTTTTTGGAAGGCCTGAATATTTTTGAAGAGCCATAACTATTATATCTAAAGGATTGGTAATACATATTACAAATGCTTTTGGTGAATTTTTTTTAATACCTTCGGCTACTTGTTTTATAATTTTAAGATTTGTCCCTAATAAATCATCCCTGCTCATCCCAGGCTTTCTTGGTACACCGGCAGTTATAATTATTACATCCGAGTCCTTAATATCTTCGTATTTATTAGTTCCGATTAGAGATACATTAAATTTGTCTACCCCAGATGATTGTGCAATATCCAATGCTTTGCCTTTGGCAATTCCTTCAGCAACATCAAATAAAACTACATCTCCAAGCTCTTTTAAAGCAATGAGGTGGGCGAGTGTTCCCCCAATTTGGCCAGCGCCTATTAAAGAAATTTTTTTTTTCATTTTATTTCATTGTTGGCATCACAAATTCTGGATCTGATTTAATTCCTGATGGCCATCTAGATGTAATTGTTTTTAATTTTGTGTAGAACCTAACACCTTCAGGTCCATGAATGCTTTGATCTCCAAATAAGGATCTTTTCCATCCACCAAAACTGTGAAAAGCCATTGGAACTGGTATTGGTATATTTATACCGACCATTCCAATTTTTACATTGCTGGCGAATGATCTCCCAGTATCTCCGTCTCTTGTGAATATACTTGTGCCATTTCCAAATTCATGATCATTTACTAAAGATAATGCTTCACTGTAATCTTTTGCTCTAACAACAGAAAGGACAGGTCCAAAAATTTCTTCTTTATAAATCCTCATGTCTTTTTTAACATTATCAAATAAACATCCGCCCATATAAAAACCATTTTCGTAACCTTGAAGTTTTAGATTTCTCCCATCTACTACTAGCTTTGCTCCCTCTTTAACTCCAATGTCAACGTATCCTTTCACTTTTTCTAAATGCTCCTTCGTAACTAATGGTCCCATTTGAGATTTCTTGTCTAATCCTGGACCAACTTTAAGAGACTCAACTTTTTTGGAAAGACTTTCTACTAAAGGGTCGGCAATCTTTCCTACTGCCACAGCAACTGATTGTGCCATACATCTTTCACCAGCAGACCCATAGGCTGCTCCCATCAAACCATTAACTGCTTGCTCTAAATCACAATCTGGCATCACCACACAATGATTTTTTGCACCTCCTAATGCTTGAACTCTCTTCTCGTTTTTTGCACAATTTTCGTAAATGTATTTAGCAATAGGTGTTGAACCAACAAAACTAACTGCGGAAATATCTTTGTTATTTATAATTGCATCTACAGCCTCTTTATCTCCATTCACAACATTAAAGACACCTGGAGGAAGACCGGCTTCTAAAAATAATTCTGCTAATTTCATTGAACAAGATGGATCTTTCTCTGATGGTTTTAGGACAAAAGTGTTCCCACAAGCTATTGCAATAGGAAACATCCACATGGGTACCATAGCTGGAAAATTAAAAGGTGTAATTCCAGCACAAATTCCTAGAGGTTGTCTCATAGACCAACTGTCAACATTTGTACCAACATTTTCTGTAAATTCACCTTTAAGTAATTGCGGGATACCACATGCAAACTCTACTACTTCCAAACCTCTCGTTAAAGAGCCCTTGGCATCCTCATAAACTTTTCCATGCTCGGAAACAATAATTTTTGTAAGCTCATCGTAATTTTTTTCAATCAATTCTTTAAATTTAAAAAGGACCCTAGCTCTAAATAACGGAGTTTTTTGAGACCAGCTAGGAAAGGCTTTTTTTGCTGACTCGACCGCTTTGTTTAAATCAGCAGTGTTTGCTAAATTTACGTTAGAACTTACCTCACCAGTAGCAGGGTTAAATACTTTTGCTGTTCTATTAGATGAACCTTTTACAGTTTTACCATTAATAAAATGCTCAATTGAATTCATTTTGTTTTTAATGATTAATTAAGCTTTTAGCTTGATGCAAGCATTTTTTTAATAGAACCAATTGCTTTTGCAGGATTTAAACCTTTTGGGCAAGAATTTGTGCAATTCATAATCGTATGACATCTATATAACTTGAGCTCATCTGCAACTTTTTTTAATCTCTCTTTTCTTTCTTCATCTCTGCTATCTGTAATCCAACGATAAGCTTGTAATAAAACTGCTGGTCCTAGATATTTATCCCCATTCCACCAATAGCTTGGGCAAGAAGTTGAGCAACATGCACAAAGTATACACTCATAATACCCATCTAGTTTTGCTCTATCTTCTTGTGACTGTTTAATTTCTGTAGGTGTTTTTTCTCCTACCTTAGCCTTAAGCCAAGGTTCAACAGACTCGTATTGTTTATATAGTGTTGTTAAGTCACCAACTAAATCCTTGATAACTTTCAAATGAGGTAATGGATAAATATTTAATTCACCTTTGATATCTGAGTGAGACTTAATACAAGACAAAGTGTTTACTCCATCTACATTCATTGCACATGAACCACACACACCGTGTGCGCAAGATCTTCTAAAAGTTAAAGAAGGATCGATTTCATTTTTAATTTTAAAAAGAACATCTAATACTTTGGGTCCACACTCATTAAGATCTATTTCAAATGTATCAATTCTTGGATTTTCGTCACTAGATGGGCTCCATCTGTAAACATTAACTTTTTTTAAATTATTCGATCCAGTTTTATCTTTGTGGTATTTGCCTTTCAAAATTTTAGAGTTTTGCGGAAGGCTAAATTGAACCATTAATATACTCTCTCCCTAGGTGGAAAATATTGAACATCATTGGTTAGGGTTTTTGCGTGAACAGGTCTGTAAGCTACTTTAACTTCATTTCCTTTTTGCCAGGCTAAAGTATGTGTCATATATTTCTTATCATCTCTGGTTTTGAAATCTTCTCTTGCATGAGCTCCTCTACTTTCTTTTCTATGATAAGCTGAGTCTATTGTCGTCATCGCCTGTCTAATAAGATTATCAAATTCTAAAGTTTCGACAAGATCAGTATTAAACAATAAAGACTTGTCTGAAACTGAAATATCAGACATTCCTTCAAAAGGTTTTCTGATTTGATCCATTCCTTCTTTTAGTGTTTTTTCGGTTCTAAAAACTGCACATTTCGATTGCATCGTTCTTTGCATAGATAATCTTAGTTCAGAAGTTTTTGTTCCACCTGAAGCGTTACGAAGTTTGTCAAATCTATCTAGACATTTATCTGTTTCGCTCTGTGGAATTTCTTCGTGTGGTGTTCCAGGTTTAACAAGCTCGGCAGCTCTATTTGCTGCTGATTTTCCAAAAACTACTAAATCAATTAATGAGTTTGAACCTAATCTGTTTGCACCGTGAACTGAAACACAAGCTGCTTCTCCTATAGCCATTAAACCAGGAACTGTAGACTCTTTTCCATTTAATGTTAAAACTTCAGCTTTATAATTAGTTGGTATCCCACCCATATTATAATGTACAGTTGGAACTACTGGTATTGGATCTTTTCTTACATCAACTTCACAAAATGTTTTTGCTGACTCTGCAATTCCAGGCAATCTTTCCTCTATTACTTTTGGATCAAGATGGTCTAAGTGTAAATTTACATAATCTTTATTTTTACCAACTCCTCTACCTTCATTAATTTCAACTGCTATCGATCTACTTACAACATCTCTTGAAGCTAAATCTTTTGCTTTTGGAGCATACTTTTCCATAAACCTTTCGCCTTTAGAGTTTAGTAAAAATCCACCTTCTCCTCTTACACCTTCAGAAATTAGTGTACCAACACCATAAATTCCAGTTGGATGAAATTGCACAAATTCCATATCCTGTAGTGGTAATCCTGCTCTGAGTGCCATACCATTACCATCCCCTGTACATGTGTGGGCTGAAGTAGCTGTGTAATAAACTTTACCGTAACCACCTGTAGCTAGGATAGTTATGTGTGATCTAAATCTATGTATTGTTCCATCATTTAAATTCCATGCGATCAAACCTTTACACTGACCATCTTTCATTAAAAGATCTAAAGCAAAGTATTCTATAAAAAATTCTGTATTATGTTTTAAAGCTTGTCCATATAATGTGTGCAGTATCGCATGCCCAGTACGGTCAGCAGCTGCACAAGTTCTTTGGACTGATTCATTACCGTAGTTTTTTGTCATACCTCCAAAAGCTCTTTGATAAATCTTTCCATCTTTAGTTCTACTAAATGGTACTCCATATTTTTCGAGTTCAATAACGGCTTTTGGGGCTTCTTTACATAAATGTTCAATGGCATCTTGATCACCTAACCAATCGGAACCTTTAACGGTATCGTACATATGCCAACGCCAATCATCTTCTCCCATATTTCCTAAAGCAGCTGAAATACCTCCTTGAGCAGCTGAAGTGTGGCTTCTAGTAGGAAATACTTTTGATATACATGCTGTTTTAAGACCAGCTTCTGAAAGACCTACGGCTGCTCTTAATCCTGATCCTCCTGCCCCTAAAACGACGACATCATATTCATGATCTATAATTTTATAACTTTTCATAATTAAATTTTATATAAAAATATAACTAATATTAATGTGATTATTATACTAAATAAAACAAGTAATCTGTTTGCGGCATTTTTGAGTTTAAAATTGCTTATATAGTCTTCAAAAACCTCACTAATCGTTAATGTATAAAAAATTGATGCAAATATTAAGAATAAAGTAAAAATTATTTTAGTTGAAAAACTTTCTAAGAATAAAACAAATTGAGAATTGTTAGCATCTAATATGCCTACTAAATTTAAAATAAACCAAACCATAAAAGGAATTAGTATTCCTGACGTAATTTTGATTGATAACCATTTTTTTGTAGCTCTAATCATTTAAAATAAGTTTTTTCCTATTAAGTAAAACAAAATTGTCAAAACGAATGATCCAATTATAGTAAGTATCCCTGTAATTTGTGATATCTTTAGATCAAAACCATATCCCATATCCCATGCTAAATGCCTAATTTCATTTAAGATTTGAAAACTAAATGACCAACATAAACTAACTATTAAAAACTTTCCTATTAAAGATTTTGAAAAAATTTGTATATCTGTACCTAAAAAAATTAATATTGAAGAAATTAAAATGATAAAAATAAAATTAATTATCCCGACTATTCTATGTGAGATAGATAAAAGAGATGATATATGCCATTTATAAACCTGTAGATGAGGAGATAATGGGTTATTTTTATTAGACATTTTTTTTAATTAATTGCTCTGCTATTTGTACAGTATTCAATGCCGCCCCTTTAAGTAAATTGTCAGAAACGACCCACATGTTAATTGCATTGTTGTTTGAACTGTCCTTACGAATCCTGGAAACAAATGTTAAATAACTATTTTCGGCTTCTAAAGGGGTTATGTAGCCTCCATCTTTTCTTTCGTCTATAACTTTACAACCACTAGATTTATTTAAAATATTTTTAATACTCTTAATGTCAAATGGTTTTTCAAATTCTACATTGATAGATTCTGAATGAGAAACCATCACAGGAACCCTAACACAGGTTGCAGATATTTTAATATTTGGGTCAAGAATTTTTTTTGTCTCATTAATCATTTTCCACTCTTCTTTTGTATAGCCTTCATCAACAAATTCATCGATATGAGGAATTAAATTAAATGCAATTTGCTTTGTAAAATTTTTTGAAGAAATTTTTTTTCCTTCTAGAAAATCCTTTGATTGAGTTATTAATTCATCCATTGGAGCTTTCCCTGCACCAGATACTGATTGGTAAGTGGAAACTATAACTCTTTTAATGTTAAAATGATCATGCAAAGGTTTTAAAGCAACAACCATTTGTATAGTAGAGCAGTTTGCATTAGCAATAATGTTCTTTTTTTTGTAATTCTGTAGTTGATCTAGATTAACTTCTGGTACTATTAATGGAACATCATTATCCATTCTAAAAAATTTAGAATTATCAATTACTATGGTTTTTTTGCTAGCTTTTGTAGCCCATTGCTCTGCTATTTTACTTCCAGCTGCAAAAAAAGTTATTTTAGCATTTGAAAAATCATATTTTTCAAGATCTTGAATCTCTATCTCTTTTCCTTTGAATTTAATTTTTTTTCCTGCACTTTTTGCAGACGCTACTAAGAATAAATTAGATATTTCAATTTTAGATTTTTCTAAAATCTCTATGGTTTTTCTTCCCACATTTCCAGTGGCACCAATTATTGCTAAATTCATTACAAATTTATTTTAATTTAAATTTGATATAATTGCATCACCCATATCTGAGGTAGATATCTTTTTCATGCCTTTAGACATTATATCTGTAGTTCTCAGACCACTCTCAAGGGTTTTTTCAACAGCTTTGTTCAATAAAGCAGACTCTTTTTCTAAATTAAGAGAGTACTTTAGTGCCATAGAAAAACTTAAAATAGTTGCTATTGGATTAGATATATTTTTTCCAGCTATATCGGGTGCAGATCCATGCACGGGTTCGTATAAAGATCTCATTTTTCCATTTTTGTCTCTATCTCCTAGAGAAGCTGAAGGTAAGAGGCCAAGGGATCCGGTTAGCATGGCAGCCTCATCTGAAAGCATGTCACCAAAAAGGTTATCTGCTAAAATTACATCAAACTGTTTTGGATCTCTAAGTAATTGCATCGCACAATTATCTGCTAACATATGATTTAAAGTAATATTTTTAAATTCCGAGTCTTTTAAGGACTGAACTTCTTCTCTCCAAAGAACTCCTGCTTCCATGACATTTGATTTTTCACAGGATGTAACTTTTTTATTTCTCTTTTCTGCGAGTTCAAAAGCTACTTTTGCAATTCTTTTTATTTCTTTAGTTGTATAAACATGAGTATTAACACCTCTGCGTTCTCCATTTTCGATAGGTTTTACACCTCTGGGTTCACCAAAATATATTCCACCTGTTAACTCTCTTACTATTAAAATATCTAGACCAGAAACTATTTCGGGTTTTAGACTTGAAGCTTCAACTAATTGTTTAAAGCAAATTGCTGGTCTTAAATTTGCAAATAGTTTCAGTTCTTTTCTCAATTTTAATAATGCTCTCTCAGGTTTTTTTGAAAATTCTAAATTGTCGTACTTAGGTCCACCACATGCACCAAATATAACAGCATCACTTTCTAATGCCTTGTAAAAAACTTCATCGGTAATAGGAACTCCATGTTCATCAATAGCAGCCCCTCCTATGAGTCCTTGATCAATTTTAAAATCTAAAGATTTTTTTTTATTAAACCAATCTATAACCTTTTTTGTTTCACTAACAACCTCGGGTCCTATTCCATCTCCAGGCAAAAGCAAAATTTTTCTACTATTTGATGGCATAAATTAAATCCAAGGTTTTCTATTAATTAAATTTTTCTCAAAATTTTCAATACTTTTGATTTTTTCAAGTGATAAAGCTATATCATCAAGACCCTCTATAAGACATTTTTTTTTAAAAGTATCAATTTTAAATTCATAGGATTTATTTCCATATAAAATTTTCTGCTCTTCGATTTTTACCTCAATATTCTCTTTTCTTTTAGAATAATCTGTAAGTTCATTTATAATGTCCTCACTTGCTTCAATAGGTAAAATTCCATTTTTAAAACAGTTGTTGTAAAAAATATCCGCAAAACTTTCACTCACTATTACTCTTATTCCAAAATCAAGTAATGCCCAAGGAGCGTGTTCTCTAGAAGAACCACAACCGAAATTTTTTCCAGTTATTAATATTTTTGATTTGTTATATGGATCACTATCTAAAATAAAACCTTTTATGGGTTTTCCATTTTCATCGAATCGCATCTCGTAAAAAAGACTTTTTCCAAGACCAGATCTCTTAATTGTTTTTAAAAACTGCTTTGGTATAATTTTATCCGTATCTATATTCATTATTGGAATATACGCTGGAATACTTTTTAAATTTTTAAATTTTTCCATTTAATTCTCAAACTTTCTAACATCCGATAAATGCCCATCGATTGCAGCTGCAGCTGCCATAGCTGGGCTTACTAAGTGAGTTCTGCCGCCCCTGCCTTGCCTTCCTTCAAAATTTCTATTAGATGTCGATGCACATCTCTCCTTTGGTTTTAATTGATCTTCATTCATACCAAGACACATTGAACAACCTGGTTCTCTCCACTCAAAGCCTGAGTTTTTAAAAATTTTATCTAATCCTTCTTGCTCAGCTTGATTTTTTACCAACCCAGATCCAGGTACTACCATAGCATTCACATGTTTGGCTATTTTTCTATTTTTTAAAAGTTTAGCAGCCTCTCTTAAATCTTGAATTCTGCCATTAGTACAACTTCCAATAAAAACTTTATCAATTTTGATGTCCGTCATTCTGGTATTAGCGGAAAGGCCCATATACTTTAAAGATCTTTTCATAGATATTTGCCTGTCTTTATCTTTTTCTTTGTTAGGATCCGGAACTGAACCATTAACTGAAACTACATCCTGTGGTGAAGTTCCCCAAGTAACTTGTGGTTCTATTTCATTACCTAAAATTGTGATATTTTTATCAAATGTGCAATCCTTATCAGATTTTAAATTACTCCAAAAATCCATTGCCTTTTTTAACTTTTCATTCTTCGGTGACATTGGTCTATTTTGTAAATATTTAAAAGTTTTTTCATCAGGTTCAATAAGTCCAGCTCTTGCACCTCCCTCTATTGTCATATTACAAATTGTCATTCTTTCTTCCATACTTAAATTTTTTATAACATTTCCAGAAAATTCAATCACAAATCCTGTACCTCCAGCTGTTCCGATAGTTCCAATAATTTTCAATATCACGTCTTTTGCAGTAACACCCAACGGAAGTTTTCCATCAACTTTTACCAAAAAGTTTTTTGATTTTTTTTGTATTAACGTTTGAGTTGCCAATACATGCTCAACTTCGGATGTACCAATACCAAAAGCTAAGGCTCCAAATGCACCATGTGTTGCTGTATGACTATCTCCACATACGATTAAAGTTCCTGGTTGGGTAAAGCCTTGTTCTGGTCCAATAATATGAACTATACCCTGTCTTTTATCATTCATGTCAAACAGAGGTACACCAAATTCTTTACAATTTTTTCTTAAAGTCTCTACTTGTATTTTAGAATCTTGATCTCCTATTCCTTTTGATCGATCTGTTGTTGGTACGTTATGATCTGCAACAGCTAGTGTTAAGTTTGGTTTTCTTACTTTTCTCTTATTTATTCTCAAACCCTCAAATGCCTGTGGACTTGTTACCTCATGAACTAAGTGTCTATCAACATAAAGTAAAGAAGTTCCATCATCTTGTTGATGTACAAGGTGCTCTTCCCAAATTTTATCGTATAAAGTTTTTGGCATTTAAAAATTACTTTAGGTTATCTTTTTTCTTTTCTTCTTTTTTTGTAATTTTTTCTGCAGTTTCAGTTTTATCGTTTATTTGTTTAGTATCTTTATCAATAGCTTCTTCGGTAGACGCTTTGACTTCAACATCTATACCAATATTTTTTTTAATTTTTTCTGCTATTCTTGCAGATTTTCCTTCCCTGTCTCTTAAGTAATAAAGCTTTGCTCTTCTTACTTTGCCAGATCTTATTACTTTGATAGATCCAACAACAGGACTGTATAATGCAAAAGTTCTCTCAACCCCTTCGCCAAAAGAAATTTTTCTCACAGTAAATGAAGAATTGATGTCACGATTTTTTTTGGCTATACAAACACCTTCGAAGTTTTGAATTCTCGTTCTTTTTCCCTCTACTATTTTTACACCAACACGGATTGTATCACCTGGAAAAAACTCTGGGATTTTCTTCTTAGTTGTTATTTTCTGTACATTTGCTTTGTTTATATCTTCTATAGTTTTCATTTTTTAACTTTTTCTAAAAATTTTTTCCATAAATCAGGTCTTCGGCGTCGTGTTATATCCTTTGATTTGGATAAACGCCAGTCCTTAATTTTAGCATGATCGCCCGATAATAGAACCTCTGGAACACTTTTTTCTTCCCATATTTGAGGTTTTGTGTACTGTGGATACTCTAATAATCCATTTTCAAAGCTTTCATCTTCTTTCGAAATATTATTACCTAAAACATTAGGTAGTAATCTTAAAATTGAGTCTATTAGAACAAAAGACGCGGACTCACCGCCAGATAATATGAAGTCTCCTAAACTTATTTCCTCGATATTTCTTGTTTCTAAAATTCTCTCATCAACACCTTCGAAATGTCCGCAAATTATATTTATAATTTTCTCTCTTGATAAATCCTTTGCTAATTTTTGATCAAATCTTTTTCCTTTTGGAGATAAATAAAGAATTTTTTCATTTGATTTTGTATTGTTGTCTAAAGATTTACTTAAAACATCAGCTTTAAGTAACATTCCACTTCCTCCGCCATACGGTGTGTCATCTACGGTTTTGTGCTTATCTTCAGCAGAATTTCTAATATTTACTATTTCGAGTTTCCATATTTTTTTTTAATGAGAAACTATATATGTCACATTTTTTAGGTGGCGCTTTAGTTTTATTTGGAGTGTACTTTGCAAAAAAAACTTAAATTTATGTTTACATCAGTATCTATAGTCATTTTGTGTTACTTGTTGTTGGTAGTATTTATATTCTTTTATCAAAGAAATCTACTTTACCATCCGTTTGAAAACAATTATACATCAGAAGAAGCTAATTTCTCATACGAGGAAATTTTTGTTCCAACGTCAAATGGTAGTAAACTAAAGGCTTGGTTCCATAAAAAAGATCTTAAGCAAAAAAAAACTCTAGTATTCTTTCATGGTAATGCTGGCAATTTAAGTAATAGAATATACAAACTAAATTTGATTAAAAATTTTGATATAAATTTTTTAATTGTTGCTTATAGAGGCTTTAGCGGTAACAAAGGGATACCTACAGAGGAAGGTTTATACCAGGATGCTAGAGACGTTTTAAAGTGGATTAACAAACAAGAAATTGCAGATAAACAGATTATAATTTATGGAGAGTCACTTGGTACTGGAGTTTCTATAGAGGTTGCTCAAAATAAAAAATATGCAGGTATTATATTAGAGTCACCCTTCACATCAATGGTTGATGCAGGTAAACATTACTATTCTTACTTGCCTGTTTCTTTATTACTAAAAGATAGATACGAAAGTATAAATAAATTAAAAAATATTAAAATTCCAATTTTGGTAATGCACGGAGAAAGAGACAAGATTGTCCCATTTTATATGGGAAAAAAAATTTTCGAACAAGCAAATGAACCTAAACATTCTTACTTCCCCAAAGAAGATGATCACATGATGGAGTATAATGAAAAGCTTTTACAAGTAATACAGAGATTTTTAAAATCAATATAGCCAAAAACGCTTAGTAGGATATTTTCTTTTTAAAATTATTCTATTTATAAAAATTGACATAATAATAATTACCAATGATCCTAATATTACCGGAAATAATATATATTCAAATGAAACATCCGAAAACAGAACTACAAGGGGATTTGAAGCTGCAGGTGGGTGCATGACCTTTAAATAAACCATTAATGTAACTGCAAAACCAACAGACAAACCTAAAGCTAAAAAAGAAAAACCGACTGTTTCATTAAAAATTATACCTACCAAAACTGAAACTAAATGCCCAAAAAAAATATTTTTGGGTTGAGCAGTTTCTAAATTATAAAGAACGAAAACAATAAAAACAGTAGCACCAAAGGAAAACATCAACCATAGACCCGATGTCGTTCTTAACGTTAAAAACGCAAGTATACCGATTACAGTAGCAGCTGATAATCCTGATACGACAGGTTCTAATTTTTTATTTATTTTCATTAATTACCTAATAGCATTTTTGAAAATTTTTTTGAACTAAAAGGGTGAAGGTCACTTTCTTTTTCTCCCAGGCCTACAGCAAGTATAGGTATACGAAACTTTTTACATATAGATAATATTATACCACCTTTTGCAGTAGTATCTAATTTGGTAATAATCAAGCTTGTAATATTAGAAATTTTTTTAAATTCCTCAACCTGGCTTATTGCATTTTGGCCAGTTGTTGCATCTAAAACTAAAATAGTTTCATTAGGATATTTAGGATTTATTTTTTTTAAAACTGTAAATATTTTTTTATACTCGTCCATAAGATTTTTCTTATTTTGTAATCTTCCTGCTGTATCAATAAAGGCTAAATCCAATTTTTTTTCTTCTGCAAATTTGACAGTTTTGTATCCTACAGATGCAGGATCTGTTCCTAAATCAGACTTAATTAAGTCAACACCAATTTTTTTCGACCATAATTCAAGCTGTTCTATTGCAGCAGCTCTAAACGTGTCAGCAGCACCAAAAACAATTTTTTTTCCGCTATTTTTAAATAATCTTCCTAATTTACCTATCGTTGTAGTTTTTCCAACCCCATTTACACCTGCAACTAAAATTATCGATGGTAAATTTATACTAAAATCATCAAAACTCTTTTCAAATGGTTTTAGTATTTTGGATATTTGTTCACTTAAAAAATCAAAAATTTCTTTTTCATTTTTGATTTCTTTTCCAATCTTGTACTCTTTAAATTTTTGTTTAAGTTCGGCAGCTACCTCACTTCCAACATCAGCTTCTATTAATAATTCCTCAAATTTATTCAGCAAATTATCATCTATTTTTTTTTTACTAAATAAATTTGTAAATTTTATACTTTCAAAAAACTTCATTATATTTCTAAATCAATTTTTTTTATTTTTGATACAGGTCCCGTCATAAATATATTATCTGTTTTATCTATTCTAATATTAAGAGAGCCCTCCTTAAATTTAATATCAACTTCATCATTAATAAATTTATTTTTTAAAGCAGCAACTGCTGTTGCACATGCAGCGGTCCCACAAGCTTTAGTAAGTCCAGCACCCCTTTCCCAAACATTAACTTTAATATTATTTTCATCCACAATTTGAGCAAATGTTACATTAGTTTTTTCAGGAAATAGTTTATGGTTTTCAATTTTAGGACCTAATGTTTTTAAATCATATTCAAAACAGTTTTTGACAAAAAAAATTATGTGTGGATTTCCAACATTTACACAAAATCCACTTGTAAATTTTTTGTTATTAATCTCTATAGTTATATTTGCAGGATTAATTGCTGCAGATAAAGGTATTTCCTCATAACTTAACAAAGGTTTACCTATTTCAAGTTCAACTTTTAAATCATCTATTATTTTTGCATTTAGTATACGATTATTTGTTTTTAATTTAACTTCTTTAGTATTTAGATCTTTACCTAAAAGATAAGCTACACATCTAGACCCGTTTCCACATGCGCTTACTTCGCCACCATCTGAATTAAAAATTATTATTGGGAAACAATTTTTCTCTTCTTTTTCTATAAAGATTATTTGATCAAAACCAATATTGGTTCTACTTCCTAATTTTATAATTTTTTCTTTTGTCAAATTAGTAGAGTTTTTCCTTCTATCAATAATTACAAAATCATTGCCTAATCCATCCATTTTGTAAGCTCTAATTTTAGCCATTAATGATTAGTATAATTATTCATTGACTTTTAAAACCCTTAATTGTAATTTTCGTCATTTCCGCAAATAGAAAACTTTGCGGTGCCTTTAGAAATAAAGGGATCGACACTAGTCAGCGAGGGTTCGCCCACTAGTGCGATAGGTGTTGGAAAAAACAAATGTTTGAAAATTTAACTTTTAAATTAGAAGGTATTTTTAATAAATTAAAAAAAGCTCCTTCATTAAATGAGGCCCAAGTTGAAACTGGTCTTAAAGAAATTAGACAGGCTTTATTAGCTGCTGACGTAGCATTACCAGTAGTAAAAAAATTTATTGAGGATATAAAACCAAAAGCCATTGGCCAAGAAATAATAAGATCTACATCACCGGGTCAAATGCTAGTTAAGATTGTTTACGATCAATTGGTTGAACTTTTAGGAGGCAAGGTTGATACAATAAATTTAAAAGCTGTACCCCCGGCCTCTATTCTATTAGTTGGCTTACAAGGTTCAGGAAAAACTACAACTGCTGTCAAACTTGCAAAAAATATTGAGAAAAATTTTAATAAAAAAATTCTTTTAGTCAGTTTGGATATCTATAGGCCTGCTGCTCAGGAACAACTCAAAATATTGTGTGAAAAAAATAAATTAAATGCTTTGCCAATTGTTAAAGACCAGGTTCCAGTCGATATAGTAAAAAGGGCAAACAATGCAGCACAGCTAAGTGGATCAGACATTATAATTTTTGATACAGCAGGACGTACACAAATAGATTTAAGCATGATGACTGAAATAAAAAGTATAAAGGAAGAGACTAAACCAGTAGAAACAATACTAGTAGCTGACTCTCTAACTGGACAAATAGCAGTAAAAATTGCTTCAGAATTTGATAAGTCTGTTCAATTAACAAGTATTATTTTGACAAGGATGGATGGAGATGGTCGAGGTGGAGCTGCACTAAGCATGAAGCAAACAACTGGAAGGCCTATAAAGTTTATAGGTGTAGGAGAAAAGATAGACGATTTTGAAACTTTCTATCCTGACAGATTGGCAAATAGAATTCTTGGAATGGGAGATGTAGTCTCTTTAGTTGAAAAAGCTTCTCAGGATTTAGATGAGGAAAAAATTAAGAAAGCTGAAGAAAATTTAAAGAAAGGTAAATTTACCTTTGAAGATTACTTAATGCAGATTAGACAAATGAAAAAAATGGGTGGAATGGAAGGAGTTCTATCCCTTTTACCTGGGGTAAGTAAAGCTAAAGAACAAATGAAAAATGCAAATGTAGATGAAAAACTTCTATCCCAAAATGAAGCAATAATATTATCGATGACTAAAAAAGAACGAGAAAACCCAGAAATAATTAGTGGATCAAGAAGAAAAAGAATTTCATTAGGGTCTGGAACTGATGTGCAAAATTTAAATCGTTTGCTAAAACAGTTCAAGATGATGTCAAAAATGATGAAAAAAATGTCACAAGGTAAAATACCTAAAGGACAAATACCTGATGAATTATTAAATAATCTAAAATAATAAAATGAAAGGATCAAAATGTTAAAAATAAGATTATCGATAGGTGGAGCGAGAAAGAGACCAATTTATAAAATTGTAGTAGCTGACAGTAGATTTCCAAGAGATGGAAGATTTATTGAAAAAGTTGGATCTTATAATCCTCTTTTACCAAAGGAGAAAAAAGATAGAATAAAGCTGGAACAAGAAAGAGTTAAGCATTGGTTAAGCAAAGGAGCTAAACCAACCTCAAGAGTTTCAAGGATACTTGGTGAGTTAAATATCATACCAAAGCCAAAACCAGGAAATAACCCAAAAAAAGCTATTCCAAAAAAAGATAGAAAAAAAGAGGGCCAAAAAGAGGAACCAAAAAAAGATGCTCCCAAACAGGAAGCTAAAAAAGAGGAACCAAAAAAACATGCTCCCAAACAGGAAGCTAAAAAAGACGAACCAAAAAAAGATGCTCCCAAACAGGAAGCTAAAAAA
>CACHWO010000019.1 GCA_902583685.1 uncultured Pelagibacteraceae bacterium
TTTGAAGAAACTTTAAAACAAAAATCAAATGGAGGTATTTCTATACCAGAGTTAATAAAAAAAAGTGGGTCTTTACCCGGTATAAAAGTTGATAAGGGAGCCAAGCTTTTAGCTGGATCAGAAAGCGAAAAGGTGACGGAAGGTTTAGATGGCTTAAGAGGTAGAATGGAAGAATATTATAAGTTAGGTGCAAGATTTGCAAAGTGGCGTGCTGTTTACTCTATATCCTCAAAACATCCTAGTGAACAATGTATAAAATCAAATGCTCATGCTTTAGCAAGGTATGCAGCGATAGTTCAGGAATCAAATATGGTACCTATTGTTGAACCAGAAGTATTAATGGATGGTGATCACACTATTGAAAACTGTTACGACGTAACTAGTAAAGTTTTAGTGGAATGTTATAAAGAACTTAAACTTCATAGGGTGAATTTAAAAGGGACTGTTCTTAAACCCAACATGATATTGCCTGGTTCAGATTGCAAAAAAAGAGCATCCACTGATGAAATAGCACAGCGGACTTTAGAATGTCTTAAAAAACATGTCCCTTCTGAGGTTCCTGGCATAGCCTTCTTATCTGGAGGGCAAAGCGAGATTGAAGCAACAAAGAATTTAAATGAGATAAATAAAATTAATGATACCTCTTTTAACTTTACTTTCTCGTATGGTAGAGCGTTACAACAGTCTGCTCTAAAGACATGGGCAAAATCAATGCAAGATATTAAAAAAATTCAAAAAGTTTTTGACCATAGGGCTAAAATGAATGGTGCGTCTACAGAAGCAAAATGGAATGAAAAGCTTGAGCAAAGTTTTGCTGCTTAAAATTGAAAAAATTTATATATCTTATATCGCCAAATAAAATAGAACCGAATTTTTATAAAAATCTTGATAGTGTACTTTCCTCTGGAAAAATTAAATTTTTTCAATTAAGATTAAAAAATTACTCATTAATAAAATTAATTAAAATTTCACAAAAAATAAAAGTTTTAACTAAAAAGCACAAAGTTAATTTGATTATTAATGATTTTCCGATTGTTGCAAAAAGGATTAACGCTGATGGATGTCATTTAGGACAATCCGATGAAACAATAAGAAATACAAAAAAATTACTTAAAAAAAATAAGATTGTTGGGATTACATGTCATGGCTCAAAAAAATTAGTCTCTGATGCAATTAAAAATAAAGTTGATTATATTGCTATAGGATCTTTTTTTAAATCAAAATTAAAACCTAAAGCAAAAAAAGCTAAAATAAGTTTAGTTAAATGGTGTAAAAAACAAACTCATTTACCTATAGTCGCTATTGGAGGTATTAATAATAAAAATTATAAGATCTTAATTAAAACTGGAGTAAATTACCTTGCAATATCTAGTTTTATTTGGAATAACCCTCGATTTAAACCTAAAGAAGCTATAATGGAATTTAAGTAAAAATGAAAATACAAGGTAATGAAATCAAACCTGGAATGATAATTGAATTTAATAATGATCATTGGACTGTTCTCAAAGCACAACACGTTAAACCAGGTAAAGGCGGAGCATTCAATCAAGTAGAATTAAAAAGTTTAACTAAAGGGACAAAACTGAATCAGAGATTTAGATCAAGCGAAAATATAGAAAGAGCACAGTTGGATGAGAGAAAATTTAACTTTCTTTACTCTAGTGAAAATGAAAGTTTCTTTATGGAACCAAAAACTTTTGAACAGATTTCACTTAGATCTAATCTTATTGGAGAAAAGTTAAAATTATTATCTGAAAACCTGGAAGTTACAATTTCTTACCTTGATGAAAAACCTTTGTCTATTGAATTGCCAAATAATATTGAATGCGAAATTGAAACTACCGAGGGTGTGGTAAAAGGTCAGACTGCTGCATCATCATACAAACCTGCAAAATTAAAAAATGGAATTAATATAATGGTGCCTCCATTTATAGAAGAAGGAGATAAAATTATATTAGACACTAGAAGTCTAGAGTATGTCAAGAAAGTAAATTAATGATAATAAAATCTCCGCAATTTAATCTAATGTATAAAGCGTGCATGAAGGCAGCTAAAACTCTAATAAGAGATTTTGGAGAAATTGAAAAACTACAAGTTTCAGAAAAAGGTCCAGGTGATTTTGTTACAGCATCCGACAAACGTGTAGAAAAAATTATTATTGATGAATTAAAAAAAACTGAATATTCATTTTTAACTGAGGAGACAGGAAAAATTGATGGAAAATTTAGAAATAAAAGATGGATTATTGACCCAATAGATGGGACTTTTAATTTTTTAAATGGTTTACCTCACTTTGCAATATCTTTAGCATTTGAAGAAAATTCTGAGATAATTTCTGGCATAATTTTTGACCCAATAAAAAATGAAATTTTTTTTGCTGAAAAGGGTAATGGTGCATATTTAAATAACACTAGAATAAGAGTTTCAAATAAATCTGATATAAAAAGTTCTTGTCTAGTAACCGGTGGTCCTAAATTTACCAGCAAAAATAGAGAGTTTATACTTGATGAATATAAAAAAATATCAATGCAGGTTCGCGGGCATATAAGAAAATCTGGTAGTGCAGCACTCGATCTTGCTTATGTTGCTGCTGGAAGATACGATGGTTTTTGGCAGAGAGAACTTAGTTATTGGGATATTGCCGCTGGAATTATTCTGGTGAAAGAGTCTGGTGGTTACATAGAAATAATGGGTGAAAAAAACTTATTGTCTGAAAAAGTTAACATTGTTGCATCTAACTCAAAAATTCATAAAGAATTGACAAATTATCTCTAAAAAATTATTGAGCATTTAAGAATATTGATATATTAGTTCTCATATGAAAAAGAAAATTCATCCAAACTATCATAAAATTAAAGTTGTCATGACTGATGGCTCAAGTTTTGAAACTAGATCAACATGGGGTAAAGAAGGCGACACATTAAAGCTAGATATTGATCCGATTTCTCACTCAGCATGGACTGGCGGGAGTCAAAAAATTTTAGATAAAGGTAGGGTTAGCAAATATAATAAAAAATTTAGCAACTTAAGAAAAACCAAAAATTAATTTATGTCAAATTCACCTTTTATGCCAAAGGCAACAGCAGTTTGGTTGGTAGAGAACACTACATTGAGTTTTAAGCAAATTGCAAATTTTTGTAATTTACATGAACTTGAAATCAAGGGAATTGCTGACGGAGACGTAGCTAAGGGCATCAAAGCATATAATCCTATCCTTGCTGGTCAATTAACAAGAGAAGAAGTAGATTTGTGTTCTAAAGATCATAATAGAGAGCTTAAGCTAAATAAAAAAAAAGAAGATGTTGTTGTATCTAAAGATAGAAAAAAAGCAAAATATACCCCAATTTCAAAAAGGAAAGATAGACCTGACTCAGTTTTGTGGCTTGTAAAAAATTTTCCACAGCTTTCAGATGGTCAAATTGCAAAGCTAGTAGGTAGCACAAAAGGTACAGTATCTTTAATAAGAAATAGAACGTTCTGGAATTTTTCAAGCCTCACTGCCAGAGATCCTGTTATTTTAGGATTATGCACCCAAATAAATTTTGAAAAGGCAGTCGGAAAAGCAAATAGAAGGAAAGAAAGAGAAAAAAAATTGAAAGAAAAAGAGGAAAAACAAAAAGAAAAAGAGGAAAAACAAGCGGTGAATTCAAATGAAAACTAATAAAGGACCTACAGTAGGAATAATAATGGGTAGTAAATCAGATTGGGAAAATGTTATGGAACATTGTAGTAAGATATTTAAAGAATTTGGAATTAATCATGATGTAAGAGTGATATCTGCTCACAGAACACCAAAGAGATTAGAAAAATTCATTTCTGAAGCCGAAAAAAAAGATTATGAAGTAATTATAGCGGCAGCAGGTGGAGCTGCGCATTTGGCAGGTGTAACTGCTGCTTTAACAACTATTCCAGTTCTAGGTGTGCCAATGCCGAGTGTTACTAATGGTGTAGATAGTCTTTATTCTACTGTTCAGATGCCTGCTGGTGTTCCTGTTGCAACTTTAGCTATTGGAAAAGCTGGAGCAAAAAATTCTGCATTATTTGCTATTGCAATTTTAAGTCGTAAATATCCAAAAATTAGTGAAAAATTAAAAAAATATAGATCTGAATTTGAGAATAATATTCCAAAAAGACCATATTAAATCCCATATAGACAATTCTGAATTTGCGTGCTAATTACTGCGTCTGTTAAAAAAAGGAGGATTTATTAAAATAGAAGTAAAAGATAACAACGTAGAACAAGCTATCAGAATTCTTAAAAGAAAACTTCAAAAAGAGGGTTTTTTCAAAATAATGAAAATGAAAAGTAATTATGAAAAACCTTCGGAAAAGAAAAAAAGAATAAAATTAGAAAATATTAAAAGAGTTAAAAAATTTCAGAGATTAAGAAACAGATTTTAATCTAAAATTGGATAGAAAGCTTATATGCCTTGGGGAAGAGTTAAATGGTTCGATGCAAAAAAAGGGTATGGATTTTTAACTTTAGATGGAGAAGAGAAAGATGTTTTCCTGCACGTATCAGCACTTGAAAAATCAAAATTGAGAAAAATAAGAGAAAATCAAAAAATCCAATTTGATATAAAAGAAGAACAGGGTAAACTAAAAGCGGTAAATTTAAAAAACAAAAAAGCCTAAATTAATTATCGCGGGGTGGAGCAGTCTGGTAGCTCGTCAGGCTCATAACCTGAAGGTCGAAGGTTCAAATCCTTCCCCCGCAACCAATCTATCAAATTTTTTTTATTAGCTAATTTTTTCATATAAGTAGAAAAAAATATCACTTTTAAAATTTATCTTATTATTTTTGTAAATTAAATGTCCTAAATCAGGGTATCTAATAAGTTCTTTAAAATTTCTGTTTTTATTAAATTGTGAGTTTATCAAAGATGTATTGTTGTTATTAAATTTATTTTTAAAAAATTCATGATTCATAGAAAAAAAATATTTTGAAATTCTGTGTATGTGTTTTAAATAGTTTTCTGCTGCGTTGGGATCCATCTCTCCTAAACTATTTTTGTTTACAACAAGTTGGATAGAATCATCACTAATTTTTTCTATTTCCCATGAAGGAAGAAATATTAAATCATAATTTTTTAAAGTATCAGATCCAATATTTCCCTCACCAAAAAAAAAGTTTCTTTTTTTGGGGTAACACTTTGATAAATAAAAAGATGCTAAACATAATGTTTCTGGGATATCAATATCTACTAAAGTTGTATTGCTCAAATTTTTTGTTATGTAATAACTCAGCTTTCCATATCCTGCGCCCAAATCAATAATTATATTTTTTTGATTATTTTGTAAAAAATTTTTTATAATATTTGCGTAAATATCATCAAAAAAACTACCAAGATTAACAAAGGTGTCATCGATATAGGCACCATTTTGGTTTCCATATTTTGGAAAATCTAAATATGAAATATCGTTTTTTTGAGTGATAAATTTCCAAAGTTCATGCCTACTATAAAAAATTTCATCTTTTAAATATTTATTTAATATGAAATTTCTAGAATAGCCTTTGATAAGTTTTTGATTTTCAATTCCTAGATATCTGTCCCAATTACCGAAGTTTTGGAGAAAAAATAAAAATTTTTCTAAATCATTTTGATTTACGCTATCGTTCATAAACTTAAAATCTTGATCTATATGATCTTGCCACATTGAAGAAGGTTTATATAATTTTGATTTATTTTCCTGATGAGATTTCATATTTTTAAAAGATTTAAATATTCTTTCAGCTAAAGGAATATCAATTTTATCGATTATGTTTTTTTTTGGAGAATATATTTTAATTTTTTTTTCCCTAATCACAAAGAGTAAAATAAAACCTTTCAAATAGGGATAAATTTTTTCATACAAAGTTTCAATTAATCTTCCTTCTTGTATTGATTTTTTTATTTTTTTAATTAAATCCATAAAATCCAGTTAAAATAATCTAGAGTCTCTTCCAAAAATAAGTTTTTTTAAACCTATAAAAATTACCTCTGGAAAAAATAATGAAATATTTATTATTTTTATAAATGAAGGAAAAAAAGTTTTATAATCTTTTTTTATTAATAAAAGTTTTAGTTTATTTAGTTGAATTGAACGTTCATTAATGCGTAATATATTTTTATTTAAATTATTAAATATTTTCTTTGCCATTTCTAAGTTTATAATTTGCTCTTGTATTCTTTTTTCTTGTAACATTTTTGAAGCAGTCATACTATCATCTCTAACTCTAGCGTAGGCTAAAAAGTCTTTAATAATATAACACTTATAATCTTTAAGTAACTTTAAAGATAAATTGTAATCTTGTGAATATTCAAGATTTTTTGAATACCAACCAACCTTTTTTGCTATACTTTTTTTATACATAATAGATGCATGAGGTAAAATATTTTTAGATACTAAATTTTCTTTAATTTTTTTTGTATCATTATCTAATTTTATCTGGCCTATTTGACGATTATTTATGTCCACCAATTTTACCCATGAACAAACCATAGAAATATTTTTATCTGACATTAATATTTTTAATTGTTTTTCAATTCTTTTTTTTGAATTATAATCATCTGCATCTGCTATTGCTATATAATCACCTTTAATTTTTTTTTGAGCTCTTATCCTACTTTTACCTAAACCTAAATGTTTTTTATTTTTAAAAAATTTTATTCTTTTATCTTTAAAGGACTTAATTACTTTTAAAGTTTGATCTTTAGAAGCATCATCAAATATTATAAGTTCAAAATTTTTGTAAGACTGTAGTAAAATGCTTTTTATTGCTTTGTGTATAAATTTTTCTACATTGTAGCAATTCATTAAAATAGTTACTAAAGGTTTTTTTTTATTTTTTTTCACTTAAATTGTCCTTTTGAAGCAATTCTTTATAAATATTGTTTACCCTATGTACTTCTTTTGGAGTATTAAAATAGCCAACATATTCAATTTCTTCAGGTGTAACATCAAAATGATAATGTCCGGCATATTCAAAATTATTATAGGAGTGAAAATGAGTATGTTCACCTGACTCCCTTAAATTTAAATTACCACCTGTAGGATCTCCAGTCCAAAGAACTGAATAACATTGTAGCTCTGGACCAACAGGTTCATAAAATTGTAAAAAGTCTTTTGTACATTTCATTTGTTTAGGTTCATAATATTCTATTTTAATATCTTCATAATCTGGCTGAACATGTGATTTTATTTTTCCATTAAGAATTCTAATTACACCTGCTAAAGCTACATGGCTATTTTTCTCTACTGGGAGATAAGTTTGCAATGAATGTCTCATTGCTTGAGACAAAGACCCTTGCTTACCAATTCTTTTTTTAATCTTTATTTTAATTACCTTTCCTTTTTTTCCGTCTGAGTAGTAAATATTTGATAAGCCTCCGTGCTTTTTTGCTGTGTATTTAGTAACTATACACTCTTTATTTTTTCCAACTCTCGCGATTACAGATTTTGACTCTGCAGTAATAAAATTTTCATTAATAACCAACTCACCACAGTGTCCCTGTAAACAAGACATAGCTCCTGAGCCAGCACCTAAAGCATAAGATTTTTCAGAACCAATTTTCTTAGCAATTTCCTCATAATCAAATTCTGTGCCAATAAATCTTTTATCGTGCATATAAGGTTCTCCTCCAACATCTATTATTTTTTCATTTCCTGAAATTCCTTCAGAAGGACATCCCCAATCTTTCAAATTTGGACAGTCAATAACTTCAACGTCTACTTGTTCGTAATTCTCTTTGAGTCCAATTAACAATGCTTTTTTTAAATCTTCTAAAGAGGGTGTTGCAAATTTTCCACTTTCAAATTTCAGCTTCATGTGATTACTTATAGGATATGAGTACATTAGCAGAAAAATTAGTAGATGCATGGATAAAAAGAGATTTAATTGAACTTAAATCAGATGAACTTCCAAAAAATAGAGTAGAATCTCATAAAATTCAAAAACAATTTCATGCCATCCTGAAGAAAAAAACAGTTGGTTGGAAAATTGGATTAGTATCGAAAAATTTACAAGAAGGTGCAAAAGTCGAAGGTCCAATGATTGGAAAAATTATAGACGAAACAGTTTTAATGAACCCATCAAAAATTGAATATAGTAAAGTACCTGATTGTATTCTTGAATGTGAATTTTGTTTAAAATTTTTAGAGGACACTAAAATGGTACCTGGTGCTGAAAATAAAAAAGGAAACTACGAGGCTTATATAGCTTTAGAACTTGTATCTACAAGAGTTCATTCGGATTCTAAAAAAGGTTTAGATCCAGTTGGAATGATGAATTTAAATATTGCAGATAATGGTGGAGCTGGAGCAATAGTTGTTGGGGACAAAATACAAAATCTGGATAAAATTGACTTGGATTCAATTCAAGTTGAAATTAATTTAAATGGAAAAGTAACAGAACCTTTCTTTAAAGGAGAAAAGCGAGCTGGTCCAAAACTAGCAATTAAATGTATAATTGATGAATTTAAAGACGATCCTGTGACTTTTAAAAAGGGTGATTGGTTTATGACTGGTTCAGTTATACAACCTTTTAAAGTGAGTAAAGGTGACAAACTTAAAGTCGATTTTAGATCATTAGGAAAAATAAATTTAGATTTTATCTAATTTTAACTTTTTTACCTGTTTTTGTACTTTTAATTATTGCTGCAAATATTTTAAGTGATACCAATCCATCTTCTCCAGTAATTTTAGGTTTTGCTTTTTTATTCACAACATCACATAAATGATTAATCTGATTTGTAAGTGTATACCTACTTTCTCTTGTGCTTTCATCTTTATGGAATATTGGCTTCCACCAACTTTTCTCTTGTTTATTATACCACTCTTTATAATTTGGAAATTGTATCGAACTTTTTGTACCGCCAATGTAGTAAGCAGATTGATTTGTAATTGGATAAGCAGGATTTTCGCCTGCTGTTAATTCATAACTCCAAGGTGAAACAATTGTGTCAGAAACACTCAGAGTGCCTAATGCCCCTGATTTAAAAACAAAATTTACAACTGCAGTATCTTCAACATCATATTTTCTAATTTTATTAGAAGATGATGCCTGCACATACTCAATAGGTCCTAACAAATAACAAATTAAATCGATATCATGAACGAGATTTATACCCAGAGGACCCCCACCCTTTTTTACTCTCCATTTCTCTTTAAACCATTCTTTATTTTTATATAACCAACACATCACATTGACTGATACGATTTTTCCTAACTTACCTTTAGTAATTTTATTCTTAACTTTTGTTGCAATCGAATTGTGTCTTCTATGATAACCAATAAGCAAATGAGTTTTATTTTTTCTTGAGGATGAAATAATTTTCTTTGCTTTTTGAATGTTACTAGAGATTGGTTTTTCTAATAGAACCGGAATTTTAGCATTTAAAAAGCTTATAGTATGCTTTTCATGAAATTGATTAGGTGTTGCAACAATCACAGCGTCAGGTTTATTGTTTTTAATTAATGCTGATGAGTTTTTGTAAAATGGAACGTTAAACTTTTTGGCGTGCGCTCTTGACCTTTCGTTTATATCCACTATTGAATGCAAAACTGCTTTTTTAGAATTTTTAATAGCTATTAAATGTTGGCTGCCCATTAAGCCAATACCAACCACGGCTATTTTGGTTTTATTTTTCATTAAAATATTTTATTTGATATATCAACTTGTCCAGGATGGATACAAGCTTTTCCAGCAAACCCGATGCTCTTGGCTAAATTACATGACTTCTCAAAACCTATTAAATCTTTGAAATTAAGATATGAAGTATCAATAGGGTCTTTTGAATGTGAGACTATAAGTTTTCTATAATTAAGAATTTCATTTTCATCATCAGATACTTTAAGATTAATAGACTTAGCTAAATCATGTGATCCAAAAGAGATAACTTTTATTCTTTCTTTAAACTCACAAATTTCCTTAAGGTTTTCAATTCCCTTTTCACTTTCTATAATCGGAATTATATCTGTTTTAAGCTTTTCGTTTGATTTTAAAATTTTATCAATATTTAAAAGTTGTTCTCTGCTTTCGGTAAAAGGAAGAAAAATACCAATAAATTCCTCTTTAACTACAAAGTCTAAATCTTCAATATTGTTAATCCTGATATAAGTTTTTTTTTTATCTACTTTGCAATTTTTAATAATTTTCCTTGCATTTTGTTTTTCATTATCAGGAACTGTAGATTCTAAATCAATTACAACTAGATCAGCGTCTAAAGTATATGCTTTTTTTATTTTTTTTTCCTCATGACCAGGAACAAATAAAACTGATCTATATTTCATATTTACTTAACCTTTTATAGTCTAAGTCAATACCTAAGCCAGGACCTGAGGGTAATTTATATTTTCCATTCATAGCTTTTTTAAAATTTGGGTAGAACTCTTGGTCAATATCAAGGTAAAATCTCTCTATATATGTTTCTTTTTTCATCAAGGATGCTAGTTGAAGAGTGGCAAGAAATCCTGGTCCAAAATAAGCAGTATGAGGCATTACAGAAATATTATTTTTTTCTGCATGTTTTATAATTTTATACATTTCGTAAATACCACCAACTTTAATTACTGACGGCTGAATATATGTAGCAGCTTTTTGCTTAATCATTGACTTAAACTCAAATTCTGTACATGCATTCTCTCCACATGCTATTGGTATTCCAAGCTCTTTATTTAATTTAGCAAGAGCTTCATAATCTTCTGGTGGATATATAGGTTCCTCTAACCAAGTAAGCTTCATATTTTTTAAAAAATCTTTTTTTGCTAGAGTTTCCTCATAAGTCCAAGGACAGTTAGTATCTAACATTAAAGGAAGATTGCCTGTGCCTTTTCTACCAGCTTCAATACAATTATTTTCTATTTCATGTAATTTTATAGCTTGATAGCCATCGTCTAATGATTGTTTACATTTTTGTTCAATAATTTTTGGATCTCCATATCTAAAAAGGCTAGAATAGGCTTTAAATAAATCTTTATTTTTTTTTCCTAACAATTCGTGAATTGGTTTATCTTTTTCTTTTCCTAAAGCATCCCACAATGCTATTTCAACTCCAGATATCGCAAACATTGTAATCCCGTATCTACCAAATAAATGTAAAGATTTTTGAAGTGTTAAAAGAAGCTCTGGTATACTGATGATATCTTTTCCAACGAGTAGTGGAGCAACCATATCATCAATAGCGATTTTAACAGCTTTCCAACTAGTATAACCAAAGGCTTCGCCCCAACCAGTGATACCTTTATCAGTTTCAATTTTTACTAGATTAAATTCTAAACTTTTCCATTCTTTTCCATGAAAAATTACTTTCTTTCCTCCATGGCTGAATGGCATACTCAAAGTGATTGCTTTGATTGATTTAATTTTCATATCAATTCCAAATAAGATCTATTAATTTTTGAGGTTTCCAGCTTATAGCAAACCCGTTAGTTTGAATTATTCTATTATTCTTCCAGTCTAATAATGAAAGCCTTAAACCGTGTCCCCGCATCTGAACGAGATCTTTTACGCCATATCCATTTAGCCAAAACTGCATAGCATAATTAGGTGCAAATTTTTTAAAAGTTTTTGGAGCTTTATTAAATGAGTCTCTTAAAAACTTACCCTCACATTTATTGGGATCATTAAGTAAAGACATAGTATAAACTCCAAATCTCATCCAATCCTCTCTTGAAAGGTAAAAACTTGAAGAACCTATACCGTTGCCTTTTTTGTCTAGTAAAAGTTTTGACTTATTTGAGAAGCCAGCAGGTTCAACTATATTTTTTTCGAACCACTTTTTGAAACCCTTTTTCCCTTTCAAGATATTAAATAGATCTAGCATAATTAAATCAGTGTTAATATTGTGATATCTAAATTTATTTTCGCCTGGTGATTCTAAATCGCTTCGATATTTATTAGCTTTTGTTAGTATATCAATTTTTTTTCTGTGTATCTCATTTAATTCATAGCCAACTATGTACTCGTCACGGGCCATCATATTTAATGATTGAAGAACAGTAACATTTCCGTAGTAAGAATCTTTTAATTCTTTTGTATAGAATGAATGATTTTTATTAAGATCAATTTTATTTTGGCATTTTAAAGTTGCTACCACAACACCAACAATTGATTTAGATCTACTTTCTCCGTTTATAGGTTTACTATTATCAACATAGTCCCTTTTCCAATTGTAAATTAGTTCACCGTTTTCGTAGACCATTAAACTCATAATGTCTCGATTATTTACAAAATTGAAAATATTTTTAGGTAAACTATTTATATTTTTTTTAATCTTAGATGGATTTTTAGATTTGTTAAAATTAAGAGATTTTAGTCCACCATTTGATTTATAATCTCTATTCATTAAAGTAGCTTTTCTATACCATCCATAAGCCCAATCAGCGTGAGCTCTACTACATTTTTCGCAATTATCTTTTGGATAAGATACGTTAGGAAATTTTTTATTCCATTCTTTTTTACTTACTTCAGCAGAATTAGCAGGTGTGTAAAATAATAGAATGAATAAAAAAAAAATTTTTTTCATTATCTAAATTTTTTGAAATTTGGCTTTCTTTTTTCTAGAAAGGCTTTAGCGCCTTCTGTCTGTTCACCAGTTTTAAAATAACCAGGAGCAACTTCTTCAACCATACCTTTTTGGGTAATTTTTAAAATTTCTTCAAACTGTTTTCTAAAACTAGCCTTTAAAATCTTTATACAAGTGGGTGCTCCTTTTAATATTTCATCCCCATATTTTTTAACTTCCTCATCTAATTTTTCTCTTTTTACAACAGAGTTGACTAATCCCCAATTCATCATCTCTTTTGCGGAATATCGTTTGCACGTCATCCACATTTCCCTTGCACGTTTATGACCTAAAATATTCGCAGAGTGAGCAACGATAGCACCTCCTGCTGGCGATCCAACTCTTGGCCCGTTCTGTCCAAATATAGAATTTTCACTTGCTATAGTTAGATCACAAAAGTAAGCCATATGATTTCCACCACCAATCGCATAACCATCCACTTTTGCTATTATTGGTTTACTACACCTTGTTAAGTGGATATGAAATTCATATTCATGGTCTTGAAATTCTTTTGAACTTTCCCAGTTCATATCTCCTCCTGCACAAAAAGCTCTATCCCCAGCGCCAGATAAAATAATTACGCCAACATTTTTATCTTTTTCAGCACTATCTAAAGCAGTTTTCAATTCTTGAAGAGTGACGGGTGTGAACGCGTTTAATACTTTTGGTCTATTTATAGTTACATAAGCATAATCACTTTTAACTTCATATATTATATCTTTAAATTGCATGTTGTTTTATTTCCTCTACTGACTCTGGGTTTAATAAAGTTGAAATATCGCCAGGGTCCTCATTTGTTAAACACGATTTTATTACTCTCCTCATTATTTTCATATTTCTTGTTTTAGGTAAATCCTTAACAAATATTATTCTATCAGGCTTAAATGATTTCCCTAAATCTTTTATAATTAAATCACTAAATAAGTTTTCTTTAGGGTTTTTTTCACTTTCGAGAGGAACTATAGATAAAATTATCTTTGACCCTTTGCTCTCATCTGGAATTCCAACAGCCGCAACCTCTTTAGCTTTACCACTTTTGACAATTACACTTTCTAACTCCGATGGCCCAATTCTTTTACCAGAAACCTTGATTGTATCATCTGATCTACCGTGTAAATACCAGTGACCGTCTTTATCCTTACTAGCTAAATCACCGTGAACCCATAAGTCATTTTTTATAACCTTCCAATAATTCTGTATGTATCTTTCATCATCATTCCATAAACTTTTAGTTAATCCTATTGATGATTTTCTCATTACCAATTCTCCCATTTGATCAGCAGATACTTTTTCGCCTTTTGAATCCACAATATCTGCACTCATTCCAGGAATGGGTGCATTAAAAGAACCAACTTTAAAGGGTCTATGCAAGCAACAGTGCAGTATAGATCCAGATACCTCGGTTCCACCAGCTGAATTCATAATAGGTACTTTTGATTTACCAATAAATTCGAATAACCACTTCCATGGTTTTTCCGTCCATGGTTCCCCGCCTGTACAAACAATTCTTAATGAATCTAAATTTAAATTTTTAAAAAGTATTTCATTTTTTGTCATTTGATTTCTAATTAATGCAGGGGATAACTCGGTCCAAGATACTTTATATTTTTCAATTAATTTCCAAAATCTTAATTCATTTGGAAAATCTGGAACACCTTCTGCAATTATCATTTTAGCACCGTGTGATGATGCAATAGTTGCTGATTTCGATCCAACCATCCAACCCATATCTGCCATACATAAATGTATGTCGGTTTGTTTAAAGTCTGCCAATATTCCTTCATCAAATGCCATTTTCGCTACAAGGCCTATGTGAGTATAAACACATCCTTTTGGTTTTCCTGTGGTACCAGAGGTAAAATGTATTATAGCTGGATCTTCAGCATTCATTTCTTCCGTTTTTAATTTATCTGATACATTTTCAAAGTTACTCCAATTAAATATTTTTTTACCTTTGTCATTTCCCAAAAGGAATATTTTTTCTAATGAATTAACTTGGTTCAGATCATCTTTTATTTGATCAAACATTCTTATTTCTTTTGCTTTTCTAAAAGTTTTATCTACTGTGAAAATACCTTTTGCCTTTGAAATATTTAATCTCTCAATTACAGCTTTAGAGCCGTAACCAGAGAAGAGAGGCAAAACGATACAACCTATTTTTAAAATAGCAAAGTAAGCAATATAGGTTTCAATAAATTGAGGCATATAGAGTGCTATTACATCACCTTTTTTGAAACCATTATTTTTTAATGAATTTCCAACCTTTGAGATTCTTTTATCAAATTCTTCATAAGTAATTGAGTCTTCTTCTCCGTCTTCCCTCTCGGAAAAAATAAAAGTTTGCTTAAAAAATTCTTTATCTTTGTGGCGATCAATGCAATTAAGTACGATATTTGTTTTGCCATCTACACACCATTTAGTCCAAGGTATACCTTTGCTATCATCCATAATTTTAGAATATGCTTTAAAAAATTTTAAATCAGCAAATTTAATTACATTA
>CACHWO010000020.1 GCA_902583685.1 uncultured Pelagibacteraceae bacterium
GTTCATTAGTTGCTTATTCACTAGATATAACTGACCTGGACCCAATAGAATTTGATCTAATTTTTGAAAGATTTCTTAATCCAGAAAGAATATCAATGCCAGATTTTGATATAGATTTTTGTGAAGAGAAAAGAGATCTTGTATTTAAATATTTGAGGTCAAAATATAAAAATGGTGTAGCGCACATAATTACTTTTGGGAAACTAAAAGCAAGAATGGCTTTAAGGGATATAGGGAGAGTTATTGGTTTACCATACGGTCATGTAGATAAAATTTGTAAAATGATACCTTTTGATCCCTCAAGACCTCTTACGCTAGAGGAGTCAATAGCAAGGGAACCAAGAATAAAAGAAGAAGAAAAAAATAATCCAAAAGTAAAAAAACTAATTAAACTTTCATTAAAATTAGAGGGATTAAACAGAAACTTAGCAACTCATGCAGCTGGTGTGGTTATTGCTGGAGAAAAATTATCCGAACAGGTTCCTCTATACAAAGATCAAACGTCAGATTTACTTTTACCCTCTACACAATTTGATATGTACTCATCTGAAAATGTAGGACTAGTAAAATTTGATATTTTAGGATTGAACACACTTACAGTCATCCATAAAACAATTCAAATGTTAGAAAATAAAAATATAAAAGTTGATATAAGCAAAATTCCTTTGAATGATCCAGAAATTTTTAAATTACTTTCTACTGGTGAAACCACAGGATTATTTCAGTTGGAAAGTTCTGGAGTGAGATTAACTCTAAGACAAATGAAACCAAATAAATTTGAAGATATAATTGCTTTGGTAGCACTATATAGACCGGGACCCATGAACAACATACCAATATATAACGACTGTAAAAATGGATTAAAAAAACCAGATTATATTCATGATAGTTTAGAGAAAATTTTAAAACCTACTTACGGGATAATAATTTATCAAGAACAAGTTATGCAAATAGCCCAGGTTCTAGCAGGTTTTACCCCAGGACAAGCAGATATTTTAAGAAAAGCAATGGGAAAGAAAAAAAGGAAGGAATTAGAAAAACAAGAAGAAAAATTTATCAAAGGAGCTGTAAATAACGGTATAAAAAAAGATATAGCTTCTTTCATTTTTCAAAAAATAAAACCGTTTGCAGAATATGGTTTTAACAAAAGTCATGCTGCTGCTTACGCCTTAATTGCATATCAAACTGCATATCTTAAACACTACTACAAAGAAGAATTTATTGCTGCAACAATGTCAACAGAACTTTCTAATACAGACAAGTTAAGAGAATTTGTACAGGAACTTAAAAGATTAAAAATAAAAATTATAAGACCAAATATAAATATTTGTTTTGCAGATTTTAAAGCTGAAAAAAATAAAATAATTTATGCTTTATCTGCGATAAAAAGTGTTGGATTTGAAGCAATTTCAAATGTGATTAATGAAAGAAATAAAAATGGTAAATTTAAATCTTTGGAAGATTTTATTTCTAGGGTTAATCCCAAAGATATTAATAAACTTCAATTAGAGGGATTAGTTAAAGCTGGAGCTTTTGATGATCTTTGTGCTGACAGAAGTTCACTATTTCATTCAATACCTAAACTTATTCAAACTAACAAATCTAATTGGGAAGAAAAAAATAGCATGCAAACTAATCTTTTTCAGAATAACACTGATATAAATTTAGAAAAATTTAACCTAATTAAAAATGAAAAATGGAAAGAAAATGATGTTTTGATGAATGAATTTCACTCAATAGGTTTTTATATGTCTGATCATCCTTTAAAAGTCTATGAAAAATATTTGAAGGAGAAAAAGATAATTTCTTTTAATGAATTTATGAAAAGAAACGAAAATAATGCAATAGTTGTTGGAACTATAATGTCTATACAGGAAAAAAAAAGTATTAAAGGTAACCCATTTGCAATAATAAAATTTAGTGATTTAGAAAGTGAATTCGAGTTATTTTTATTTTCAGATTTACTCATACAAAAAAGAAATCAACTCAAAGCAGCAAGTTCATTTGTGCTTACACTTCAAAAGGACTTTATAGGTAAAGACTCAATTT
This sequence comes from uncultured Pelagibacteraceae bacterium, assembly GCA_902583685.1. Classification (GTDB taxonomy): domain Bacteria; phylum Pseudomonadota; class Alphaproteobacteria; order Pelagibacterales; family Pelagibacteraceae; genus Anoxypelagibacter. The sequence continues at coordinate 2,050 of CACHWO010000020.1, forward strand.
CAAGTCGAGTAAATATTAAAAATATTATAGAAATTAATGACCTAATAAATGAGTTACATGAAAATGTAACAATTGAGCTTAATGAAAAATCAGACTTTGAAAAACTGAGTATATTTTTGAAAGAGAGCGGCCAAACAAAAGTTAAAATCAAAATAGCTAGTACATCAAAAAACTATATATTTGAGTTAAAAAACCCGAGAAAATTTAATTTTAAAACATTTTCAGCCATAAAAGACAAAGAATTTGTAAAAAAAATCACATTTTAATATCTTGATTTTTTTCAAAATTAAAAGTATTTACAGGGTAATTTCGCACACAGTAAAGGGCACAAGCCCACCGGTCCGAAAGGATAACTGTGGAGGCAAAACCGGAAAAAAATATGAACGTACCTAATATATCAATTAAACAACTTCTTGAAGCCGGTGTTCATCTTGGACACAAAACATTGAGATGGAACCCAAAAATGAAAAATTTTATTTTTGGTGAAAAAAATTCAATACATATTTTAGATTTAACACAAACCGTCTCATTAATTAAAAAAGCATTAATGGAAGTTCATAAATGTATAGCTTCTGGAGGAAAAATTTTAATTGTTTCAACAAAAAAACAGGCTTCTGAAACTGTTTTAAAAGTTGCTAATGAAACAAATCAATTTTATGTCAATTATAGATGGCTAGGTGGAATGTTGACTAACTGGAAAACAATTCAAAACTCAATAAAAAGACTAAAAAAATTAGACCAAGATCTATCTAAAGAAGATATAGGTTTCACCAAAAAGGAAGTGCTTAAACTTGGTAAAGAGAGAGATAAATTGAAAAGATCTTTAGGTGGAATTTCAGATATGAAAAAAGTTCCAGATATGCTTTTTGTTATTGATACAAATGTGGAGTCTTTAGCAATAAAAGAGGCTATCAAGTTGAATATTCCAATTGTTGCTGTAGTTGACTCAAATTCAAATCCAGATGGAATAAACTTTCCAATCCCTGGTAATGATGATGCTAGAAGATCAATAAATTTATATTGTGAACTTTTAAAAGACACAATAATAGATGCAAAAAAATATATTGCTAAAGAAAAAGTTGAAGATAAAAAAACAAAAACTTCTCAGCAAAACAGCGAAAAACCAATAGATAAAAATAAAGAAAAAAAACCAAAAATACAAAAAAAACTCTCTTAAAATGGTTAAAGAAAATAGTTTAGAAAACGTAAAAAAACTACGAGAGATCACAGGAGTAGGCTTTAAAGATTGTAAAATAGCATTAGACGAAAATAATAACGATATAGAAAAGTCTGTTGAGTATTTAAGAAAAAAAGGTATTGCCAAAGCTTCAAAAAAAATGAGCAGGACAGCAGCTGACGGCTTAGTTCTTATTAACGAAAAAAATAATATGATTTCAGCAATAGAGATAAATAGTGAGACTGACTTTGTAGCTAAAAACAAAGATTTTATAAGTTTTTGCAAAGAAATCTCTGAAATTAATTTTAACAATAAGGGTGATCTAGATAAAACTAAATCTTCAATAATGAAAAATAAAAAAACAGTTGATGAATCACTAATTAATCTTATATCTAAAATAGGAGAAAAAATTACTATAAGAAGAAGTAAATTTTTTGATGATAAAGGATTAAACTTTAAATATGTTCATAATACACTTGAAAAAAATGTTGGTAAGGTTTTATCAATTGTAAAAATAGAAACAAGCAATAGTTCAGAGGAAGTAAAAGATATAGGAATAAAACTTGCAATGCATATAGCAGCTTCATCTCCGATTGCTATTGAGAGAGAGGGTATAAAAAAAAATCTATTAGATAAAGAGCTAGAAATTATAAAAGAAGAATTAAAAAATAGCGGAAAAAAAGATGATATGATTGAAAAAATTTCACAAGGGAAACTCAATAAATTTATATCTGATAATACATTATTAAATCAAATTTGGATAATGGACACAAAAAAAAAGGTTAAGGATATATTGGGTAAAAATATTAAGATAAAAGATTTTATAAGATTCAAAGTTGGCGAAGGTATAGAATAAATGACATCAGGTTATGATAAGAATGAAATTTTGATTAAGATGGATAAATCTCTTTCATCCTTTAAGAAAGATTTAGGTACTATTAGAACTGGTAGAGCTAATCCCTCGATGCTAGATTTAATATCAATCGAAGCTTACGGTAAGAAAATGCCAATTAATCAGTTGGGCACAATTACTGTCCCAGAACCAAGATCCATCACAATACAAGTATGGGATAAAGCTAATGTCACATTAGTTGATAGTGCAATTAAAAAATCTAATTTAGGAATAAACCCACAAATAGATGGTCAAACTTTAAGAATTCACATTCCTCAATTAACAGAGGAAAGAAGATTAGAACTTGTTAAATCTTTAAAAAGTCTAGGAGAAAAGGCAAAAATATCAACAAGAAATATCAGAAGAGAGTCCAATGACAATGTAAAAAAGTTATTAAAAGAAAAAAAAATCAGTGAAGATAAAAGTAAAAATTATGAAAAAGAAGTACAAAAAATCACAGATTTAAATATTGAGAAAATAGATAAAATATTATCAGAAAAAGAAAAAGAAATTCTTAATCAATGAACAAAGTTAACCATATTGCCATTATTATGGATGGTAATGGAAGGTGGGGTAAAAAAAAGGGCAAGTCTAGAAAATTTGGCCATATAAATGGAGTCAAAGTAATTGAAAAGATCGTTAAAACATCAATAAAAACAAAAATCCCAATTTTGACATTTTATACATTTTCTACAGAAAATTGGAGAAGGCCAAAAGCAGAGATTAATTTTTTATTTAAATTGATTGAAAATTACTTCTTAAAAGAGATAAACAACTTAATAAATAATGATATTAGAATTAATATAATAGGTAATATTAAAAAATTACCCAAACGGATACGGAATAGACTTAGAGAGTCAATTCGAAGAACAAAAAAATGTAGAAAAATATTAATAAATTTAGCTTTAAATTATGGCTCAAAAGATGAGATAATAGACGCGATTAGGTTAATAAAATTTAAAAAACAGGGTATATCTTTGAAAAATTTTGAAAATAATTTATATACAAAAAGACTTCCAGACCCAGATCTTCTTATAAGAACTGGTGGAAAAAAAAGATTAAGTAATTTTTTATTGTGGCAATTAGCATATTCAGAAATCTATTTTTTGGATAAACTATGGCCAGATTTTACAAGTTCAGACTTTTTAAAAATAATAAAGAATTTTAAAAAGGTTAAAAGAAATTTTGGTAAAATATGAATAATTTTCAAAAAAGGGTTTTAACATCATTAGTAATTTTACCATTATCTGTATATTTTATAGTAATGGGAGGATACTACATAGTATCTTTTCTTTACGCTATTTTAATTTTAGGTAACTACGAAGTATTTTCTGTATTTAAAAAAAAATTATCAATTATATTTTTGGATATAATACTTGTAGTTACTTTACTTTCTATTCTTCATTTAAGAAATGATACTCTCTCATCATTTGTGCTATTAACATGGCTAATTACTATTACTATCTGCTCAGATGTTGGAGGATATATATTCGGAAAAATTTTCAAATGGAAAAAATTTACGTCAATAAGTCCTAATAAGACAATTTCTGGATCGTTAGGATCTTTTATTTTTTCTTTACTTTCTGTATTTTTGATAAGTTTTATTTTTCAAATAATTTCAGGAATGGATTCTAATTTTTTTATTAAACCAAAATATTTTATTATGGCTATAATTCTTTCGCTAGCAGCTCAACTTGGTGATTTATCAATATCTTATTTAAAAAGGATTGAAAAAATTAAAGATACCGGAAAACTTTTACCTGGCCATGGAGGCATATTTGATAGAGTAGATAGTTTAATGTTTGTCGTTATAGTAGGACTTATTTTTTATAAGTTAGGCTTATTTCCATAATGAAAAAAAAAGTTGCTATTTTAGGATCAACCGGTTCTATAGGTAGGACTTCTCTCGCAATATTAAAAAAAAATCTAAAAAATTTTGAGATAACTTTATTACATGCTAATTCTAACTATAAATTAATAAAAGAACAAATAAGGGTTTTTAAACCTAAATACTTTATAATTAATGATAAAAAAGTTTTTGAAAAAATAAAAAAAAAAATTAAAACAAATAAAGTAAAAATTTATAATAATCTAAGTAATTTAAATTTAAAAAAACTTAAATTTGATACAACCGTTTCATCAATAGTGGGTATTGCTGGACTTGACCCAACCATTAAATTTGCAAAAATAAGTAATAAAATCTTATTAGCTAATAAAGAAACTATAATTTGTGGATGGCATTTACTTAGAAAAGTTTGTTTGAGGAAAAAAACTGCAATAGTTCCAATCGACTCAGAACATTTTTCAATCAATGAATTAACTAGAAATTTTAATGATCATGATATTAAAAAAATTTATATAACAGGTTCTGGAGGGCCTTTTTTAAGAAAACCTTTAAAAAAGTTTAAATGTATTAAAGCTAGTGATGCGATAAAACATCCTAAATGGAATATGGGAAAAAAAATCTCTATTGACTCATCAACAATGATGAATAAAGTTTTAGAGGTAATTGAAGCAATTAAACTTTTCCCATTTGATGAAAAAAAATATGAAATTATTATTCATCCCCAATCGCTTATACATGCAATAGTTTTATTCAAAAACGGACAATCAAAACTTTTACATCATCAAACAGATATGAAAATACCTATAGCTAATGCAATTTATGAAAATAGGATAGATATAAAAACATTAATTAAAAAAAATGATAATTTTTTTAAAAATTTTAATCACTTAAAATTTGAAAAAGTTGATAAAAAAAGATTTCCAATTGTTACTTTACTTTCAAAAAAAATTTACGATAGATCTGGAGCTATTATTCTTAATGCAAGTAATGAGGTTTTAGTAGATCAGTTTTTAAAAAATAAAATACCTTTTAATTCGATATATCACTATTTAAAAAGGGTTTTTAAGGATAAAGATTTTAAAAAATATGCTATAAAAAGATCCCCAGATATTAGTAAAATTTATAAAATTGATATGTGGGCAAGAGAAAAAACTTTGGAATTAATTAAAAAAAATGAAAATATTAAATATTAAAATATTTGTAATATTATTTTACTTTTTATTTATCAATTCACTTTTTGCAGAAGTTTTAAAAAAAATTGAAGTAAATGGTAACAAAAGAATTTCAAGTGAAACAATTAAGGTTTATGGAGATTTACAACTTAATAAAGATTATCAAAACAAAGATATAAACGATGTTATAAAAAAACTTTACGACACAAACTTCTTTTCAAATATATCAACTAATTTTTCAAATGGTGTTTTGACAATAAATGTAAAAGAAAATCCAATTATTTTCTCTATCGAAATTGTAGGTGAAAAAGCTAATAAATTTAAAGAACAGCTTTTTAAACTCATGTCTCTAAAAGAAAAATCATCATATATAGAAAATTTTGTAAAAACTGATATTGAAATTATCAAAAGCTTTTACAAATCTTTAGGATTTTATTCTGTTAAAGTTGAAGCTGAAAAACAAAAAGCAGATGCTGGTGAAGGAACAATAAACTTAGTTTTTAATGTTACTAAAGGTGAAAGAAGTAAAATTAAAAAAATATTCTTTATTGGAGATAAAAAAATCAAAAGCAAAAGGTTAAGGGATGTCATAACTTCTGGTGAAGCTAAATTTTGGAAAGTTTTAAGTAGAAATATTTATCTTAATACTGAAAGAATTGAATTGGATAAAAGATTATTAAAAAATTACTATTTAGGTCGCGGGTATTATGATGTCCAAGTTCTCTCAACAAGTGCAGAAATAACTGATGTTTCAGATATTGAATTAACATTTACTATTAATGCAGGAAAAAGATATAGATTTAAAAAATTTTCTACAGATATAGATCCAGTTTTTGATAAAAATGTTTTTGGAAGTTTAAAACCTGTTTTTGAAAAGTATGCGGGTGATTATTATTCTCCTTTTAAGATTAAAAAAATAGTAGAAAATATTGATGAGATTATAGATGACAACCAATTACAGTTTGTTCAAAATACCGTCAAAGAATTATCAACAGAAGATGGAATAGATGTTGAATTTAAAATATTTGAGGGTGAGAAGATTCAAGTTGAGAGAGTTAATATAAAGGGCAATAACGTAACTAATGACTCAGTTATAAGATCAGAACTACTTCTTGATGAAGGAGATCCATTTAGTAAGACCAAAATGGAAAAATCTATTTCAAATATAAAAGCTAGAAATATATTTAATAAAGTAGATTATAAAATAAATGAAGGATCAGAAGCTGGTTTGAAAAATATTGATATAACAATTGAAGAAAAACCAACTGGTGAAATTTCTGCTGGCGCTGGCTATGGTACCGAAGGTGGAGCTTTTGCATTTTCAGTAAAGGAAAATAATTATTTAGGAAAAGGTTTAAGAGTAATTGCAAATATGGATGTATCAGGTGAGTCTGTTAGGGGCGGTTTTAATATTATAAATCCAAATTATAATTACACAGGAAATAAAGTTTATACCGGAATTTCGACAAAAAAAACTGATGCAGCTTCATCTGGTTACGAAAATACTATTTCGAACATAAATATTGGTACTGAATTCGAACAGTACAAAGATATTTTTTTAGGTGGTGATTTTAGTTTTACAGTTGATGATTTAACAGTTGACAGCACTGCATCAAAAAATCTTAGAGATCAAGCAGGAACCTTTTCAGATCTAACATTTGGTTATGTTGTAAAGAGTGATAAAAGAAATAGAAGATTTATGCCAACAGATGGTCATGTTGTGTCTTTTAAACAAAATTTGCCAGTTATAGCTGATTCACAAAGCATTACAAATATTTTGCGATATAGAACATATCACTCATTCAATGAAAATTTAGTTGGCGCGCTTAAAATATACGGTGCGGCAGTTAACTCTATAAATGATGATGATGTAAGATTAAGTAAAAGGTTGCAATTAGGCAGATCATTATTAAGAGGTTTCGAGTCAGGTAAGGTTGGTCCTAAAGATGGAGATGATTACATTGGTGGAAATTATGCAACTGCAGTAAATTTTGAGGCTTCATTACCAAACTTATTACCCGAAAGCACAGAGACGGATGTCTCACTTTTCTTAGATGCAGCTAATTTATGGCATGTTGATTATTCTAGTACGGTTGAAGATTCCAATAAAATTAGATCATCAGCAGGTATAGCAACAAATATGTACACTCCAATTGGACCCTTAAGTTTTGTTATTTCTCAAAATTTATCAAAAGCTGAAACAGATCAAACTCAATCTTTTAGTTTCCAAATTGGAACTTCTTTTTAAACATGAAATTCTATAAATATTTATTTTTAGTTATATTTTTACTAAATTTTAACAATTTTTCTTTTTCAAGTGAAATTTACTTTATAGATTTAAAAAAAATATTAAATAAAAGTAAAGCTGGTAAGGGTGCTCAAGATTATCTAAAAAAGCAGCTTTCAGATAAAACAAAAAAATTAGATAAAGAAAGAGCAGCTTTAAAAAAGGAAGAGACCGACCTTATCGCAAAAAAAAAATTAATATCTGCTGAAGAATATAAAAAAAGCCTTAATGCTTTAAGAAAAAAAAATATTTCTCATCAAAAAAATAGACAAACCTCAGCAAATGAAATTTTCAAAAAAAAAGAAGAAGCCAGATTACAATTAAATAAAGCTCTTAAACCGATATTAGAAAAATATATGTCCGAAAACAATATATCTTTGGTTGTAGATAAAAAATCCGTTATTGTGGGAAAAACGGAAATAGATTTAACCGAAAAAATTTTAAAAATTCTCGATAAAGAGTTAAAATCAATTAACCTAAAATAATTTTATGTCAGAAGTTGATTTTTTTGTACCTAAAGGTCCATTTAATTTAAATGAATTATTAGAGGAAACTTCCACTCTTTCAAATAAACTAAAGATATCAAATGTAAAAACATTAGACCAGGCCTCAAAAAATGATATTACCTTTTTTAATTCGATTGATTATAAAAAAGATGCTAGGAGTACAAAAGCCTCTGCCTGTATAACAACAAAAAATTTAGAAAAGTATTTACCTAATGATTGTATTAAAATTTTAGTCAAAAATGTATTGTTTTCAATAGCCAAAGTATCTAAAAAGTTTTACCCAGAAGCTGATATTGATTTATTAGATAAGTCGTTAACTGACGCCACTAAAATCTCAGATAAATTTAAGACCGTTACATTTGGTAAGAATAGTTTTATTGGAAAAAACGTAAAAATTGGTTCTAAGACTACTGTAGGCACAAATACTATTATAGAACATGATGTTCAAATTGGAAAAAACTGTATGATAGGAACTAACGTCACTATAAGAAATTCACTAATTGGAAATGACGTAGTAATACAAGATGGTTGTAAGGTAGGGTTAAAAGGATTTGGTTTTATACCTTTAAAGGAAAAAAATTTTAGATTTCCTCACATCGGAAGAGTTATATTAAGAGATAAAGTTGAACTAGGTTCAAATTGTACCATAGATAGAGGATCAATAGGTGATACAATTATCGGAGAAAATACTTTTTTAGATAATCAAGTTCATTTAGCCCACAATGTTAAAATTGGAAAAAATTGTATGATTGCAGGACAAGTAGGTTTTGCTGGAAGCTCTACCATTGGTGATCATGTATCAATTGGTGGACAGGCTGGAGTTTCAGGCCATTTAAAAATTGGAAATAATGTTAAAATTGGTGGAGGTAGTGGGGTTATTAAAGATGTACCTGACAACACAACGATTATGGGTTATCCTGCAGTTCCACTGAAAGAATTTCTAAAAAAATAAAATGAGCAATACTATAGATAAAAAAACGATAGAGAAACTATTACCACATAGAGAGCCAATGCTATTAATTGATAGATTGACAAATATAGTTCCTCTAAAATCTGCAACTGCTATCGTAAATGTAAAAAAAGGAAATTTTTATTTCGATGGACATTTTCCTGGTCAACCTGTTATGCCTGGAGTTTTAATTGTAGAGGCATTCGGACAAGCTGCTGCAGCACTCACAGCACATGGAATTGATCCAAACGAATATAAAGACAAACTTGTTTATTTAATGAGTGTAGAAAAAGCTCGTTTTAGAAACCCAGTAATGCCTGATTGTGAGCTACATTTGGATATCGAGGCAGTTAGATCTCATGGAAGAGTGTGGAAATACAAAGGAATTGCAAAAGTTAATGATAAGAAAATGGCTGATGCTGAATGGTCAGCAACGATAGTTGATAGAAAAAAATGATACATAAATCTAGCGTGATTGATACTAAAGCAAAAATTGGAAAAGATGTAAAAATTGGACCATTCTGTTTTATTGGACCAAAAGTTCAATTAGACGATGGTGTAGAATTAATTTCAAATGTGCATATTGAAGGCAATACAAAAATTGGAAAAATGACAAAAATTTATCCTTTTGCAAGCATTGGAACACCTCCGCAAGATTTGAAATATAAGGGAGAACCCAACAGTTTAGTTATTGGAGAAAACAATGTAATAAGAGAGTATGTAACTATCAATCCTGGAACAGAAGGTGGAGGTAGCAAGACCTTTGTTGGAAATAATTGCTTATTTATGATTTCATCTCATGTTGCTCATGATTGTAAAATTGGAAACAATGTAGTCATTGCAAACAATGTCCCATTAGGTGGACATGTTACAATTGAGGACTCAGTTGTTATAGGAGGAAATTCTGCAGTTCAACAATTTACTAGAATAGGAAGATTAGCAATGATTGGAGGTATGACGGGAGTTCTTAAAGATGTTATTCCTTTTGGATTATCATTTGGAAATCGAAATTATCTTAAAGGAATTAACTTGATAGGATTGAGAAGAAAAAAATATGATAATAAAAAAATTATGGAATTAGATAAAGCATATAAAGAAATTTTTGCATCTAAAAATCTTCAAGAAAATATAGCAAAAATTAACGGGGAGTATAAAAATAATGAATTGGTTCAAGAAGTTACAAAATTTATAGAAAAAGACAAAAAAAGACCAATTTGTGCACCTTTAACAGAACAATGATAGGATTAATATTTGGAGAAACACACTTTCCAAAGGTAGTTTTAAAAAAAATAAAAAAAAGAAAATTAAAATACTTAATCATTGATTTATCTAAAACTAAAGCTTTTAAAAAAGATAGTCACTCTCATGTTGTATCAATTGGTCAGTTTGGAAAAATCATTAATATATTAAAAACAAATAAATGTAAGAAAGTTTTATTTGCTGGACGTGTAAAAAAACCAAATTTTTCAAAACTTCGTTTAGATTTAAAAGGAATTTATTATATACCCAGAATAATTAAAAGTTCTAAACTTGGGGATGCAGCAATTTTAAAAGAAATTATAAAAATATTAAATCGAGAAAAAATTAAAACAATAAGTTCATTAAATTATAATCCAGAATTAGCACTGAAAAGAGGAATTTATACCAAAATAAAACCAAATAAAGAAGATAATGAAGATATTAAAAGAGCTATTAAAAAGTTAAATGAACTTGGAAAATATAACTTTAGCCAGGGAACAGTGGTAAGGAATAATAAAGTTATTGCTATTGAAGGCAAGGGCGGTACTCAACAAATGCTTAAAAAGTGTAAAACTAAAAAATTTAAAGGCTCAGGTGTTTTAGTAAAGTTTCCTAAGAAAAAACAAGATCTTAGAATAGATTTACCAACAGTTGGACTTAAAACATTGATACAATGTAAATCTGTTGGTTTAAAAGGAATTATTTTAAAGAGTAATCATAATATATTTTTACAAAAAAACAAATGTATTACATTCGCAAATAAAAATAAAATATTTATTAAAGCTGTATGAAAAAATTATTTATTTTTTTACTAATATTTAATTTCAAAATCGTAAATAGTTCAGAAATTAAACTTGAAAAAATTGCTGATGACTTAAATAAGCCGTGGAGTTTATCTTTCATTAATAAAGATAGTATTATATTTACTGAAAAATCAGGGAAGTTATTTACATTTAATATTAAGAATAAAAAAAAAATTGCAATTAAACACAATCTTTCTGTTTTAGAAGATGGTCAAGGAGGTTTACTCGATGTTTTATTTCACGAAGGAAAATTATATTTATCTTACTCTGAAAATAGAGGAAATAAGGAAACTAGTACATCGGTAGCCAAAGGTGATTTTGATAAACAAAGTATAAAATTTAAGAATATCTTTAGAGCTGAACCTCCAATTGACTCAGGATACCATTTTGGATCTAGATTAGTTATAAAAAATGATCATCTTTTCGTCACAGCTGGAGAAAGAGGATTAGGAATGATTGCTCAAGATGCAACAAAGCATCCTGGAAGCGTTATTAGAATTAATCTTGATGGTTCTATACCAAAAGATAATCCAAAATTTAAAAATAAAAGTAAATGGCTTCCAGAAATTTATCAAATAGGAGTTAGAAATCCTCAAGGTATGGCCTTATCACCTTTTGATAATAAAATTTATATGACCAATCATGGTGCAAGAGGCGGTGAT
>CACHWO010000021.1 GCA_902583685.1 uncultured Pelagibacteraceae bacterium
AAAAATAATCTCTGTTCTCAACAGCTTCGACATAGTCTCTTGATTTATAATTTTGACCTCGTTCTATTGCTTTAACAAGTTCTTTTCCTAGTTTATTTTTATAGTTTTTGTAGTAATCTGAAAATGCATAAGCCATATCAGTTTCATGAATAATTTTATGATATTTCATTATATCTTTAAAATAGCTCGGTGTATCATGAATTTCAACATTCGATCCCTGTTCTTTAACAAATTTTTCAAAATTTTTAATAGTTTCTTTGTCTAAATTTTTCCACATGTCTGTTTTAAAAAAAATAAATCTAGGATCGAAAGGCGGGTCCTCTTTTGCAATATTTAAAAAATTTCCAGATGCAAATGAAATAGTTGATCTGTCTTCAGTATCTCTCTTAATGATCTCCTGAGATATAAAAGCTAGGTCATCAACAGTTCTTGAAAAAATACCCACATGATCTAGTAAAAAAGACTGTCTTAAGACTCCGTTTCTAGAAATTAGACCATATGAGGGCTTATACCCTATTACACCGCAATATGATGCTGGCCTAATAATAGAGCCATTGGTCTGAGAGCCAAGAGCGACAGGTGTCATAAAAGATGCAACCGCAGCAGCTGAACCACTGGATGAACCTCCTGGGGTTCTGCCATAGTCATGTGGATTTGTTGTTTTGCCTGGATCAAAATAAGCAAATTCAGTAGTTACTGTTTTGCCCATCACATAAGCTCCTGAACTTTTTAACAAACTTACTACTGTTGAGTCACCTTTAGAATATTTCTTTTTTCTTAAAACAGTTCCACATTCTGTTGGCATTTCATCTGTACCAAAAATATCTTTTATTGCTATAGGAAGTCCATGTAATGGGCCTAAAGGTCTACCAATTATTTTAAGATTATCACACTCACTTGCTTTTTTTAAAATAAAATTAGGATCAAAAAATGCCCAGGCTTTGACATCGTTATCAAATTTTTCAATTCGTTTTAAATAACTCTTAGCTAGGTCCTCAGCTTTTATATCTCCTTTTAAAAGTAAGTTTGACAACTCTAAAGCTGATAATAAACAAAGTTCGCTCATTATTTATATGGAATATTAATTGCCAAAGAATTTTTCTGGTAGCCAGAGTGCTAGTCCTGGAAAATTATAAAGTATAACCATAGATAATATAACTATCAAAAGAAATGGCATTATACCTTTAAAAATCTCTATTAATTCAACATTTCTTTTCTGAACACCCTTCAAATAATATGCTGACATTGCCATCGGTGGAGTTAGAAAAGAGGTTTGTAAATTTAAAGCTATTAACATTGCAAAAAAATAAGGATTAATACCAAATAATTCTAACAAAGGTAAAAATATTGGAACAAAAATTATTAAAATCTCTGTCCACTCTAAGGGCCAGCCCAGTAAAAAAAATTATTATTTGGGTTATAACTAAAAATTGCCATGGCTTTAAGTCCATTGATTTAAAGAATTGTTCAAATACTTCATGCCCGCCCAAATATGAGAAAACTGAGGCAAAAGTCCAAGAGCCAATAAATAACCACATTATCATTGCAGAAGTCTTAGCAGTTAGAAAAACAGATTCTCTAAAATTTTTCCATTTTAAGGTTTTGTAAAAATAGGACATAATTAAAGCTCCAAAAGCCCCTACTGCGGCGGCTTCAGCAGGAGTTGCAATACCCGCTAATATTGTTCCCAAAACTAAAATAATTAGAGTAAACAATGGTACGAATGAAACCAATACTTCTCTAAGTATTTTGTTGGTTGGGGGTATTTCTTCTGCTTTTGGTTTTGGAGCAATTTCTGGTTTTAAATATGCTAAAGTAATTGCATATATAATATACAATGAAGCTAAAAGTAATCCAGGTAACATTGCAGCAGCAAAAAGTCTTAAGGGTGATAGCTCTGCTATTACAGCATACACAATTAACATGATACTTGGAGGAATTAAAATTCCTAAACAACCACCCGAACAAATTATTCCGGATGCAAATCTCTTATCATAACCAGCATTAACCATTGCTGGCCAAGCTAATAAGCCCATTAATGTAACAACAGCTCCAATTATTCCGGTCGCTGTTGAAAAGAGTGTGCATGTAACAAGCGCTGCTACTGCCATTGAAGCTGGAAGTCCGCTTGAAGCTAGTCGAATTGAATTAAAAAGTCTCGCAACAATCCCTGCTCTCTCAACCAAGTAGCCCATAAATAAGAATAATGGAACAGCAGTTAGAAAGTGATTATCCATTACAGAATAAGTATTTTGAACTACTAAATCAAAAATTCTATTATCAAATATTGAAGACATATCCTTAGAGAAATATGCATAATATCCAAAACCTACGCCCATAGCTAAAAGTGTGAATGCGATTGGAAAACCTAAAAGTACGAATAGGATAAATACACCCATCATCATGATTGCAATTTCAGGATTTGTCATATTTTTTTATCCTCAAATTCATCGTGGGATGTTCTCATTAATAATTTTTCTGTTTCTTCAGCGTCAATGACTTCTCGAGCAGGCCATCGTCCTGATCTTATTGCAATTATACATCTACATATTTCACTAAAACCTTGTATTATTAAAAGGAAACCTGTAGCTGGTATTAGAGATTTAATCATATATATTTGAATTTTAGCTGGACTGTTCCAACTTGTTTCTCCAGATCTCCAAGCATCGCCTGCATAGTCTATTCCTGCAAATGCTAGAGCGCAAACTCCAGGCATAAAAAAAATAATATATAAAATCAAATCTACAATAGCCTGTTTTTTTTACTGACAATAACCTATAGATAACATCTCCTCTAATATGGGCTTCTGTACATAATGCGTAAGCCCCTCCCATGATAAATAATGCTCCGTACATCTGTAAACTAAAGTCAAAATTCCATAAAGTTGGCGCTCTGAAAACGTAAGCCATCACAACTTCATAAACAGTTCCAAAAGTCAAAACTACTATGCACCACGCAAATGCTTTACCAACCCAAGTATTTAAAAGATCTGAGAAAAGAATAAAATTTTTCATTATTATTTGTATTATATTTCTTTTTAAAAAAAAAGGGGGCACTGGGCCCCCTTTTAGAAATTTAAATTAACCTAAATTTTTACTTTTGTTGGATCGCCAAAAGTTCTTGTGTATGCAAGCCTGTAATTTGGCTGATTCATAAACAAGTATTTCATAACTTTTTTAGCGTATGCTTGTTGAGATTTTACGATCTCATCAAACAATGGGTCTTTTCTGAAATCTTTCATAACAGAATCCCAAGCAGCTAATTGTGCATCCATAATTGCATCTGATGTTTGGTAAACATTTACTCCATGTTCATTCATCAGTTTTCCGAGGTCATTAGAATATCTTACTAATGCCATGAAATAGTTGGCTGTGTTTGTTGCTTCAGCCGCATGTTTAATAATCGCCTGATGTTCAGGAGATAAGTTATTATATTTCTTTTTATTAAACATAAGCTCAAACATTTCTTGTGACTGGTGAAAGCTTCCCAAATGATAGTGTTTTGAAACATCTTGCATTCCAAAATCTTTATCAGATGTAGGGTTGTTAAATTCAGCTGCATCAATTACACCTGTTTTCATTGAAGGTTGAATTTCAGCTCCAGGCAGATTTTTCACAACCATTCCCATTTTCATAAGAACGTCTGTTGCTAATCCAACTGTTCTGTATTTCATCCCTTTAACATCTTTCACTTTGGTTACATTTTTCTTAAACCAACCGAAAGGCTGTGCTGGCATCGGCATTGCGAAAAAGCCCACTACGTCAAGACCAATTGTTCTTAAAGTCTTTTCGTATAATGCTCTTCCACCACCTTCTTCAATCCATCCCATTAATTCTTGAGATGAAAATCCGTATGATGGACCTGTTCCAAACAGAGAGGCTGCAGGGTTCTTACCGTACCAATAAGCAGTTACTAGATGGCCTGCATCTACTACTCCTTTACTAACACCGTCTGCGATCTCTGCAGTTTTTAGTACTGCTCCAACTGGTAGAACTTCTACTTTAAGATTACCGCCAGCCATAGCATTTACTCTGTCAGCATATTGTTTAGCCATCTCCAAAAAGATACCTCCGCCCCATGCTGCTTGCATCTTCAAAGTTACAGGAGCACCAAATGCTACATTCGGCATTGCTATTGTCGCTGCCGCTGCCGCACCAGTTGCTGCTGCTGCTTTAAAGAACTTACGTCTTGAAGGAGTTTTCACTCTCTTCAAAGTTTTTTCATTTTTAGACATATTTGTCTCCCTTTAGTTAATTAACTAATTAAATTATTTAAGCATAAAAAATTTGTAGAGTCTCGTGCTGAATATTAAAAAATTTTCTAATTCAATTGTAGATTGTACTAATTAACTTTATTTTTACATTTTCCTGAGTTAAAAAACTCTTCAATATTGGTAATAGCTAAATCTGCCATTGAAATTCTAGTTTTTTTAGTCGCGCTGCCTAAATGTGGCAAGATAAATGCGGTCGGTTGTTTAAGATATTCTGGATGAATTTTTGGCTCACCTTTGTAAACATCTAAACCAATTGCATAGATTTTCCTGCTTACTAATGCTTGCACCATAGCTTCGTCCTCGATCATATCTCCTCTAGCAACATTTGTTATAATTGCCCCTGTTGGAAAATATTCAAGTGTATCTTTATTAATAATATCTTTAGTTTCTTTAGTAGCTGGACAGCAAATAGACAAAACATCAGATACAGAAAATAAACTTTTAATACTTTCATGATACTTTGCTCCGTCTTCTATTTCAGTACTTAATTTTTTTCTATTTCTATAATGTATTTCCATTCCAAAACTTTTAGCTATTTTAGCTAATGCTCTTCCAATTCTTCCCATTCCTAAAATTCCAAGTCTTGATCCAGTTAGTTGTTTTCCAATTAAAAAATCAGCAGACCATTTCCAATTTTCTTTTTTAACCCAATTAATACCCTCATTGGCTCTTCTACAAGCACCGAGAATTAAAAGCATTGCTATTTCAGCAGTAGCATCTGTGAGTACATCTGGTGTATTTGTTACTACAATATTTCTTTTTTTTGCGGCTTGAATATCTATGTTACCAAATCCAACAGCAAAATTAGAAATTATTTTTACGGAATCAGGAAGATTTTTAATGACATCTTCATCAATTTTTTCTGTCAGTGAACTTAAAATACCGTCACAACCTTTACTTAACTCAATTAATTTTTTTTTAGAATAAATTTGATCATTTGAATTTAATTTTGCATCCCAAATATTTGATGCTCTATCCTCGTTCGATCTTAGTAATTTCCTAGTAATTAGGATTTTTTTTTTCATATCGATCCTAAACTCTTTGGTTTAGGTCCACCTGTATACCAATCTACAAGTTCAACAGTATGCAATATAGGAATATCGGTTCCATTAGCAATTTGCATTATGCATCCAATATTTCCGGTTGAAATAAAATCAGGTTTTATTTTATTTATATTTTCCACTTTTTGTTTTAACAATCTTTTTGCTATGTCAGATTGTAAAATATTATATGTACCTGCAGACCCACAACAGATGTGTCCCTCTGGTATATTTGAAACTTTATTACCAGTTTTTTCTAACAAATCTATTGGTTGTTTGTGAACTTTTTGTCCATGTTGCATAGAACAAGCAGAATGATAAGCAATATTATATTTTTTTGAACCTTTATCCTTTTTAAAAGAAAGTTTAAGATTTTGATCAAGAAATTCTGTAATGTCTTTTGTTAGTTCCGATATTTTTTTTGATTTTTTTTTGAATTCCTTGTCGTCTCTGAAAACAAAACCGTAATCTTTGAGTGTTGTACCACATCCAGAGGTATTTGATATAATTGCATCAAGACCATTTTTTAAATATTCGTCGTACCACATATTAATATTTTTTTTAAATGTTTCTTTTGCTAACTCTTCTTTTCCCAAATGATGATTTAAGGAGCCGCAACATTCTATTTCTGGCATTGTAATAACTTCTACTCCATGTCTTGTTAGAACTCTAATTGTTGACTCGTTAATTTGTGGGGAAACAACTCTTTGCACACAACCTATCAGCAATGCTACTCTTGCTGTTGGCCTTTTTCTTTCAGCTTTATAAATTCTTTGTACTTTTAAGGTTTTGCTGTAAATTTTTTTTGGGGCAACTTCTAGCATACTTTTTAAATTTTTTGGTAATAGAAACTTAAATATTTGACCAATTTTAGCAAATAAAATTAAAAATTTAAAAATCTTAGGCTTGGGCAATGTTCTTGATAAAAAATTTCTAAAAATTTTTTCAATAAAAGGCCTTTCATACTTTTTTTCAACATAGTTCCTTCCATGATCAATCAGATGCATATAATTTACTCCAGAGGGACATGTGGTCATACAAGAATAACAGGATAAACATTTGTCAATGTGAGAAACTACTTTTTTTGTTGGGGTTCTTTTATTTTCTATCATATCTTTAATTAAATAAATTCTTCCTCTTGGTCCATCCAATTCATCACCTAATAAATTAAACGTAGGACAAGTAGCATTGCACATTCCACAGTGTACACATTTTCTTATAATTTTTTCTGTAGATTTATTATCTTTATTTTTTAATTGTTCCTCTGAAAAATTTGTTTGCATCTAAATTCCTGTATACATTTTTCCTGGATTAAAAATCCTTTTTGGGTCAAAACTTTTTTTTATATTTTGTGAAATCTTAAATTTAATTGGGTCAATAGTAAATGTTTCAGATGATGATTTAATGGAAATTGGAGATTTAATAACCGTAAGATAGCCATTTGCATCTAAGATTCTCTGTCTTAATTGCTCTATTTTCTGACTAGATAGGTAATCTATACCAATCCAAATTAGTGAACCACCCCAATCAAGAAAATAATTGGGATGAAATGTTTTGATTCTGTTTAACAAGTTTAACGTCTCTGATGGAGGTACAACTGCTCTCAATATATTTTCCTCTTTTTTGGCAAAGACTTTTAATGCTCTAGTATCTTGCCAAAATATTTCTGATTGAATGTTGTCTAAAATTGTAAGATTTTTATCCTTTAAAACTAGGTCATTTATTAAATTTTCAACTCTTTGTGTTACTGAAATTTTTGTACCTTCTACCCTTATTGCGGTTATTGATCCTTTGTGAGTTAAATCATTAAAAACGAATTCTTTTCTGAAATTTGATGGGTAAAATATAGCTCCTGATGGATCATTAGATGATGATATTGCTGATCCCATGACAGCTAATCCGTGCTCTAATGCTAATCCACTTACTATTATTGTTTGAGTTTCGGACTCAAGTGGTAAAACTTTTAGTGTCAGTTCGGTTAAAACGAGTAAAGTTCCGAACGATCCTGTAACTAACTTTGAAATATCATAGCCTGTAACATTTTTTACAACGGTACCGCCAGATTTAATTTTTTCTCCCTTGCCATTAAAACCCTTAAATCCGAGTATATGATCTCTTGCACTACCTACTTTAAATCTTCTTGCACCTGAGAAATTGCAAGACAATGTTCCCCCAATTGTTCCTTCATTTGAATTTGTTTTAAAGATTTGAGAAAAATTAGTAGGTTCAAAAGCTAAATGTTGATTATTCTCTTTTAATTTATCTTGAATAGTTTTTAAAGGTGTTCCTGCTTTTACTGTTATATAAAGTTCCTCAGGTTTGTAATCAATTATTCCTGAAAATTGAGACATACTTAAGGTTTTTGCACACTGGAGTTTTTTACCAATGCTTTGTTTAGTTTTATTTCCAACTATTTCAATGGGTAAATTTTTTTTAAAACAATGTTTTATGAATTGTTGAATTTCAACTTCTTCTTTAGGTTCAAGTATTTCAGCATTAAAATCTTGGGATGTCTGAGAATTTTGATTTATCTCTTCCATGAATGTGTAATCTTCCTTCCTCAGCGCATTTTCTTAAAATAGGATATACTTTTCCTGGATTTAAAAGGGAGCTTGGATCTAAAGAACTTTTAATATTAATTTGTTGTTGTATGTCGTTATTATTAAACATTTCACACATTAGCTCTCTTTTCTCTATTCCAATTCCATGTTCCCCTGACAGAACACCGCCAAATTTTACGCATAGCTTTAGAATATCTTCACCAAATTTTTCTGTTCTTTGCAAAGAACTTTCATCATTAGCATCAAACATTATTATTGGATGCAGATTTCCGTCCCCAGCATGAAAAGCATTTGCTACTGGTAATTTATATTTTTTTGACAACTTTGTTATTTCTCTTAAAACTTTTGCAAGTTTACTTCTTGGAATAGTTCCGTCTACACAATAATAGTCCGGGGCCATTTCACCACATGCTGGGAATGCCGCTTTTCTTCCAGACCAAAATTTTGATCTTTCTTCATCAGATTTACTAATTTTTACACTCGAGCATTTATTTTGTTTACATATTTCAGCAACCTTTTTAATTAATTCTTCTACCTCTGATTTTGTTCCGTCCAATTCTACTATAAGCATTGCTTCAGCTTCCAAAGGATAACCTGCTTTTGAAAAATTATTTGTTGCTTCAAGTAAAACTTTATCCATTATTTCCATTCCAGCAGGAATTACTCCATTCGAAATAATTTTCATTACTGAGTTCCCCGCATCTTCTATAGAAGGAAAGCCAAGTAACATAGCTTTTACAGTATCAGGTTTTTTTAATATTTTAACCGTTACTTCCGTTATGACGCAAAGCAAGCCTTCTGATCCTGTAATTAATCCTAGAAAATCGTATCCTGGAGAGTCAAAAGTTTTTCCACCAATTCTTGTTATTGTTCCATCCATAAAAACAACTTCTATACCCAAAATATTATTTGTTGTTGTTCCATATTTTAATGAATGTACTCCTCCTGAATTCTCAGCAACATTACCACCGATTGAACATGCCATTTGACTTGACGGATCAGGTGCATAGTAAAATCCTTTATGTTGAACTGCATGTGTAATTCCAAGATTAGTCACGCCAGGTTGGGCTACGACACATCTGTTTGCAAAATCAATTTCTTTTATTTTATTAAATTTTCCGAGTCCTAATAATATACAGTCGGCTAATGGCAAAGCACTACCAGCTAAACCAGTTCCCGCTCCTCGTGGTACAACTTTAATTTTATTTTTATTGCAGTAAGATAATATTCTACTTACTTCTTTTGTGGTTTCTGGAAGTACAACCAACATTGGTGTTTGCTTATAAGCTGATAAACCATCAGTTTCGTAAGGTTTAAGTTCCTCTTTTTCAGACAAAATATTTTGTTTGTTTGTAAAAACAGAAATATCTTTCATTATTTTGTCTTTGTTTTTCAAAGTTTGCCTATCAACCCTTGGCATTTTTAGTGTACTCATAATGATTATTCTATATTTTTAATTTAATTGGGTCAAAAATTTAATTTGTAATACATAGATATTTTAAATGATTTTACTTAGAGAATTTTTTTAATTTTCTCTAAAGCTTGGGAAATATTGTCACTAGAGGCGGCAAAACTAAATCTTACGTAATCTTTTGCTGTTTTTCCAAACGCGGTGCCTGGAACTATGGCTACTCCTGCCTCATGCATACATCTTTTTGAAAATTCCTTACCATCCATTCCTGTCCCAATCACTTTTGGGAAAGCATAAAATGCACCACCTGGTAAACTACACTCAACACCTGGTAAACTATTTAAACCTTTGTGAATAAGATTTCTTCTTATTGAAAATTTTCTCATCATTTCGTTAATTGAGTCGTCCGAACCATCTAAGGCGGCTATACCTGCAAATTGTGCTGCTGCATTTACGCATGAAACACTGTTGATTAAAAGTTTATTGACGTGCTCTACCAAGTTTTTTGGCCAGAAACTCCAACCTAATCTCCAACCTGTCATTGAGTATGCTTTGCTCCAACCTTCAAGAACAATTAACCTTTCTCTTAATTCAGGATAATTAAAAAAAGTTGGCATTTCTTTTCCATCAAATATTTGTCTACTGTAAATCTCGTCACTTAGAATTGTTACATGTGGGTGCTTCTTTAATCCTTCTGCTAATATGTCAATATCTGACTTTTCAACGAAACTTCCTGTTGGATTATTTGGATTTATCAAAATCAATAATCTTGTTTTATCAGTAATCAAAGATAAAATTTTTTCTGGATTAAATTTAAGGTCTTTATTTTCTGTTAGATCATAAGGAACTGATTTTGATCCCGTGAAGTTAATCATAGACTCGTAGATTGGAAACGCAGGTGTTGGATGAATTATTTCTACACCTGGTTCGCCAAAACATTGAATCGCGTAACTCATAGTAGGTTTTCCACCAGGCATTATAATTATTCTTTCAGGATCGATGTCTTGATTATAAAGTTTTTTAATTTTTCTTGTTACAGCTTGTCTACATTCAAGTATACCATTTGATAAGACGTAGCCATGATGACCATCGTCTAGAGCTTTTTTTGCTGCATCAACAATATGTTTAGGAGTTTTAAAATCAGGTTGGCCTAATCCTAAGTGTATCATTGGTTTTCCTGACGCTTCTAACTTTTTTGCTTCTGCAAGTACACTGAAAGCAGTTTCTGTTCCTAGTCTGTCTAAACTTTTTGCTAACTTCATTATCTAAAAGCTATATTTCCCTTATTTAATTCTTTTACTGATTTACATCCCAATAGTATCATATCTCTTCTTATTTCGTCATGCATTTTTTGCAACATTGCCTCAACACCTCTTTGACCTCCAGCACCGAGAGCAAATAAAAAACCTTTTCCAAAACTACATGCAGTAGCACCTAAAGATAAAGCTTTTAGAACATGTGTCCCTCTTCTAATTCCTCCATCTAAAATAATTTCTATTTTTCCACCAACTGCATCAGCAATAGCTGGAAGTTGATCAAAAGGTGCTCTCGAGCCGTCTAATTGTCTTCCGCCATGATTTGATAGCATAATAGCAGAAGCACCAATTTGAACAGCACGCTTAGCATCCTCGACTGACATGACACCTTTTATTGCAAAAGGTCTTCCCCATCTTTTAATACAATATTCGGCATCTTTCCAGCTCATAGCCGGATCATATTGTTCATTAATATATTCCATAACTCCTTTAGCTATACTTGAGCCTTTTTTTGTAAAATGGGAAACGTTCGCTAATTGAAATTTTTCACTCATTAAATAATTTATCGACCATTTCGGATGTAACATAAAACTTAGTATACTTTTTAATGTTAGCTTTGGAGGAGTTGTAAAACCCCATCTATGGTCTCTTTCTCTGTTACCTGCAACAACTGTATCTACCGTTAAACACATTGCATCAAAACCAGTTCTTTTGCATCTATCTATTAGATCATCTGTTAACGCCTGATCTTTGTGAATGTACAATTGAAATAACTTAGGACCTCCAGAAACATTTGAAACTTCCTCAATTGA
>CACHWO010000022.1 GCA_902583685.1 uncultured Pelagibacteraceae bacterium
ACTTAGAGTTTGAGGAAGCAGCAAAAATTAGAGACGAAATAAGAAAATTAGAAACAAATGAATTAGAAATAAATCTTAATCCGAAAATAACACAATACAGTTTAAACAAAAAAGTATACCCTCAAGGTCGTTCAAAAATGGGAATGCCTGGTACAAAACCTAGAAAATCTATTAAAAAATGGAAGCCAAAAAAATAGTTATTACTGGAGGAGCAACCAGAATAGGTTCGGCGATAGCAAAAAGCTTAGCTGGATACGGTGTAGATATCACTATACATTTTAACAAGTCATTGAATTCTGCCAAACAATTAAAAAGAGAACTTGAAGATGCTGGCACAAAAGTTCATTTATTTAAAGCAGATTTAAATAATATAAAACAAGTTAAAAAGATAATTCCATATGCAAAAAAGAAAATGGGAGGACTAGATTGCTTAATAAATAACGCATCTTTATTTGAAAAAGATAGTTTGGATAATTTTCAAGAAAAAAGTTTTGTCAAACATTTGAATATAAATCTTAAAGCACCGGCTTTTTTAATACAAGATTTAAAAAAATTGATAAAAAAAAAGGCAAATGTAATTAATATAATTGATCAAAGGATTGAAAAACTAACACCTTATTTTTTTTCTTATACTTTAAGCAAAGCTGCCTTAGGAACACTTACTAAGACAGCCGCAATGAAATTAGCGCCTAATATTAGAGTAAATGCTATTTCGCCAGGGCCAACAATGAAAAATAAGAGACAATCTGACAAACACTTTAAATCACAGTGGAAATCAACAATTTTGAAAAAACAGACAGATGTAAATGATATTTGTAAACTAATAAAATACTTCATAGAAAGTGATAGTGTAACTGGACAAATTATGAATGTAGATAGCGGTCAAAGTCTGGCTTGGAAAACACCTGATATAATTAAGAGTAAAGAATGAAAGTAATTAAATTTAAACAAAATAAAAACTATAATTATAAAAGGAAAGTATTAATAAAGGATTTAATTTTAAAGATTTCTGTTGGAATTCATGCTTTTGAAAAAAAGAAAAAGCAACGGGTTAGGTTTAATATTGAAGTATTATTAAATTCAAATGCTTTTCCAAATGATAATAATTTAAATAGTATAGTTAACTACGAGAATATTATTATCAATATAAAAAATATCACAAAAAGAAGACATTTTCTTTTACTCGAAGCATTAGCAGAAGAAATTTTTTTAAAATTATTTAGGGAAACAAAAATAAAAAAAATTAAATTAAGAATCGAAAAATTAGATATAATTAAAAATACAACATCTGTTGGAATTGAGATAGAGAAAAGTAAAATAAATGAGTATTCAAAAAGGTAAAGAAATAATCAAAAAGAAAATACTTAACCTCACTAACAATCCTGGTGTTTATAAGATGTTAAGTGAAAAAAATGAAATATTATATGTTGGAAAAGCCAAAAATATACCTAATCGCCTGAAAAGTTATGTTTCTGAAAGTTATTTACCTATAAGAACAGAAAGAATGTTGTCTCTAACTAGAAAGTTAGAAACCACAACAACATCAAATGAAAGCGAAGCATTGTTGTTAGAAGCTAATTTAATTAAAAAGCATAAACCAAGGTTTAATATTCTTCTTAGAGACGACAAATCTTTTCCATACATATTTATTGGTGAAAAAGATAAATGGCCTCAATTAACAAAACTTAGAGGTAAAAAAAATAGAGATGGCTATTATTTTGGTCCCTTTGCATCGGTGGGATCTGCGAATTGGACAATAAAAATTTTACAAAAAATATTTTTATTAAGAGTTTGTGATGACACAGTTTTTAAAAATAGAGATAGAGCTTGTATTTTGTATCAAATAAGAAGATGCTCCGCACCCTGCGTTGGTAAAATCGAAGAAAATAATTACAAAAACTTAGTTAAGGATGCAGTAGATTTTATTTCAGGTAAATCTCAAAGAATTCAAAAAAATCTATCCGAAGAGATGGAGAAAGCTAGTGAGGATTTAGACTACGAAAAAGCAGCTATTTTAAGAGATAGAATAAAGGCACTCACACAAATACAGTCATCTCAAAAAATTAATCAAACTAATTTAAAAGAAGCTGATGTAATATCAATTTTTAAAGAGTCTGGAAAAACTTGTGTACAAGTTTTCTTTTTTAGATCTAAACAAAATTGGGGTAATCAAGCTTATTTTCCCAAACATGACCCAGATGAAAAAAAGGAAAAAATTTTGTTATCTTTCCTGGGGCAATTTTATGAAAATAAAAGTGTACCTAAACTTGTATTATTAAATGAAGAAATTGATGACAAAAAGTTATTACAAAAAACTTTTTCGGACAGGGAAAAAAAAGAAATATTAATAAAAAAAGCCAAAACTAGGGAAGAAAAAATTGTTTCTAATATGGCAGTGAAAAATGCAAAACAAGCCTTAACTCAGAAGATTTTAGAAACTGAGACAAATTCAAAGTTAATAGATAATCTTGCGGATAAATTTAGTTTAAAATTTAATGTTAATCTTATAGAGGTTTATGATAACAGTCATGTACAGGGTACAGACTCTGTTGGAGCATTAATTTCCTTTGGTAAAGACGGGTTTATAAAAAAAAGATACAGAAAATTTAATATAAAGTCTGATGCTATAAAAGGTGATGATTACGGTATGATGAAAGAAGTCTTGGGAAGAAGATTTTCTAGAGCTTTAAAGGATCAAAACGCTACAACAAATTTACCAGATTTAGTTTTAATTGATGGGGGCAAAGGTCAATATTCTGTAAGTAGAGAAACTTTAAATGATTTGGGTCTTCATGAAATTCCTATAATTGCTATTGCAAAAGGGAAGAATAGAAATGCTGGTGATGAGACTTTTTTTCACGAAGGTAGAACATTTAAATTTAAAAAAAATGATCCAACTTTATTTTTTTTGCAAAGATTAAGGGATGAGTCTCATAGGTTTGCTATAAGTACCCATAGAGCCAAAAGAAGAAAGAATCTAAGTAAATCATTGCTTGATCAAATCTCAGGCATAGGTAGAAGTAGAAAAAGGGCTTTACTAAATCATTTTGGATCTGCAAAATCAGTAGAAGCTGCTAGTTTTGAGGATTTAAAATCTGTGGAGGGTATTGAGGAGAAAGTTGCAAAAAAAATTCACAATTTTTTTCATGAGGATTAAAAATGAAAATTAAAATACCAAATATTTTAACTATTGGAAGATTGATTATTGTTCCAATATTTGTTTTGTCCTTTTTTATTCCGGGAATTGTAGGTGATCTAGTCCCATTTTTTCTTTTTATCATTGCAAGTTTCACTGATTATTTAGATGGACTGTTAGCAAGACTTTATAGAGAAGAGTCTAAATTAGGTGAATTACTTGACCCCATAGCTGATAAAATTTTAGTTGCAGCAGCATTAGTTCTTTTAATTATGAATGGAATAATTAAAAATTATGAGGTAATTGCTGCGATTGTAATTTTAACAAGAGAAATTTTAATTTCTGGTTTAAGGGAATTTTTAGCTAAGAGAAAAGATGCCAAGGTTCCTGTATCAAGTCTCTCAAAATTTAAAACATTTATTCAAATGCTTTCTATAGCTTTGCTTTTAACTGGGGATACAGGAAATAAAATTATAAGTTTTCAAGATTATAATGCTCAAACAATAGGAATTATTTTATTATGGATTGCAGCCTTTTTAACATTGTACACTGGTTATAATTATATGAGAAAAGGTATTGACACTGCAATAAACGATGATGAAAAAGTTTAGGTCATGAATTTAACTAAAATTAATATTAGAGAAAAAGAATTTCATAATAAATTACATACCTCAGGGAACCCAAGACCAGAAAACAAGTATTATAAAGCATTAAATAACCTTTATGAAGATTTTTTAATACTTTTAAAATATAAGACAATTAATAAATATGTTTTAGATTATGGATGTGGTAATGGAGTATATTCTGAGCAAGTAGTAAATTTTAATCCTGAAAAAATAACCGCTATAGATATTTCTGAAGAAGCCATAGAAATTGGCAAAAGTAAAAACAACAAAAATATAGATTATAGAGTTGAAAATTGTGAGAGCACCAAATTAAATTCAAATAGTTTTGACTTAATATATGGTGTTGGAATATTGCACCATTTAAATCTTAATAAATCAATGAAAGAAATAGAGCGCTTATTAAAAAAAGAGGGTAATATTATTTTTATTGAACCTCTCGGTACAAATCCATTAATTAATATTTATAGAAAGTTTACCCCTAACTCAAGATCAAGTGATGAACATCCATTGACCTTTAAGGATCTTAAATATTTAAGAAATTTATTTAATAATGTTAGGATAACTTACTATGGTTTTTTTACACTTGTTTTTATGCCTTTTTATAAATCTCCAAAAAATTCAAAATTATTCACTTTTTTAATTAAAATTGATAAAATATTATTTAAAATTCCAATTTTTAAATTTTTAGCTTGGTCCATACTTATAGAGGCACAGAAAAACTAAGCTGCCACTTTTTTTCTAACAAGATTTTGGTAATCTTTGGACAAGTTTTTAATTAAATCACAAACTTCAAAATTAAATTTATCTATTTGTGATATGGGAGTTACCTCAGCGGCTGTGCCAGTCAGAAAACATCCAACAAAATTTGACATTTCTTCAGGTTTAATTTTTCTCTCAATTATTTTAATACCTTTTGATTTTGCAATATCAATTATACATCTTCTGGTAATTCCATCTAAAAACGAGTCAGGTATTGGTGTATGTAAAGATCCATCCTTGTTTTTAAAAAAAATATTTGCTCCAGTAGCCTCAGCTATATCACCATTATGATCTAACATTAAAGAGTCAGCAAAACCATTGCTTTCAGCCTCATGTTTTGAGAGAGTACATATCATGTAAAGTCCTGATGCTTTAGTGTCCCAAGGTACTGAATTAGGCGAAGGTCTTCTCCAGGATGATATATTTAATTTAATACCTTTTAATTTTAATTTTGGATCAAAGTACGATCCCCATTCCCATGTTGCTATTGCTACATTAATTTTATTTTTTTGTGCAGAGATTGCCATCATTTCACTTCCTCTCCATACAACTGGCCTTACATAACCATTGCTCACTTTTTGAATTGCAATTATCTCTTTGCTCGCATCATTAATTTGTTTCTCCGTATAAGGTATTTTTATTCCCATTCTTTTTGCTGAATGAAAAAGTCTTTTTGTGTGCTCCTCTAGCTTGAAAATTTCACCATCGTAAACTCTTTCTCCTTCAAAAACACAACTAGCATAGTGAAGACCATGATTTAGAAGATGTATATTGGCTTTTTGCCAATCAACTAACTTTGCATTGAACCAAATTTTTCCTGATCTTTTATCGTAAGGAACTTTTTCCATTTTTTTTAAATTAAATAATTTTTTGCTAACAAAAAAGTATATTTCTTGGTAAAATATGTCAACATATCTGACCAAAAAATGAAAGATTTACTCTATTTAAAAGATGAACAGATAAAAGATTGTATACAATTACTTATAAACGCTTATAGAGAGACACTTTCCGACCCTAAAGATGTTTTAAAAAAAAAATCTTTGGGTTTTGCACATTTAAGAACTATGTACTTGATTGATATGGAGTCTGGAATAAGCGTCAATGAACTTTTGTACAAACTAAAAATAACTAAACAAAGTTTAAATAGAGTATTAAAAGACTTGAAGCGCCTTAAAATAATTAAACAAATAAAAGATAATAAAGATACTAGGAGAAGATTGCTTTATTTTGATAAAGATGGACAAAAAATTCATAATGAAGTATTTGAGGCTCAGAAAAAACGAATATTTAATGCGTTAAAAGACTCAGATCCAAATTCAGTTATAAAATTTAAAGATGTATTAAGTAAAATTATTAATGGAAAAAAATAAATATCATATTTTAGTTGTAGATGATGACGATAAAATAAGAAATTTAGTAAAACAATTTTTAATTGAAAAAGGCTATATCGTATCAAGTGCAAATAATTCTGAAGACGCAAAAATGAAAATTAATTTTTTTAATTTTAATTTAATAATTTTAGATGTGATGATGCCGGGTCAAAGTGGTTACGAATTGACCGATGAATTAAAACAGACTAAAAATATACCAATTATTCTTTTAACAGCAAAGGGTGAAGTAGAAAGTCGAATTCACGGATTAAAATTAGGTGCTGACGACTATTTAGGGAAACCGTTTGAACCTGAGGAACTTTTGCTTAGAATTAAAAATATTATTAAAAATAATATTAATAACAATTTAAGTAAGATAATTAAAATCGGAGAAGCAGAATTAAACTTAAGTAAGATGACAATTAAGTTAAAAGAAAAAGTTACAAAAATTAATTCATCTGAAAAGAATGTTTTAAGTAAAATGATATCTGCACCTGGTAAAGTTTTTTCAAGAGAGCAGATTGGTAAAATTTCAAATATAACAAAAGAAAGATCAATTGATGTAATGATTACACGCCTTAGAAAAAAAATTGAAATAAACCCAAAAAATCCTAAATTTTTACAAACTATAAGAGGTACAGGTTATGTCCTTTGGATTTAACAAATTTCTTAAAAAAATATTACCTAAAAGACTTTTTTATAGAGCCCTAATTATAGTAGCCGCTCCAATAATAATCTTACAAGTTACAATATCAATCGTATTTTTTGATAGTATTTGGATAAAAGCTAATAAAGGTATGACAAGGTCTCTAGTTAGTGAAATTAAAACTTTGTTTGATGTCTATAGATCTGAAAATAAAGAGAATATACAATTTTTAACAAACTCCTATAAAAAAAATTTTGATTTTGTAATTAATATAAAAAAAAATGAAAATTTACCTATAACAAAATCTGATAGGCGATTTAGCCCCATGGATAGATCACTGAGACGTGAAATGAAATCAACTTTTGGACAAAATTATTGGTTCGATACAGTTACATATATCGATTTGGTTGACCTCAGAATACAGTCTGATGACAAAATAATACAAATATTTTTTTCAAAAGATAAAATTGCACCATCGTCTGTTAGAATATTTGTGTTATGGTTAACTTTACCATCTGTAGTTCTTATATTAATTGCATTAATTTTTTTAAAAAATCAAACAAGACCAATTGTAAATTTATCCAAGGCAGCAAAAAGATTTGGTAAAGGCGAAAATATCGAAAATTTAAGGCCAAGTGGTGCTCAAGAAATTAGAGAGGCAACCTTTGAATTTGATAGAATGATGAAAAGAATAAACAAACATCTTACTCAAAGATCGGAAATGTTATCTGGCATCAGCCATGACCTAAGAACACCACTTACAAGACTTAAATTACAACTTGCTTTATTGGATAAAAAGGAAACATCAAAAAAAATGGCAGAAGATATAGATGAAATGGAGAAAATGTTAAACGATTATCTACAATACGCAAAATCTCAAACTGAAGAAAAATCTGTAAAGTTTGATTTAACAAATATGATTAAAGATTTACTAAAAAAATATGAACCAAGTAAATACGATTTTATATCAGATGAAATCTTTTATTTTAATGGTCGAGAAAATTTAGTTAAAAGATGCGTTTCTAATATTTTTGAAAACGGATTAACATATGGAAGCAAGATTTTTGTTAGAGTAACTAAGTCTATTAATAATTTGATATTAATTATTGAGGATAATGGTCCAGGTATACCAAAAAGTGAGTATGTAAATGTTTTTAGACCATTTTATAGAGTTGATAAAAGTAGAGGATTAAATAAGTCTGGAGTTGGTTTAGGATTATCAGTTTCACTGGATATAGCAAAATCACATGGTGGAAATATATCTTTATTTGAAAGAAAAGGTGGTGGCTTGATTGTTAAGATTTCTTTACCTTTTTAAATTTAGACTTTTTTAATTTATTAATTTCTTTTTGTTGTTTTTCAATTACTTTTTTTAGTATTTCGAATTCCTTTTTTGTAACTAAATCTAGTTTTCCAGCGAAGCTCTCTTTTTTAAACTTTAAAGATGAAGAAAGTTCTTTTTTTAGATCTTGAGAGGTTAAAATACCTGCTTCAATAAAACCAGACAACATTTTTAAAATTTTTTGAGAATTATCCATTCTTATACTTTAAATTATAAGCAATTTAAATTCAATTGTGATAAATTTTAATTATATGATTATTCATAATTTTGATCCTGTATTAATAGATTTTGGATTTATTCAAATACGCTGGTATTCACTTGCCTATATTTTTGGGATTCTTTTAGGTTGGTGGTATGGGAAATCAATTATAAAAAGTCAGGTTAAGGACAATCAGCAAAAAAAATATATAGAAAGTTTCGATGATTTAATAGGATATATTATTATCGGAATTATTTTGGGTGGACGCCTTGGCTATATTCTTTTTTACAATCCTATTTTTTATTTTGAAAATTTACTTGAAATAGTAAAAATATGGAAAGGTGGAATGTCTTTTCATGGCGGCTTAATAGGTGTAATTTTAAGTATTTTTGTATTTTCAAAAAATAAAAATCTAAATTTTAGAATATATTTTGATACAATCGCATGCGTTGCTCCAATTGGAATTTTTTTTGGTAGGACAGCCAATTTTATAAACGGAGAGCTGTATGGAAAACCAACTCAGATGATGTGGGGTACAGTTTTTCCTCAAGTGGATAATATTCCTAGACACCCATCCCAAATATACGAGGCTTTTTTGGAAGGTATTTTACTTTTTATTTTATTAAATATTTATTTAAGGAAAAAAAATTTGGGACATGGTTCTGTCTCTCTATTATTTTTGATTTTATATGGAATTTTCAGATTAATTTCTGAACAATTTAGGCAACCAGATGAACATCTTGGCTACATTTATGGATTTTTAAGTATGGGGTCTTTGTTAAGTTGCATTATGATATTACTTGGATCATTCTTTTTATTGAAATTTATTAGAAATGAAAAAAATTGAAAAAATTTTTTCAAAAAATAAGATTATACCATTAGATTATTTTCTTGAAAAAGTTTTGTATGATAAAGAATTTGGTTATTATCAGAGAAAAAATCCCTTTGGAGTAAAAGGTGACTTTGTGACTGCACCAAATATTTCAAATCTTTTTTCAGAAATGATTGCTATTTGGTTAATAAGTTTTTGGGAAAATTTAAACAAACCAAAAAAAATTAATTTTATAGAATTAGGTCCTGGTAATGGAGATTTTTGTCTAATTCTAATTAAAACATTAAAAAATTTTCCTGAAATTTTTAAATCAATTAATATTGTGCTTTATGAAAAAAGCGAAAAATTAAAAAAAATACAAAAGAAAAGAATAATTTCTGGAAAAGTTTCTTGGGTCAAGGATTTGAAAAAAATTAAAAAAGGACCAGTAATTTTTTTTGGTAATGAATTTTTAGATGCCCTTCCTATAAAACAATTTAAAGAGAAAGATGGTGATATTTTAGAAAAATTTGCTTTTCTAAAAAAAAACAAAGTAGATTTTATTTTTAAAAAAGCATTAAGGAAACAGATCAAAAAACTTAAAACTTTTAACCTTATAAAAAAGAATGGAATAATTGAATACCCAGAGTATGGTTTTAAAGAGCTTGATGTTGTTTGCAAAAAGATTAAAGAGTTAAATGGTGGCGCTCTTTTTTTCGATTATGGTTACAAAATTGAAAAAAATGTTAGTACTTTACAGTCTGTTATGAACCATAAATTTAACGATATTAATAAAAATTTAGGTAATGCAGATATTACATATTTAGTAAATTTTAATTTATACGAAAAATATTTTAAATTTTATGGTCTAAATGTTGAAAATATAATTAGCCAAAGTAAATTTCTTCAAAAGATGGGTATAATTGAACGTTTTAAAATTGCTAGTAGCAAAATGAATTTAGAAAAAAAATCAGACCTATATTTTAGATTAAAAAGACTAATTGACCCTAAATTTATGGGTGAAAGTTTTAAAGTATTATTCGCAAAAAATAAAAATTGTAAATTTAAATTAGCATTCGAATAATGTATTACTCCCAAAATTTAAAAAAAAATAAAAATATTCAGCATTGTTTTTTTTCAAGAAGAAATGGAACTTCAACAGGTATTTATAAAAGTTTAAATTGTGGTCTTGGTAGCAATGATAATAAAATAAATATAAAAAAAAATTTAGACATTGTTTCAAAACAATTTAAAATTGACTCGAAGCAGCTTATTTTTATGAACCAGACACATAGTAATAAAGTAGTTATGGTTAAAAATGATAATTTAACAAAGATACAGTCAGATGCAATGATTACTGTTAATGATAATATTGCGTTGTGTGTTCTAACTGCAGATTGTGTACCTATTCTTTTGTTTGAAGAAAATAAAAAAATAATTGGATGTATTCATGCAGGGTGGAAAGGAGCTGTTGAAGGAATAATTAAAAATACTATTAATGCAATTAAAGAAATTGGAGGAAATATTGAAAAAATATTTGCTTCAGTCGGTCCGTGTATCGATCAAAAAAATTATGAAGTAAAGGACGATTTTTATTTAAGATTTTTAGAAAAATCAAAAAAAAACGAATCCTTTTTTTTGAGAAATTCAAAAAATGGATTAAATTTCGACTTAAGAGGTTACGTAAATAAAAATCTTAAAGATTTAGGTATAATTAAAATCGATAATATTTCTGTTGATAGTTTTACCATGAAGAATGAATACTTTAGCCACAGAAGGGCCAAAAAGTTAGGAGAGAATGATTATGGTAGATGTATATCAGTTATTAAAAAAATAGTTAAATAAACCAATTGAAAATATTTTTTAATAAATGTATAAGTAATTTGTCCTAATGAAAATTTTATCAGGAACAAGCAATCAAACATTAAGCAAAAGTATATCAAAGCATCTTAGGCTAAAACTAGTTAATACAAATATTAAAAACTTTGCTGATGGTGAAATTTATGTCGAAATAAATGAAAATATTAGAGGTAACAGTGTTTTTGTAATTCAATCGACCTCTACGCCTGCTAATGATAATCTTATGGAACTTTTGTTATGTATTGATGCATTAAAAAGATCGTCGGCAAAAAATATTACAGCCGTGATTCCATACTTTGGTTATGCTAGGCAAGACAGAAAAGTAGTACCAAGAACT
>CACHWO010000023.1 GCA_902583685.1 uncultured Pelagibacteraceae bacterium
ACCGAATGAAATACCAAAGGAATTCAAGAAAATTGTTGAGAGAAATATAATATTAGAAAAAGATAATGAATTAGGTAAAATAAAATATGATGATAAAGTCTTACATAGGTCAAAAGTAATCAAAATTTTTACTGAAGAAAACTCTGATAAAGAAAAAATTAGTAAAGATTTTTCAAAGCTTTACAAAAAAATCAGTAAAAATAGAAAGTATTTTTTCTCTATAAAAGACTTGATACTTTTAGATACACTGTCATCTGATGGTATTGAAATGCCAAAAGATCTTAATATAACTGATCTTTCAAAAAACCTTACAATCCCCTCTAACATAAATTCACTTGTTGAAAAAGGGGAGATTGGCATGTTGATGTTAAAACTCGTAGAAATTATTGGCAGTGATGATATAGAAAATTTAGATCCTGAAACCTTATATTTTATTATTAAAGTTTTAAATAAAGCAGAGATTAAAAAAGTTAGAAACCAAATTTTAAATCTGACACTACCTTTAAGAGTTTAAATATTATATAAATTATAATGACAATTAAAAAAATTCTAACAATACCAGATCCTATTCTAAGAAAAAAATCTACACCTGTAACGCAAGTTAATAAAGACACTCAAAGTCTTATGGATGATATGTTAGAAACTATGTATGACGCTCCAGGAATAGGTTTGGCTGCAATTCAAATAGGGGTACCCAAAAGAGTAATTGTAATGGACTTATCTAAAGATAATGACGAAAAAAAACCTCTATATTTTATAAACCCCGAAATTATTTGGAAATCAAAATTAAATTCTTCTTACGAGGAGGGTTGTTTATCAATACCAAATCAGTTCGCAAAAATAGAAAGGCCCGAAAAGTGCCATATTAAATTTCTCGATTATAATGGTGTTCAAAAAGAAATAAAAGCAGATGGCTTACTTTCAACATGTATACAACATGAAATCGATCATTTAAATGGTGTTTTATTCATCGATTATTTATCAAAACTAAAAAAAGATATTATTATTAAAAAAGTTTCAAAGAATAAAAAAGAGTTAGAAAGAGTAGTGGTTTAATTAAAAAATTTAATGTCAAAAAAAATAGTTTTTATGGGAACACCTCAGTTTGCTGTTCCTTCGTTGGAAGCTTTAATACAATCAGATTATAAAATTTTAGCGGTTTATTCTCAGCCAGCTGCCAAAGCTCATAGAGGACAAAAAATATACATGTCTAAAGTAGAGGCTTTAGCTAAAAAATTTTCTATCAAAACCAGAACACCAATCGATCTTGACAACGAAGAAGAATATAATTTTTTAAAATCAATAAATCCAGATATTGTGATTGTAATTGCATACGGAAAAATTATCCCAAAGAGATTTTTAGACTTGCCAAAATTTGGGTTTATAAACGTACATGCTTCTTTATTACCTAAATGGAGAGGGGCAGCACCCATACAAAGATCAATTATGAATTTAGATAAAGAAACAGGGATAAGTATTATGAAGATAGAGAAGGAACTAGACGCAGGACCAGTAATGCAGCAAGACAAAATTCAAATTAATGAAAATACGGATAGTTTAGTTCTATCAAAAATTTTATCCCAAATAGGCGCTAAATCTTTAATCACAGCAATTAGCAAGATCCTGAATGGAGAAGCAGTATTTAAAAATCAAAATTCAAGTGAAGCAACATACGCTAAAAAGATATCAAAAAAAGAATCTAAAATCGACTGGAATAAAAAAGCGAATAAAGTTTTAGCACAAATAAATGGATTAAACCCAAATCCAGGAGCATGGTTTAATTATAAAAAAGAAAGATACAAGGTTTGGAAAGCAGAAGTAATTGATCGTAATGGAAAAATAGGTGAAATATTAGATGAAAAACTTACCATAGCTTGCAAAGAAAAATCTGTAAGGATTCTTGAAATACAAAAAGAGGGAAAAACAAGACAGTCAAATGAACAGTTTTTACTTGGTAATAATTTGATAAGGGGAGAAAATTTAAATAATGTTTAAATATCAAATTAAAATTGAGTATCTAGGAACTAATTTTGTTGGTTGGCAGTTTCAAAAAAATGGGGTTTCTATTCAAGGAATTTTAGAAAAAATTTTATCAAAATTTCTAAAAGAAAAAATACAAGTTATAGGATCAGGACGTACAGATGCAGGAGTACATGCCAATGAACAATCAGCCCACTTTAATACAAATAAAAAAATACAAAATAAGAAAATTTTTTTAAATTCAATTAATTTTTTTTTAAGCAAATATACAATTACAATTCTTAGTATTGAAAAAAAATCTAGAGAATTCCATGCGCGTCATAGTGCCAAGGAAAGAATTTACAAGTATTTTATTATAAATAGACAGTCTTCTTTGGTTCTTGAAAAAGATAAAGCTTGGCATATAAAAAGCAAGCTTGATATTAAAATAATGAAACAAGGTGCTAAGATCTTAAAGGGAACACACAATTTTTCAACTTTTAGAGCATCATCCTGTCAGGCGAAATCTCCTGTAAAGACTATGAAAAAAGTTACAATAAGTAAAATTAGAAACCAAATTGTTTTAACTTTCCAATCAAAATCTTTTTTAAAACAACAGGTCAGATCAATAGTTGGGTCCTTAAAATATTTAGGTGAAGGAAAATGGAGTTTAAAACATTTTAAAAACGCTTTTAAATCAAAAAAAAGATCAATGTGCGCACCTACCGCACCTGCATATGGTCTATATTTGTATAAGGTAAGGTATTAAAGATGAAAAATTTACCAAAAAAAATTCCTATTTTTCCATTAAGGGGAGTAATTTTTTTTCCAGATACTAATCTTCCGCTTAATATTTTTGAGAATAGATATCTAAAGATGATTAATGATGCTTTAAGGGGTAATAAATTTTTAGGCATGATACAATCTAAAGAAGTAGACGGAGAGGTTTATACAATCGGTTGTCTAGGCAAAATCGGCGAACATAATCGTACTGATGATGGTAGAATCTTAATTAACCTAGTCGGAGTAAACAGATTTAAAATTGATAAAGAAATAGAAAATAAAGAGCCCTATAGAGAATTTTCAGTTAATTATGAAGTTTTTGAAAAAGATAGTGACAACAGTGATAAGAAAATCAACAGTGATAAATTAAAAGAATTATTAAATAATTGTAAAATTTTTTTTAAAAAAAACGGCATAATGATAAATTGGGATCAGCTTTCTAAACTAAGTATCAAAAAACAAATTTATAATCTTTCAATGATTTCACCAATCTCGGTGGAGGAAAAACAGAAATTAATAGAAACAATCGAACTCAGTGAAATAATAAATACTTTAAATGACATTACTAAGTTCAATTTTTACGAAGACGCATACCAAAAAAAGATATTACAATAAAAAATAATTTAAATTTAATCAAATCTTGAAAATTCAAGATTAATAACCATATATTAATTGTAGGTTGCCTAATGGAGCTTACGTAAACCTTGCTAACAAAGGAGGAAAATATGACAAGTAAGGACATTTCTGTCTTTAACTCATTAAGACCTTTCAGCATCGGATTTGACGATATGTTTGATCAATTTGAGTCTATGCTAGGGAATGGAGGATTAGGCGTACAAACAAATTATCCCCCATACAACATCAGGAAAGCAGGTAAAGATAAGTATGCTATAGAGGTAGCACTTGCAGGCTTTAACAAAAGTGATGTTGAAATAGAGTATGAAGACAACACATTAACAGTGAGAACTAAGAAAGTTCAAAAATCTGATGATAAAGAAGGTGACGAGATTATTCATAAAGGAATATCTCAAAGATCATTCTCTAGATCATTTACAGTAGCAGATGATGTGAAAGTAAATGGAGCTGAGTTAAAAGATGGTCTTTTGACTATTGATTGTGAAAAAATCGTGCCAGAAATAAAAAAGAGAAAACTAATACCTATTAAATAAGGTATCCTTGCTTGCGGGGCATGTCTCCGCAAGTAACTTCTAGTTTTCTAATAAAGCTTTTAAGTGGTATTCAGAACTCTCTTTGAGGGCATTTAAATCATAACCACCCTCTAAAATTGAAACAACTTTATTATTAATACTTTTATTAATAACTTTTAATGTTCTTTTTGTAATATCGTAAAAATCTTTTGACTTTAGTTTAAATTGAGCAAGTGGATCATCTTGGTGTGCATCAAATCCAGCTGAAAATAATAAAAACTGTGGTTTAAACTCCTTGAGTTTTTTTAAGACGTGTTCATAAGCATTCAAAAATTCCTCAGTGTTTGTCCCAGCTGGCAATGGGATATTTAAAATATTGTTATGTTTACCTTTTTCATTATCTGCACCTGTTCCAGGGTAAAAAGGATATTGATGGGTTGATATATATAAAACTTTTTCATTATCATAAAAAATATCTTGAGTACCATTTCCATGATGAACATCGAAATCTATTATAGCAATTTTGTTAAGTTTAAATTTTTCTATAAGATAATGAGCTCCAACTGCCACATTATTGTATATACAAAATCCCATGGCTTTATCTTTTTCCGCATGGTGTCCGGGCGGTCTTACAGGGCAGAAAACATTTTTAAACTCTTTATTTTGTACACTATCAATAGCAGTTATTATTGCTGCAACTGCGTCTGATGAAGCTTGCTTACTACCTGGAGACACAATGGTATCACCATCTAAAAAATGTAGACCCTTCTTTGGAAAAGAATTTTCCACTTCATCAATATAATCAGATTTATGCGCAATTTTTAAATATTTAGCATCAAACCTTAATGGTTTTTTC
This sequence comes from uncultured Pelagibacteraceae bacterium, assembly GCA_902583685.1. Lineage (GTDB taxonomy): Bacteria > Pseudomonadota > Alphaproteobacteria > Pelagibacterales > Pelagibacteraceae > Anoxypelagibacter. The sequence goes on from CACHWO010000023.1 coordinate 4,747, forward strand.
CAAATCAATTTTTTATTTTTTTTTAAGTTTTCAATTACGACCGAAACACGATCTGGTCTTTCAGGATGACCTTGACCGGTATCGTGATTTAAATAAGAGTCTGTAGTAATAATTCCTGTTTTCACTTAAAATAACTTACCAAAATATTTTCATATATTTTAGTTAATTTTTTTAAATCAGAAACAGATACACTTTCATCTATTTTGTGCATCGTCTTACCTACTAAGCCAAATTCTAAACAAGGTGCAATATTTTTTATAAATCTTGCATCAGATGTACCGCCAGAAGTTGATAGTTTTGGTTTAAGACCAGTGACTTTTTTAATGATATTTTGAACCATAAAGGTAGTTTTATTTGGCTTAGTTAAAAATGCTTCGCCTGAAACTTCATAACTTACTTTAAATCTAGATTTATTAGCTTTCGTGACTGCTTTAAATATTTTACCAAGTTTACTTTTTAGAGAACCAGACGAGTGTTTATCATTAAATCTAATATTAAAAACAGCTTCAGCAGATCCTGGAATAACATTATCCGCATGATTATCAATATTAATTTTTGTTACCTCAAGATTAGAAGGTTGAAAATTTTTTGTTCCTTTATCAAGTTTTAAATCCTTAATTTTTTTTAAAATTTTAATTAAAGTATGTGAGGGATTATTGGCACTCTGTGGATAAGCAACATGGCCCTGCGAGCCTATTATAGTAAGCCTACCTGTTAAACTTCCTCTTCTTCCAATTTTTATCATTTCACCAAGTTTATTTGGGTTAGTTGGTTCACCTACTATGCAGAAATTTATTTTTTCTCTTTTTTTTTTTAAATATTTTATAAGTCTTTTTGTTCCGTTTACAGCTATTCCTTCCTCATCTCCTGTAATTAACAAACTAATAGATCCTTTAAAATTTTTATTTTCATTTTTAAATCTACTTACTGCAGCCACAAAACATGCAATTGATGCTTTCATATCATTAGCACCTCGCCCAATTAATTTGTTATTTCTTACAATTGGTTTAAAGGGATTAACGGTCCAGTTTTTTACATTACCTGGAGGAACTACATCTGTATGTCCTGCATAACAAAAATTTGGAGAAGATCTCCCAAGTTTTGCATAAAGGTTTTTTATATTTTTAAAATTAATAATTTTACAATTAAAACCTATAGATCTTAAATTTTTAGCTAACAATTTTATTGCTCCAGCATCCTTAGGTGTAATACTAGGTTTACGAATCAAATCTTTTGCTAACTTTAATTCACTTATTTGCATGATTTTAATCTCTTAACAAATCGTTAATAGAAGTTTTACTTCTAGTTTTCTCATCTACTTTTTTTACAATTACTACGCAATATAGCGATGGTCCTTTTGGATTATTTTTACTTGGCATTGAGCCTGGAACAACAACAGAATAGGCAGGTACTTTTCCATAATGAATTTCGCCGGTAGCACGATCAATTATTCTTGTTGATGCACCGATATAAACACCCATCGACAGCACTGATCCTTTCTCAACAATTACACCTTCCGCTATTTCTGCTCTTGCTCCTAAAAAACAATTGTCCTCTACAATAGTTGGATTTGCTTGCATCGGTTCTAAGACACCACCAATACCAGCGCCACCAGAAATATGACAATTTTTTCCAACCTGCGCACATGACCCAACTGATGCCCATGTATCTATCATTGTTCCTTCGTCGACGTACGCTCCAACATTAATAAACGATGGCATTAAAACAACATTCTTTGCTATGTGAGCTCCTTTTCTAATTACACCATTTGGTACATATCTAAACCCAGCTTTTTTAACTTGCTCTTCACTCCATCCTTGTGTCTTTCCATCAACTTTATCATACCAAGTAGAGTAAGGACCTTTAGATGCTTTCATTTTATTCACCCGAAAACTTAAAAGTATAGCTTTTTTAATCCATTGATTGACTTGCCATTTACCATCTTTTTTTTCAGCAACTCTGATTTTACCATTATCTAACAAGTTAATAGTTTCATGCACTAAATTATTTAGCGCTTTATCTGAACCATCAATTTTATCTTTTTTTTCAAACGCTTCGCTTATAGTTTTCTCAATTTTTTCTAAGTTCATTTATTTCCTTTAAGAAAGTTGTTAAATTAGCTGTTTTATAATCTATAAAATTTTCATTTGAATATTTTGCAGCCCAAGGTTCATTATTTTTAATCCAAACAGTTTTCATACCTAATTCATGTGCTGGCTTCAAATTTCTTGCAATATCCTCAATAAATATACAATATTGTGGCTCAATTTTGTATTTATCAATTAATCTTTTGTAAGTTTCGATAGCAGGTTTAGGGATAAAATCTGAGTCTACAATATCAAAAATTCCGTCAAAAAGCCTATTAATCCCAATTCTTTTAGTAACATTCTCGGCATGAGCACGGGAGCCATTAGTAAATATTATTTTTTTATCTTTTATTCTACTGAGCTCCGTTTCTAAACTCTTATCGTTATTGAGAAATTCTAAATCAATATCGTGAACAAAATCTAGAAACTCTTGCGCATCTATCTCATGATTTTTTATCATACCATTTAAAGTCGTATTATATTCATGGAAATAATTTTTCTGTATTTTTCTAGCTTCCTCAATGCTTACTTTTAGTTTATTTGAAATGTATTTAGACATTCTTTTATCAACTTGGTCGAAAACTTTTGTATCACCAGAGTAAAGTGTATTATCTAAGTCAAATAGCCAATACTTTATGTTTAAAAGATCTTTCATTTTCTAATTAAAGTACCAGCACCTTGATCTGAAAAAATTTCTTTTAATATAGCTCTTGGTTTTCTACCATCAAGAATGACAACACCTCTAACTCCATTCTCAACAGCCTCAATACAATTTTTTATTTTAGGCAACATTCCACCTTGGACAATCTTTAGATTAACTAAATTTTCCATATCGTAAGGCTTTATTTCTGAAATTAAAGTTTTTCTATCATCATAAACTCCCTCAACATTTGTCATTAATAAAAGTCTTCTAGACTTTAACTTTTTAGCTATAGCACTCGCCGCAGTATCCCCATTAATATTATAAGTTTGATTTTTTTTATCTAAACCTAATGGTGCAACAATTGGTATTTGATTTTGACTAATTATATTTCTTATTAGTTCAATATTAATTCCTTGCGGTATCCCCACAAAACCTAACTCAGGTTTATCAGGAATTACGTTTATAACATTGTTTATTTTTGTATTTATCGAAATTGCTTTAGACCCTTTTTTGTTTAATGAGCTTACGATATCTTTATTAAAATCTATAAGAACTCTTTCCACAATATTTATAACATTTTTATCTGTCACTCTTAGACCATTTATAAATTTGCTTTGAATATTTCCTTTTTTTAATTCTCTTTCTATTCTTGGACCTCCACCATGCACAACTACAATTGAAAGACCTAGTTTATTTAAGATACTTATATCTTGAATAAAATTATTAAAAATATTTCTATCAATCAAAACGTTCCCGCCATATTTAATTACTATTAAATCTTTTTTATATTTTTTTACGTATTTTGGAACATTAGTCAAATCCGGAGCATCTTTTGGCCAAAACTTTTTTATTTCTTCTAAATTATTTTCTTTGGACATTTATTTTGTTTTGACAGACGTTGATCTGTAAATTACCCATTGTTGAGCAATCGTAAGTATGTTGTTAATCGTCCAATAAACAACAAGACCTGATGGAAATGGTGCTAAAATTATTGTTAAAAATAATGGAAAAAACATAAAAATTTTTGCTTGTATAGGATCTGGAGGAGTAGGGTTTAGCTTCTGTTGCAAGTACATTGTTGCTCCCATCATAATTGGCCATGCCCCAATAATTAGAAAAGATGGTGGATCCCAAGGTATCAAACCAAAAAAGTTAAAAATAGAAGTTGGATCCTGTGCTGATAAATCTTTAATCCAACCAAAAAATGGTTGATGTCTCATCTCCAATGAGATGAATAGCATTTTGTATATTGCAAAAAAGAAAGGTATCTGAATTAAAATAGGAAGACAGCCGGACAATGGATTCACTTTTTCTCTTTTGTAAAGTGCCATCATTTCCTGCTGAAGTTTAACTTTATCATCTTTGTGAAGTTCTTTTAATCTAAGTAATTCAGGTTGTAAAATCTTCATTTTTGCCATTGATCTAAATGAATAATTTGCAAGTGGAAAAAATAAAATTCTTACAGCTGCTGTAACCAAAACAATCGCTATTCCAAAGTTCTTTGTTAGTTCAAATAAATAATTCATTATAAAAAATAATGGTTTTGTAAAAAAATAAAACCAACCCCAGTCAATCGTAAGATCGAATTTATTTATATTTTCCGAGTTAGCATACCCATCTATAATTTTTACTTCTTTTGCAGCTACAAAAATTCTTGTTCTTGATTTTTCCGACGACAATGGTTGAATTATTAGTGGTTCATTCTGTATATAATTTGCTTTAAAACCATTTTTGAATAGAAACTCACCTTTAAAAGGTTGATTTTTTTCAGGAACTAAAGCTGTCATCCAATATTTATCAGTAATTCCTAACCATCCATCCTTTGCAATAAATTCTTTTTTTCTGTCTTCTATATCTCCATAACCTTCTTCCTTAAGTTCTTCATCAAAAACTCCAATAAAGCCTTCGTGCAGAATATAAAAATCAGTTACATCTGGATTTTTATTTCTTGTAATTTGAGCATAAGGATATAATTCAATTTTTTCGTTAGATTTATTTTTAATTTCCTGGGTTATTCTAAATAAAAATTTATCATCTAACTCAATTTTTTTTCTAAATAAAAGTCCTGATTTATTATCCCACTCTAATTCAATAGGATTATTTACTGACAATTTATTATTGCCTTTAACTGCCCAAATGGTTTCTGTATTTGGTAGTTTAGTTTTTTTCAGGTTACTAGCAGCCCAACCAGTTTCAATATAGTATCCATCCTCTGTTTCTGATGGATTAAGATAGGTCACTTTTTTATCATTTTTAATTGTCTCATTATATTTTTTAAAGGTTATATCATCTATTAATCCACCTTTTAGAGCAATTGACCCTTCAACATTTTCATTTTCAAATTTAACCCTTTGACTTGATTTTATCGCATCTTCTCGTGAAACACTTTTGACTGAAGCTAAATCTAAATTAACGCTTGGTGTAGGTGAGTTTTGATTATTTTCGGTATTTTGTATTTTTTTTTCTTGCTCTATTTGAGGAGTTTCAAAAATTACTGACCAACCAAATAATACAGCGAAGGACAATGCTATTGCAAAAATTACGTTTCTTAAATCCATTTAATCTCTTTTTTCAATGACTTCGTTTTTAGGAACAAAATCCAATCCGGACTTTCCTCCAAGTATTTTTATTGGATGGCATTTGCATATTCTTTTAAGGCCAAGGTATGATCCTTTGATTATCCCAAAGTTTTTCAAGCAATCAATGAAATACTCAGAACAAGTTGGTAAAAACCTGCAGTTATTTCCTAAAATTGGTGAAATAAAATATTTATAAAACTTAATTAAACCGATGAGAAAAAAAGTGATTAATTTCATG
>CACHWO010000024.1 GCA_902583685.1 uncultured Pelagibacteraceae bacterium
AACAAATGAAAGAACAGGGAATAAGATCTATACTTTTACACACAATAGGAGATCCAATGGCAAATGTCAGACTAAAGGAATATTTAAAAATACTTAGAAAGTATAATATGCAGGCCGGTATAAGTACAAATGGTTTGATGTTAGATAAACACGTCGATACTTTAGCTGAATATTTTGATACTTGCTCAAATATAAGATTTTCAATTGACGGTGTAAAAAAAGAAACCTACGAAAAAATAAGATTTGGAGGAGTATTTGAAAAACTAGTTGAAAACTTAAATTTAGCTCAAACAAAACTTAAAAAAATTGGATATGAATTTGCAATAGATCTGGTTATTACTAAAGATAATTTCAATGAACTTGGTGAGTTCATAGTTTTTTTTAGGAAGTATATTAATAATCCATATAAAAATATGCACTTCAATTTTATGGATAGCTTAGCTCCAAGTAATGACTACTTCTTAAAACATAACACTCTTGAGGAGCATACTTATGAAAATTTTTATTGTCAGTATGCTTCAAGTCTTCAACCCTATGTTTTAGCTGATGGTAGAGTTTCTTCTTGTTGTAGGGACTACGATGGCTCATTAGTTGTAGATGATATTAATAAAAATGATTTAAAAGGAATGAAAGATAGTAAGAAATTTAAGTCCTTACAAAATGCACATATAAACAAAGAGAGTAAAGCTTCCAGAATAGATGATTACAAGCTTTGTAAAACTTGTTATCAGATTGATCAAAGAGTTGCCAGAATATGGAAAAATATAATCACTAATATGTTGTTTAAATATCCAGATAAAGATGCTGGATTTTATCAAAATATTTTTAATTCATCTTTAGCTTTTCTAAAAAATATTAATGATGATAACTTTCAAAAATTAGTAAAAAGACATTCTCTTAACTAAAACTCCTTATATACTTTTTGATATTCTTGTATTAAATTATAAAAAAAACATTTTATGAATTATTTTTATGGTATAAAAAATAAAGAATTTAACTCCGAGCTACAAGTGCCACTGTTTCAAAACAGAAATCCAAAACCGCAAGATATTTATCTGTATAAAGCTGTTATAGAAAATAGCTTTTGGAAAATTTCAAAAATGAATAATTGTAAAGTTAATGAGGATTTTTATGTTATTGACTCTAATAATATAGAAAGTAGCGATGTATTTTTCCTAGCATTTGAAAAAGATTTGAATAATTTTGACAATACAAAATTAAAAGATTTCAATAATTTTACAAATACAACGCCTGCCTTCAGAGCAAATTTAAAAATTTTATTAAATGAGGGTGGTTTTTCATCTTACCAATCAGAATATCCTTATTCGATGATTGCAAAAAAAGGCACTCTATTGAGTTCAGTAAATTCAATTGCAAACAAGGAGGCAGAAAAAAATTTCATATTTATAAGGAATATTTATGAAAAACCAATTAGTGAAAAATATTTTGCTTATATAGTAGATGTAAAGAAAAAAAAGATCGAAGAAAAAATTGAGATTCAAACAAATTATACAAATAGTTTTGAGCTGAATAAATCACTGATAAAACCAGAAATGTTTTTAATAACAGATAAATATTTAGGTATACCAATGTTTGTTTCTGTTGATCAAAAACATGTCTCGTTTGAGCATACCCAACCCCCCCATGAATATATTTTAGGAAAAAATAAATTTAAAAAAATTTCAGAATTAAAAAAAGAAATAAATGAAATTATTAATTAAAAAAATTGCAAGAAGTAATTTGGGTATATTTTTAAGAAATACTCTAAAATTTAAGCCAGTACAATTTGATCTAGGAAAACTAGATCTGGTTACAGTAAGTGATGCATTTGCTTGGAGAACTGATAATGGTTTTGTTACAAAATTTAAATACTCAGATATACTTAATCTATTTTATAAAGTCAAAAACTCTTACGTCGAAATTCACTTTTTTACATATGATAATAAATTATTAAAAAAAATGAGAGTTAAAGAATTAGACTTATCAAATGAGCTTCTAATAAATCCTGATTTTTTCAATGGTTTAAAAAGTTTTGGAACTTTCAGCATTTATCATTATACAAAAGAGAAATTAAATGATGAGAGTATAATATCAAATAGATGTTATCCCGGTTACTCACATAATAACAATCTATTTTCGTTTGTTCATGGTAATGCATTAGCAAGTTATTCAGATATTAATGATGGAGACTCAGTTAAAACTGATATTGTTAAAACATCTTTTTTAAAAAATCATACGTATAAAATACAGAAATATTTTGCAGACTTTGATAAAAGCGAATTATTTTTTACAAACCCAACATCAAAAGTAATTAATTTTGCAGTTAATGGTAAAAATTTTAATTTAAAAAAAGGCTGCTCAAAAATTGTTGAGGTAAGTGATGAAGTAATAACTATTAAATCAAATTGTCTTTTTTTAAGACCATTTGTTTTCAGTTATAAAAATGGTTTTTTGGATGTTCATCATAGCTAAAATTAAAATCTAAATGTAATTCTTCCTTTTGTTAGATCATATGGTGTCATTTCTACCAAGACTTGATCGCCAGCTAAAACTCTGATCCTATTTTTTCTTAACTTTCCTGCGGTATGAGCTAAAACTTCGTGATTGTTTTCTAATTTTACTCTAAACATGGCGTTTGGAAGTAATTCCGTAACCTTGCCTTTAAATTCAATTTTTTCTTGCTTGCTCAATTTTTACCTTTTTAATCTCATTCTTATTGAATTAGCATGGCCGTGTAAATTTTCATAATTTGCTAAATTTATAACTGATGGCCCCAATCTTTCAATACCTGATTTGGATATTTTAATGACTGATTGTCTTTTTAAAAAATCAATAACAGATAAACCAGATGAAAATCTTGCTGTGCCTGAGGTTGGAAGAACATGGTTTGGTCCAGCTATATAATCTCCCATAGCTTCAGGTGAAAAAGCTCCCAAAAAAATTGATCCAGCATTTTTAATTAGTTTTAAATAACTCTCAGGTTTTTTTGTACATATTTCTAAATGTTCTGGTGAAATTTTATTAATAACTCTAGCAACTTTATTTTTATTTTTTGCATAAATAAATAGGCCATAATTTTTCAAACTAGAGGAAATAATTTTTCTTTTTGGTAAAAATTTTTTTTGAATATCAATAAATTTTTTTACATTTGTTATTAATTCTCGATTATCAGACACAAGAATTGATTGTGAATTTTCATCATGTTCAGCTTGTGCTATTAAATCTGCCGCCATCCACTCAGGATTAGAATATTTATCAGCTACTACTGTCACTTCCGAAGGACCGGCTATCATATCAATTCCTACGTCACCAAAAACTTCTTTTTTAGCCATAGCTACAAACTCATTTCCTGGGCCAATAATCTTATCAACTTTATTTATTGCATCGGTTCCATATGCGAAAGCTGCTATAGCTTGTGCTCCGCCTATTTTATAAATTTTTTTGACCTTACATTTTTTTGCAGCATATAAAACAGCAAGATTAATTGCTTTATTCAAACAAGGTACAGTCAAATAAATTTCAGATACTCCAGCTACAATTGCAGGAATACAATTCATCAATACTGAGCTTGGATAACTCGCTTTTCCACCCGGGACATAAACACCAATTTTGTCTATAGGTTTCGTGCGATATGAAAGTCTATTTTTTAATTTATCAGTGATCGAAAAAGTCTTTAGACTTTGTTTTTTATGAAAATTCAAGATCCTATTATAGGCAATATCTATATCTCTCTTTACTCTTTTATTCAATTGCTTTAAAGCACTTTTAATTTCAGATTTTGAAAAAGAAAGTTTTTTTTTATTTAATTTTTTTATTCCAGTAAATTTTTTTTCATAATATATAATTGAAAGATCCTTTTTACTTTTTACATCCGACAATATTTTTTTTACAATAGAAATTTTTGAATAAGAGATTTTTTTTCTCAGCTCCAAATAGCGAGTTAGTTTTTTATCAAAATTCTTATTTTCTGCATTTAAAATTTTATTCATCAAATATTTCGTGTTTTGGTTTATTTTTTGTTTCCCAAGGTTCGCCCTGGTCGTCCAAAAAGCAATCAATTACCTCAGAATTAATTTTTATTAATTTATTCCCGGCAAAATGTAAAATTATATTATAACTTTTATCAGACAATAATTTACTTTCAATTGCTAAAAAATCCAAGAAATCGTCCTTTTTTTTTTGGTTTAAATTCCTTGAATAAACTGAGATTACATTTTCAAACTTCAATATAGATAAAATTCTTTTATTTTTCCTAAATACGCCCTTTTCCACATCTTCCCACATGAATCTGTTAAATTGCAATAGTAACATCCTATTTTTTTTTAAATGAACAATATTTGCTGATTGTGTTATTGCATCTTGCAGATGCGCTGATATAACTTTTAAATCTTCATTTGTTTTAGCACTAAGTTTTAAGAATTTTATTTTCATTTATTTTTAGTGAGTTCTAAAAATATCAGCATTACATTTTGTTAGTTTCTTTTCTAATTTTTCGTAACCTCTATCTAAATGATATACTCTGTTGATAATTGTTTTATCATTTGCAGCTAATGCCGCTAAAACTAAACTTACTGAAGCTCTTAGATCCGTAGCCATTACTTCTGCACCATTAAGCTGTTGTGGACCATATATAAATGAACTACCCCCGAATATTTTTATTTTTGCTCCCATCCTATTTAACTCTGGGACATGCATGAATCTTTTTTCAAAAATATTTTCTTTAATTTTTGATATACCGTTAGCTTTTGTCATTAAAACCATTATTTGAGCTTGTAAATCTGTAGGGAAACCTGGGTAAGGCTCTGTACTTATTGAGATAGGTTTAATTTTATTTGAATTTTTTACAATTATATAATTACTATTTATTTTAAGTTTAACACCCATTTTTTTTAATATTGAAATCTCTTTTTTTAAAATTTTTGTTTCTATGCCTGTCACCTTAACTTTTTTTCCACTTAATGCTCCAGCAATAATAAATGTCCCAGCTTCAATTCTATCAAACATAACATCATGGGTTACAGACTTTAGGTTTTGATTTCCATTTATTTTTATTTTTCTTTTGCCAATCCATTTTATTTTTATTCCCATTTTTTTTAAAAAATCTATAAGATCCTTGATTTCGGGTTCACAAGCACAATTGCTAAGGTGTGTAATGCCTTTAGCATAACTTGCAGCGATTAGCCCATTTTCAGTTGCCCCAACGGATATTGATGGTAATCTTATTTTTCTACCTACTAACCCTTTTTTTGCTTCTGCAATTATATAACCATTTTTAATTTTAATTTTTGCACCTAATTTCTTTAAAACATAAAGATGTATATCTACAGGTCTCAAACCAATTGCGCAACCACCTGGCAATGATACTTTTGCTTTTTTAAATTTTGATAATAATGGACCCAATACAATCACGCCTGCTCTCATAGTTTTGAGTAATTTGTACGGGGCTATTGTTTTTATTTTTTTATTCTGATTATTAATTAAAATTTTTTTTTTTTTTATATTGAGTTTTATATTCGAACCAATATGTTTTAGAAGTTCCACCATTGTAATAACGTCTTTGACTATCGGTACTCGATTAATTTCAATTTTTTTATTATTTAATATTGATGCGGCCAAAATAGGTAGTGTCGCATTTTTAGATCCGGAAATTTTTATTACCCCTGATAATTTTTTTTTTCCTTTTACTACTAGTTTTTCCATTAATTATATCTTTGGGAGAGTAACACCTTTTTGTTTCATATATTTGCCTTTTCTTTTTGAGTAAGATATTTCAGGCTTTTCATTTCCTCTTAAGAAAATAAATTGTGCTGCTCCTTCATTAGCATAGATTTTAGCTGGTAAGGGTGTAGTATTTGAAAATTCAAGCGTCACATAACCTTCCCATCCTGGTTCCAAGGGCGTTACGTTGACTATTATTCCGCATCTCGCATAGGTAGATTTACCTAAGCAAATTACCATAACATTTTCTGGAATCTTAAAATATTCCACTGTTCTAGCTAAAGCAAAAGAATTTGGTGGTATTATGCAAACTTTAGATTTTTTGGTTACAAAACCATCCATTTTAAATTTTTTAGGATCAACAGTTGTAGAGTTTACGTTTGTAAAAATTTTAAACTCATTTGATACCCTTGCATCATATCCGTATGAGGATAGCCCAAATGATATTTTGCCTTTTCTCACTTGTTTTGAAACAAATGGGAAAATGATTTTTTCCTCTTTTGCCATTTTCTTTATCCACTTATCTGATAGTACGCTCATTATTTTTTTCTTTGGTATTCTTGTATTTCTCTTTAAATTTTTTTCTTTTTTTTAAATTTTTTTTTAAGGCTAAATCCTTCCTTACGAGAGAGATCTCCTTTCTTTGAAAGTTCATTGAAATTAATTTTTGTCGGGATTTGTTAAATCATCCAATGTTATGGGCTTTTGAATATCATGCATTTTATTTTCTGACTCTTCTTTTTTTGAATGCACCATTCTCTTCGCTCTTTTCTCTTCGAGGCGTGCTTTTCTTTTAGCCTCTTTTTTCATCGCTTTTTCACCTCTTGTAGATTTATAATCGTAATGAATGCCCATTTTTCCACCATGAATTATGTTTTACTTTGAAGAGTCTAAATATGCAAGTATCTACTTAAAAAATTGTAAATAAATGATAAATAGAATGTAAATAACTTATCTTTTTATGTCTAATGCCCATATAGCTCAGTTGGTAGAGCATTTCCATGGTAAGGAAAAGGTCGCCTGTTCGATTCAGGCTGTGGGCACCACAAAGTTGTATTTAAGATTTTAAAATTCTAATTATAAAAATATTTATTATTGATAATACTATTGCAACTATTACATCAAAAAAAGGTGATGCCTCTGGATAACCATAATTCCACAAAATTACCAGAGTAAGCCATAAAATCCAAATAACAATTTCTATTTTTTTTTTCAAGAGCTATGCTTTCCTTTGTTGAAATACATAAATTGAAAAAAAGGTTAGTGATAAAACTATACTTATCAAAACTCTATGTGCTGTACTATTTAGTTGTACAGTAAAATCAAAAGCGGTTGATAGAAATACTGGGTAAAGTAAAAGATAATAAGATAAAATATTTAACAAAACAAAAATAAAAATTAGTTTATTTTCTTTAAATTTTTTAATCCATGCAAAAATAAATATTAATAATGATAAAATAAATTTTTCGTTTAATAAAAGATAAGAAAATATTAATTTAATATTTTCAATTTCTCTTATTCTTAAATATATTCTTTCAAATATATTTAGATTATTAGGGACGTCAGATAAATGTAACCCCATATCAAAACCCATAAGTCTTGGATAAACACCATTATAGGTTGCCAATATTTTCCATATGACCATTGGAGAAAATACTAATATCCAAAAAATTAAATCTACCTTATTAATTTTCATTTTATAAATTATTTTAAGAAATATAGTGACAAATAAAATTAACATCATCAATACTAAACCCTCATTTTTTAATAAAGTTAAAATGATACATGAAAATATTGCTGTAATCAGAATATATAATTTGTTGGACTCTTTTTGATTACTTTTAATAAAGCTAATATGACTATTATTTATGAATAAACTATAAATTAAAATACAATTACTTACAAAGTACATTGCGACTAAACCATCTGTTCTTCCATTCACTAGAATTCTTCCTGAAAATAAAAGAACAAACATTAACCACACTAAATTAAATTTATAATTTTTTAAAAATGAACTCTGTATTAATAAGGCAGGAAGTAAAATTAATAGATTTGTACTTTTTGGAAAGATTTCATTCCAATGGCCAATAATTTTAACTAAAGTAGCAGATAACGCTGGGGCTAAAAGAGGATATGCGTTCATCATTTCTGGTTGATAATTGTCAAATCCTGAGTACAAACTATCATCAAAAAAAATTCTTTTTGCATGGAACATCCATACCGATCTTGCATCCCAATCGGTAGTTACAGATCCTAATGATAGCAAAATGAGTAAAATAAAAATTATTTTTAAAAATGTAAATTTTTTAAAATTTTTATTAACAAGGAAATAGAAAACTAAAAATAGCAAAAAATAAAAATTCAAATATTTTAATATTGCTGATGCGTTCACTGACCAAAGAAAATAATTTAAAAATATTGAAGCACTCATAAAGCATGATATGCGGATAAGTTTTTGGTCTACAGTATCTAAAATATTAGCATTCATATAATTTAATTTTTTTTGATTTTGATTTCATAGTGCAGTTAAAATCCTCATTAATATTTGAAATTAAAAATTTTGACTCTTTTTTTAATCTTACCGGATAAGAAAATTCCACAATTCTTTGTCTAAAATAATTATTATACATTAACTCATCAGATAATCTAAAATATGAAATTTTCTGATTTGAAATTAATTTAAATGCATCTAATACATCCTCACTAACTGCCTGATTATCAGCAAAACCTTTTTTGAATGAATTAAAAAGTAAATCGCTTGAAAAATGAATTCTTTTGTATCCAATTTGAATAATCTTTATTGCGCAAATCAGAAGTAAAAAAATGGTTAAATAAAAATTTTTTTTTTTCATTTATCTGTATTAAAGAAAATTTTTTTTATTATTATTGCAGAAATCAATATTATAAAAAAACCAATTAAAGGAATATAAATATTTGGTGCGGTCAAAACATCAAAAAAATTTAGACTTTCATTTTCATCAATTACATTTTCAATTCCACTTCCGAGTGCTACCATAACAAACATTGATGGAACGCTACCTAGTAATGTTGCTAAAAAATAATTTTTAATTCTCATATCAAATATTATTGGTAATACATTTTGTATTGCATAGGGTGTGCCACCTATGAAACGGAAACACATAAAGTATAATGTTTCATTTTTTTTAAAAATTTTTATAAACTTTGAAAATTTTGTCGTTAGCTTTTCTTTAATAAAATTTTTTAGAAAAAGACCTGCAAAATAATATAACAAAGTTGCACCTAATGTTGTGGCAAAAAGAACTATAAAAAATCCCCACCACTTTCCAAAAACGAAACCCGAAAAGATTAGCAATGGTGAGGCAAAACCTAAAAACAATACCCATACGATACAAAATAAAAAAAATAGTAGAGATAATAATAAAAAATTTTCACTTTTGTAAAGAAAGATTGTATCTCTATTAGACTTTATAAAATTGTAATTTGTAAGATCTTTTAAATCGATCATAGAGAACAAAAAATATAGCCCTACAAAAAGAAATATTAAATAAACAGACCCTAATATCACTTTTAGATTTCTAGAATTTAAGTCCATGGTTTAACTTTTAACTGTACTTATACAGCCTTATTACCTATAAATATCAAAAAATTTTAATAAGAACCAAATAAATCTTATGAAAAGAACTTATCAGCCAAGTAAACTTGTAAGAAAAAGAAGGCATGGATTTAGGTCTAGAATGTCAACAAAAGGTGGAAGAAAGCTTCTTGCTAGAAGAAGGGCTAAAGGTCGTAAAAGACTTTCTACTTAGCTATTAAATGACTAAGTTAGAAAGTTTA
>CACHWO010000025.1 GCA_902583685.1 uncultured Pelagibacteraceae bacterium
ATGAAGACCTAAATATTCCAGATATTAGACTAATTAGACCAAGAAATTTAATTATTTATGACAATGTTAAAAAAAAATATTTTTTATTCAAAATATATTTAAGGATGAAACTATTTTAGATTATAAAACTAAATATCGGTCAATTAAAAATACTTTTGCTGAGTTTAAACATTTCGGAAATATTAGTCTGCCAGAAAACTTTTTTAAAAGTAATAAAAAAATTAAAGTTAAATCAAATATATCCAGGTCCAATTTTAATAAAATTGTAAAAAAAGCAAAAAACTACATCAAAAAAGGTGATATTTTCCAAGTCGTGTTAAGTCAAAGATTTGAGGCCCCAATAAAAAAACCACCAATTGAGATTTACAATACTCTAAGAATTTTAAACCCATCCCCATTTATGTTTTATTTTAATTTTAATGACTTTCAAATTTTAGGTAGTAGTCCAGAAATTCTTGTGAGATTACTAGATGGTAAAGTAACTATAAGGCCTATAGCAGGTACGAGACCTAGAGGTAAAAATAAAAAAGAGGATAATAAACTAACAAATGAACTTTTAAGGGATCCAAAAGAAACTGCTGAACATTTAATGTTATTAGATCTTGGAAGAAACGATGTTGGAAAAGTATCTAAGACAAATAGTGTAAAAGTTACAGAAAAATTTAAAGTAGAAAAATACTCTCATGTCATGCATATTGTATCGAACGTAACCGGTAAATTAAGAAAAGATTTTTCATTATTTGAAACATTTTTGTCTGGTTTTCCTGCAGGAACTGTAAGTGGAGCACCTAAAATAAGAGCCATGGAAATAATTGATGAATTAGAGAAATCTAAAAGAAAACTGTATGCTGGTGGAATTGGTTATTTTACTGCAAATCAAAATTTTGATACCTGTATAGCTTTAAGAACAGCTTTGATTAAAAATAAAAAAATATATGTTCAAGCTGGTGCTGGAATAGTTGCTGATAGTAAACCAAAAAGTGAATATAACGAGACACTCAATAAAGCAAAAGCATTACTTAAAGCGATAAATTAAATGAAAACTTTGTTAATAGATAATTATGATAGTTTTACCTACAATCTTTATCACTATCTTTTGTCTCATAAATGCAATGTTGAAGTTTTTAGAAATGACAAAATTAACACTACAGAAATTTTAAAAAGAAGGTATAAAAAAATTGTTATATCTCCTGGACCTGGTACGCCTAATAAAGCAGGAAACTGTATTAAAATTGTAAAAAATCTTTCTAACAAAATACCAATACTTGGAGTTTGTTTAGGTCATCAGGTAATTGGTCAAGCTTTTGGAGCTAAAATAATAAACGCAAAAAAACTCATGCATGGGAAAACAAGTAAAATTTTGCATAACAAAATTGGAATTTTTAAAGGTTTAAAAAATAACCTTATAGGAACAAGGTATCATAGTCTTATTATAGATAAGAAAACCTTAAATAAGGATTTCTTAATTACCGCAAAAACTAAGGATGATATAATCATGGGAATCATGCATAAAAAATTAAATTTGCATGGAGTACAATTTCATCCAGAAAGTATAAATACCAATGAGGGTATGAAGCTAATAAAAAATTTTTTAAATTATAAATAAATGGAAGAAATTATAAAAAAACTAGAGAATGGTCTAAATTTAAATTTTGATGAAAGTAAGTCAACTTTTGAGGCTATGATGTCTGGAAAAGTTAGCGAAAAACATATTTATGATTTTCTTATTGCTTCATCAATCAAGGGGGAAACTTCAGAGGAGATAGCCGGAGGTGTATTTGTTTTAAGAAACAAAGCAACTAAAGTAGATGTGCCAGATAATACGATAGATACTTGTGGTACTGGTGGTGACGGAAAAAATACTTTAAATATTTCGACAGCAGCTGCACTTTTATTATCAAGTTTTGGCGTAAAAGTAGCTAAACACGGAAATAAGTCTGTTTCCTCAAAATGTGGTTCTGCTGATGTTTTAGAAAAAATGAATATTAATATTAACTTGGGTCCTAAGGAAGTTGAAAACAGTATAAAGAATAAAAATTTTGGATTTATGTTTGCTCCAGGTTATCACTCAGCAATGAAATATGTTGGTCCAGTTAGAAAAAAAATAGGTAAAAGAACCATATTCAATTTAATAGGTCCATTAAGTAGTCCGGCAAAAGTAAAGAGACAAGTTGTTGGTGTTTTTGATAAAAAGTTAATGAAGATTTTTGCTGAAGCTCTTAAAAATTTAAATTTAAAAAAAGCTTACATTGTAAATAGCCAGGATGGTTTAGATGAAATTTCACCATACGCAAATACCAATATTGTTGAATTAGATAATGGTAAAATTAAAGAATTCATATTAAATCCAAAAGAAATGGGCATAAAAGCAGGAAATTTATCTAATATTATTGGAAAAGACCCAGATTACAATTCAATGAAAATGAAAGAAGTTTTTAAAGGAGAAGATAACGATTTTTCAACTGCAATTTGTTTAAATGCTGCTGCAGGTTTAGTTGTAGCTGATAAAACAAATTCTTTTAAAAGTGGATATGAGGAATTGAAAAAACATATCCTATCAGGAAAAGTAACTAATCATATTTCCAATTTAACTAAATGAACAATACCTTAGAAAAAATTATTTCTGATAAGAAAATTGTATTAGAAAAATACAAAAAATCTTTTAGTATTGAAAATTTGAAAAATAAAATATCAACATATAAAAATTATATAAATTTTAAAGAAAAATTAAAAAGTAAAAATATATCTGTTATAGCTGAAATAAAAAAAGCAAGCCCATCAGCTGGGGTTATCGTAGAAAATTATAATCCTAAAGTTATTGCAAAAAAATATATGGCCTCGGGTGCCTCCTGTCTTTCTGTTTTAACTGAGGAAAATTATTTTAAAGGAAAGTTGGAACATATAAATGAAATTAAAAAAGACGTAAATCTACCAGTTTTATGCAAAGACTTCTTTATTGATCCGTATCAAGTTTATCTAGCTAAGGGTTTTGGAGCTGATGCTATATTAATCATTCTAGCAGCTATAAATGATAAAATTGCAAAAGAGATTTATAACATTGCCGAAGAGCTAGATATAAGTACAATAGTTGAGGTTCATACAAAAGAAGAGGCAAAAAAAGCTCTCAACTTTGAAAATGCAATAATAGGTATTAATAATAGAGATCTTAAGACTCTTAAAACAGATATAAAGATAACTTTCGACTTGTATGAGTTTTTAACAAATCATAAGGGCCCTATAGTTTGTGAAAGTGGAATAAAATCTGAGAAAGAGGTCCAAGAAATATTGAAAAAAACTAAAATAAATAACTTCCTTATTGGTGAATCACTTCTTAAAGATCTAGAAGAAAACTCCTCTTTATTAGAAAAAATTGTTCAATTAAACAAGTAATATAAGGCTTATTTAACATTGATATTATAGAAGAACTTTTGTAGAACAGAAATGTACAGGATTTGTTCTATGCTTACAAAAAAACAAAAAAACTTATTACTTTTTATTAATAAGAAAATTAGATCGACTGGAGTTTCTCCTTCATATGAGGAGATGAAAAATTCACTCAACCTTAAGTCGAAATCAGGAATTCATCGACTAATATCAGCCTTAGAGGAAAGAGGATTTATAAAAAGATTAGCACATAAAGCTCGTGCTCTTGAAGTTGTTAAGCTTCCCGAAAACGCTAGCGCTCACGATTTATTCAACAGCTTTACTCCAAGTGTAATTAAAGGTGGCTTAGATAAAAACTCAGGAAAATCTAGTAAGATCT
This sequence comes from uncultured Pelagibacteraceae bacterium, assembly GCA_902583685.1. Taxonomy (GTDB): domain Bacteria; phylum Pseudomonadota; class Alphaproteobacteria; order Pelagibacterales; family Pelagibacteraceae; genus Anoxypelagibacter. Next base: position 3,764 of record CACHWO010000025.1, read on the forward strand.
CAGTGTTAGGTTCAATTGCTGCAGGTACACCGATCGAAGCCATACAACAGGAAGTTGATAAAGTAAATTTACCAGCTGACTTCAATAAAAATGACGATCACTTCGGATTAAAAGTTAAAGGTGACTCTATGATTGAAGCAGGTATCAACGATGGGGACACCGTAATCATTAAGAAGAGTTCAAATGCAGATAGTGGTCAAATAGCGGTTGTTTTGATTGACAACGAAGAAGCTACTTTAAAAAGAATTAGAAAAAAAGGTAATACAATTGCATTAGAAAGTGCCAATCAAAAATATGGTACAAAGATATACGCGGCAAAAAGAATTAAGATTCAAGGAAAATTGGTTTCTTTGTATAGAAACTTCAATTAAAATAGTTTAATTTCAATTAATGGCTTTTATTTGTAGGTTTGCTCCCTCACCCACAGGACCTTTGCACATTGGTGGTGTTAGAACAGCTTTATTTAATTGGTTATTAGCAAGGAAAAATAAAGGGAAATTTTATTTAAGAATAGAAGATACAGATAAAGAAAGATCTAAAGATGAGTTTAAAAAACAAATAATTGAATCTCTTTCATGGGTTGGAATAAAGCATGACGATAAAGAATTTATTCAATCCGAAAATATTAATAAGCACAAAGAAATTGCTGAGGAGCTTTTAAAAAAAGGTTTTGCCTATAAATGTTATTGTTCAGAGGAAGAAATAAAAGAACAAAAAGAAAAATGTAAAAAACAAGGTATCCCATATGTTTATAATAGGAAATGGAGGGATCCTAAAGATCTTCAAATACCTAAAGATGTAAAACCAGTTATCAGGTTTAAAAGTAAAGTTTTGGGAAATACTGTAATTAAAGATTTGGTTCAAGGTGACATTAATATATCAAATTCAATTATTGAGGATTTTGTTATATTAAGACAGGACGGATCTCCGACATATCAGTTATCTGCGACTGTTGATGATCATTCAATGAAAATTTCACATGTTATTCGAGGTGACGATCATAAGATTAATACATTTAAACAAAAACAAATTTATGAAGCAATGAAATGGGATATTCCTCTATTTGCACACATACCTTTAATTCATAGTGAAAAAGGATCTAAGCTCTCGAAAAGGGATAAATCCTCAACTATTGATGACTATGTTAAAATTGGAATTTTACCGGATGCACTTAGAAATTACTTGTTGCGACTAGGTTGGGCGTATAAAGATAAGGAAATCTTTTCTCTTGATGAAAGCATTAAACTTTTTGACCTGAAAGGTGTTGGAAAATCTCCATCAAAACTTGATATGTCTAGAATCCTTTCACTTAATGAACATTATATTAAAAACATAGATGAAAAAATTCTTTTTGATTTTTTGAAGAGTTATGCTCAAAGGTACAAAAAAACTATCGATCCCTCTAAGGAAGAAGTTATTATTAATTCTTTAAATTTCCTAAAAAATAAAGCCAAAACTCTTGATGATATTTATCAGAATTCACAATACATACTAAGCAAAGAAATAAATATTTCCTCTGAAGATTTGAAGCTTTTAGATACTAATTCCAAGAAAATTATTGGTGATTTCCTAAATGAATTTAAAGGTATCAAAAACCCGAATAAAGAAAATCTTGAAAAATTAATAAATAGTTTAATTAGTAAATACAAAACTAACTTTAAAGGTGTTGGCCAACCGCTAAGAATTGCTTTAGTGGGTTCTAGATTTGGCCCTGGTATTTATAATATCGTCCTATCACTTACAAAAGACGAAGTCGTAAAAAGAATTTCTAAGATTAATTAAATTCTTTTCATTAATTAAACTTGACGATCTTTAATCTTACCCTTATAAAAAGAACAAATCAAGAACATTTATGAAGCTTAAATTACCTTTTTATATTCACAAAGTTGGCGCTGGTTTCCCCTCGCCTGCCACGGATTACATCGAAGACGATGTAGATTTAAACACACATCTAATAAAAAATGCGCCAGCAACATTCATAATAAGAGTGCAAGGAAAGTCTATGACTAATGTCGGTATCTATGATGGAGATCTATTAATTGTTGATAGAAGCATTAATCCAAAAAACTCATCAACAGTAATAGCAAACGTAAATGAAGAGCTAGTGGTAAAAACTTTCATAAAAGGAAAAAATAGTAATTATTTAGCTTCTGGTCTTAATAAAATTGAATTAAGTGAAAATCCTAACGTAATAATTTGGGGAGTAGTTACTTATGTCATCCATAAATTACAATAAAAAGAAAATTGCTCTTGTAGACTGTAATTCCTTTTACGTCTCTTGCGAAAGATTATTCAATCCAAAAATACAAAACAAACCAGTTGTAGTTTTATCAAATAATGATGGGTGTGTAATTTCTAGATCCAATGAAGCAAAAGCTTTAGGGATAAGAATGGGAGAGCCATATTTTAAAGTAAAAGAATTAATCAAAAGAAATAATGTTCATATTTTTTCTTCGAATTACGCATTATACGGTGATCTATCAAGACGAGTAATGAAAGTTTTAAGAACCTTTTCAACTAACGTTGAAATTTATTCTATTGATGAAGCATTTATAGATTTATCTTTTTTAAAGGAAGAAGATGTTGAGGGTTATGGAAAAGAAATAAGAAAAAAGGTTTTAAAATGGACTGGAATACCAACGAGTGTCGGAATTTCAACAACAAAAACACTTAGCAAGGTAGCAAACCATATTGCTAAAAAAGAAAGAACTGGTGTTATGTACTTAAACAAAAATATTGATGAAAGATTAAAAAACTTCCCTATTCAAGATGTTTGGGGTGTAGGTAGACAATTGTCTAAACTATATATAAAAAATGGTATAGAAAATGCTTATCAATTAAAGTCTGTTTCTAATACGTGGGTAAAAAAAAGTACAAATGTTCTTGGGTCAAGAACAGCAATGGAATTACGAGGTATAACCTGTATTGGATTAGAACTTCATGAAGAGAAAAGGAAAAATTGTTGTGTATCAAGATCCTTTGGAAAAAGAATAACAGACTTACAAAAACTAGAGGAGGCTGTATCAACTTACTGCTTAAATGCTGCTGAAAAAATAAGAGGTGACGATCAAATATGTAGAGGGTTAACAGTATTTATTAGAACTAGCCCATTTAATAAAAATAGAAAATATTATTCAAACTCACAAACTGTTGAGCTACCAATAGCTACAAATAATAGTATTGAACTTGTTAAATACGCAAGAAAGATTTTAAAGGGCATGTATAAGCCCGGATATCATTATCAAAAAGCTGGGATTATTTTGTCAAAGCTAAAAGATGCGGATAAAAATGAAGTAAATCTATTAACACCACTTATGGATGATAGATCAAAAATATTAATGAAGGCTATTGATTATACAAATAATAAATATGGTAGACATGCAATAACAATAGCTAGCGCCGGAATACACAAAGGCTGGAAAATGAGAAGAGAACATTCATCAAAAATAGATACTGCTTCTTTTAATTATTTACCTAAAGTAAGTGCGTCATAAATATAATAAATCTCGGTTGAAAAAAGGGTAAAGAATTGTTTATAAAAACCCATGGATAAAAACATCTATGTGATACATGAAAATGATGAATGGCTTATTCCATTAAGGGAAAGTTTTAAAAAGATCAAAGCTCCATTTAAAGAATGGCATATGGATAAAGAAAGCTTTGATTTTAAAAAATCTCCACCAAATGGTATTTTTTATAACAGAATGAGTGCGAGTGCACATTCGCGTGGTCATAGGTACGCTCCAGAAAATACTAAAGATGTATTAGGTTGGTTAGAAAAAGATAAAAGAAGAGTCGTAAATAACTCAAGAGCTTTAGAATTAGAAATTAGTAAACAAAAACAATATGATGAACTAAAAAAATTTAATATAAAGTTTCCAGAAACTTATTATGCTAAAAATAAAAATGAGATCTTAGAAAAATCAAAAAATTTTAAAAAACCATTTATTACAAAACACAATAGAGGTGGAAGAGGTTTAGGAGTAAAATATTTTAAAAATATAGGTGAACTTGAAAAATACATTAATGGAGGTTTTGAAGATTCAATTGATGGAATTACTTTGTTACAAGAATATGTGGACTCTGATCCAAAAATAATTACAAGAGTAGAGTTTGTAAATGGAAAGTTTTTATATGCTGTACAAGTTGATGCTAGTGATGGTTTTGAGCTATGCCCTGCCGATGCTTGTAATGTTGAAGAAAAGTTTTGTCCAACAAATCCAGATGGAAATAAATTTATGATAGTAAAAGATTATAAGAATCTGGAACTTAAAAAATATGAAGATTTACTCAAATCGAATGGTATTGAAATAGCAGGTATTGAATATATTAAAGGTAAAGATGGCAAACATTATACTTACGATATTAATACAAACACAAATTATAATTCAATTGCAGAGAGAAAGAGTAATTTAAAGGGTATGGATTCGATTGCAACATTCCTTTACAATGAATTAAGAAAATAAATTTTAAGGGGTGTCAATTAGACTGAGATTATACCCTTGGAACCTGACCGGTAATTCAGTGAGGGAATATGAAAATAAAAATAGCACTTGAGTGGTTTATAAATCCTGATCACCTACCATTTATTGTGGGTTTAGACAAAGGTTTGTACAAAAAAAACAATATCGAATTAGAAATTATTGAACCTAAAGGTCATTACGATGGCTTCAAGGAGCTTGCTGAAAATAATATTCAATTAGCAACAAATGAACCTTTGCATTTAATTGAAAAGTACCAAAAAAATATATGTTCAGTTGGGAATTTTTTTGAAACTAACGGCGGTATAATATTTACAACAAAAGGGTACGAGAATTTAATTAGCGGAAATGAGATTAAGATTACTTCTCCAGTTAGCAACCCAGTTACTGATAAAATAGCTAATGATATCATTCAGAGACATTTAAAAAAAATTAGTAAAACAAATAATAAAATAAAAATTATCGCTAACGATTTTTATCACATTAAACATCTTAAAGCGGGGTTTGATGCTGCCTGGTTATGTTTTGAAAACTTTGAGGGCGTAGAGTCAAAGTTAGAGGGCATAGATGTAAAAAAATTATATTTAGAAGATGTGCAAATACCTAACTTTTGTGCACTTGATATATTTGCTTCTAAAACATTTGTTAAAGACAATAAGAATTTAATTAATGATTTTAAATTTTTGACACAGGATAGTATCAAAATTTTAAGTACAAATTTAGACTATTCTAAATCTTCGTATTATAGTTATACTAAAACTAAGGCTACTCCTTTGATGGATAATATTATTAAAGATACAATACATCGATTTAAAAATCCTTTTGATAATTCGAAAAATAAGTGGAAGAATTTACACCAATATGTAATTACCCAGAAAATCTCAGATATATCTGAAAGACAATACGCAGATATGTTTATTTAAAGGTTGTTTGCCAAAATCGAGCTTGCTATTTCTGAAGATTTTTCTGTTTTAAAATCATCAATGATTTTCTGAGTCTTGTTAACTTGCTTATCTAATTCACTTTTGTCACTTAAAAGTTTATCAACCTTATCATAAATATTATTTGCATTACATTTTGACTGCAACAACTCAGGGATCACTTCTTCATCAGCAGCAATATTAATAATGTTTGCAAATTTAACCTTAACTAGCATTTTAATGATAAAAAAATTAATCATACCCATTTTATAAATTATAATAGATGGTATTTTAGCGTTGCATATTTCCAAAGAAAT
>CACHWO010000026.1 GCA_902583685.1 uncultured Pelagibacteraceae bacterium
GTAGGTTACAATCTTTAATAATCCTTCAAAGTTAGTTCGTATACCAGCAGAATTAGTAAATGATTTTGATTTCCAACCTAGGTCATTAACTAAAAATTTTGTAGTTTGATTTACCTTAAAATTTTTTGCAATTGCATTTGTGTAAAGATCAATAATACCAATTTTTTCACTGCTTAATAAATTTCTTTCATAAACTAAATTAGGAGCTACATATTCATATTTGGTTCTATCAATCTTATTAAGATCTTCATATGCAGAAGCTGTTAAACCAAAGTACTCTACATCATTTTGATACTGGTACTTAAACTCATTTTTTAAAATCTGTTTATCACTATTAGCAAGTTCAGTATCTATATCGTGAACCTTAAGGTAAGTGTCATTGGATACATGCTCTAGATTTATTTCTAAATTATTTGAGATGTTTCCCTTTTGAGAAAAATTATAAAGAAAGTTTGCAAATAAATGATTTCTCGAACCAGGTGTTTTTTTATTATCAGTTTTTTTATATCCCTCAGTATAACTAGAGTCTACAATTAAGAAAGAATTTTCAAATGCTTGTCTAAATTCGTTTTGAATTAAAATATTTTCTTTAGCATATATTTTTGGAGTAATAGTCATATCCTTGTCTTGTGAAACAGCCCAAAAGTAGGGAACTGCTGTAGAAAAGCCTACTGAAGAATTACTAGCAAATTGAGGCAACAAAAAACCTGATTGTCTTTTCACTGTTGGATCAGGGTGAAAAAATTTTGGAAAGAAAAAAATTGGAAAATCATAAATTTTTAATACAGCTTTATCATAAAAAATAGTTTTTTTTGCTGAGTTATGTTTTATTTTTTCTGCTCTTATCGTCCAAGGTGGACATTTATTTTCGTCCCTATTTTTACAAACTGTAAAAACTGCTTTATTAAATATAGTTTCATTTTCGTTTATATCAGCTGAATTTGCAAAAAACCTTGGTTCATTTTGTGGATCGTATTTAAAACTACCATCATTTAAAAAGGCTCTAATATCACTACCAACTATCTTTTTTTTCTTTTCATCAATATAAATTTCGGAAAAATAGTATTGATTTTTTTTAACATCTGTAATTTTTATTTCACCCGTTGACATTAACATATTTTTTTTAACCAAATAATTAAACATAGTTACAAATATTTTATTGCCATTTAAGTCTGTAATATTAGTTTCATTATTTGAATATACGATACCTTTAGAGCTATCGTATGTTATGTCTTTACCAATTATTTTGTATTTTTCAGATGTGATAATTTCGGTTTCACCGAATGTATTTAATATATTTTTAGATTTATCATATTTAATTTTGCTTGAATAAATGGTATTATTTTTTTCATCAATAACCTCAACATTTCCAGTCGCATTTAAAGTTTCACTTGTTTTATCAATTTCAATTGTTTCAGCATTAATATTTAAATCTTTTGCTAATAAATTTTTAAAATTTAAAAATCCAAAAAAAATAAATAGAATTATGTAAAATTTATTTCTCATTTATCTGTAGAACACCTATAGAGCAAAATATACTTAATATTAAAACTGGAGCCCAAACCGATAAAATAAGAGAAATTCTTTCAGTTGTCCCAAGTGCAGTAGAAAAATTTTTTAAGTAAAAGACAATTACACATGAAACTATTGCCAAAATTATGTAGTAGGTATTTTGTTTTTTTTCATTATTGTTTAATGTAAATATACCTGCTAAAAAAACCATAACTGTTAAGAAAAAAGGTAGTGATAAATAAAAATGCTTCTTTTCCTTAAGAAGGATGGAATTATAGCCTAATTTGACTAATTCATCTGAATTCCTAAGTAATTTTAAAAAAGATATTGTATCTAAATTTGAATAAATCGAATTTAATTTATCCCTGTCAAAATTAGAAGCAATTATTAACTCTTCAAAATTTTCTTCGCTATTTAAATCTTGGAATTTATATTTAATAACATTTTTAGCTTTCCAGTTCAAAGTTGTAATATCGGCGGTCTTAGCGCTTATTCTTTCAAAAAGAATATTATCTTCATTAAATTTATATATAGTAACATCAGTTAATTTATTGTTTTCAAAATTATCTGCTTTTACTATTCTAGTAGTATTTCCAATTTTCTCTTTTATCCAAATACCATTTGACGTAATTGAAGCAAGGTGGTTTTGATAAACGTCATACTTACCTTTTATATCTACATAGGATTTTACAATAGTTGAAGTGACAGGGTTTACAGCTACTAATACTATCAAACCTATTAAAAATGCAGTTGAGCTAAATAAAATTAAAAATTTAGTATTAGAGTAACCTAAAATTTTTATTGTTAAAATATCTCGATTATTTTTTAGTTTAATAAAAACAGCCATAGAGGACAAAAAAATTATAAACGGTAGTATGTTAACTAACAAACTTGGAATTATCATAAAAGATAAACCTATTGGTACTGAAATATTTGTATCGAATTGTCTAAAAAAATTAATTTCTTCAAATAAGTTCATTATTAAACCCAGCGCAGTAAATAATAAAACTACGTTAAAAAAACTTTTTAAAAATTGATTTACAAGATATCTATTTAAAACATAATTTTTCATGTTCACCTTTTCAAGTTTTCAAAAGAAAATTTTCTTAAAATTTCAAGATATAAAATTGGAATAAAAATTATTGGGAATAAATAGTAAAATACACTATACTGATAAGAACTCCCAGAGTATCTTACTAGAATTTCTGCAACTATTAGAGTTAAAAATGCTAATCCTCCATAATAATATTTATATAAACCTCCAAACTTACTTTCCTCTCTATTAATTAAAAGAAATGAACATAATAAAGCAATAAAAGGAATATAAAGAGGCATTCCAAATCTACGATTTATTTCAGCTAAAACCTCAAATTTTTCTTCAGAGGGACAATTTAAAATAAAATTATTTTTTTTCATTAAAATGCAATCAATTAATAATTTTGATGCTGTTTCTTGAACTTTAGCTTGTGTTATAGATTTAGTTTTTATTCCAGAGAGATTTAATATAGTTTTTTCAAAATCAATTGATTTAATTTTACCATTATTATTTTCTGTTTGGATAGTTCCTTTTTGTAAAACTAATTGCCCATTATTCTTAGGAAAAAGGTTTGCTTTTTTTGCAAATATTGTAAGACTTGAAGTATTTTTATCACTATCTAAACTTTTAAATATTTTATTTTCATCTCTAATAAAAATATTTTCAAATACCCCATTTTTATTTTTTTTTTCAACAAAAATAGTCAATCCTTCAACTGTATCATTAAATCTATTTGTTTTTATTGTGCCTGATACAAAGTTTACATCAGAAGTTTTAATAAGTCCTCTTGAATAGTTAAGAACTAAGGGATTAATTATGCACGCTAAAAATAATTGTAAAATTGTAACTAAAATTGAGACTTTAAAAAAAAAATTTATTATTTTGATCTTACTTAGCCCGGATGTCCATAATACGATTAACTCATTTTCATTATCAAATTTTTCTATAGTAATAATAATTGCTACAAGAAACGATAGTGGAATAAATTTAGTTAATATTTTAACAACATTTAGAGAGGAATATTTAATATAAAGTGCTACGGAATGGCCATCTTCTACAATCAGGTCTAAAAAATTGACTGATTGAACAGCCCACACAACTGCACTTAAAGCAAATAAAACGATAAAAAAATGCTTACTTAACTCAGAAAAAAAGTGTTTATAAATTTTATCACTAAACATTTTTGTATAATTGTATATACTTAAATCAACATAGAATTAATTTCAATCTATGGTTTAACTATGATCAATATTCCATTGAAAACTCTTGTATTTAGACTTATATACCACTCAATCTTCTTAAATCTTTTTTAAAATTTATGTCTATTAAAATAAACTACTCAAATAAAATAAGTAATAAATCACTCTCTAATATAGTCTTATTTTGTAACGAAAAATATAATATTAATGGATTAAAAAATTATCTCTCCAATAGTGAATATTCTTACATTAATGATTTATTAAAAACTATTGACTTAAAGAAAAGCTTATTTGTTTTTGACATTAATTCTAAAAAAAAGATAATTTTAATATCAATAAAGAATAATTTAAAAACATCAGATTTTGAAAATTTAGGTGCGGAATTTTGTAAGCAAATAAATCAAGGCAAAAATAAAGAATACTTTATTTTCTCTGATACCATATCAGGTAAATATGATAATTTTTTGGGTTATTTTCTGCATGGTTTAAAATTAAAATCATATGAGTTTAAAAAGTATAAAACTAAAAAAGACACAAGAATTATATTAGTTAATATAATAGGAAACAAAAATAAGCCTTCAATTCAAAGCCAATTAAAATTTAAAGCAATAGAAGAAGGAACATTCTATGCTAGAGATTTAGTATCTGAACCAGGTAATATTTTACATCCTGATGAATACGCAAAAAGATTAAGTTCTCTTCGAAAAGATGGTTTAAAGGTAAATATTTTTGATGAAAAAAAATTAAAAAAACTTGGCATGCATGCTTTAATAGGAGTGGGACAAGGAAGTATCAGGGGCTCATATCTTGTAACAATGGAATGGAATGGGGCAAAGAATAATTCAAAACCTTTAGCCTTTGTTGGAAAAGGAGTTTGTTTTGACACCGGGGGATATTCGTTGAAGCCAGCAAAATTTATGGAAGACATGACTTACGATATGGCAGGATCAGCTACTGTTGTTGGTCTAATGAAAAATTTTGCTTTGAGAAAAGCAAAAATAAATGCTGTGGGTGTTGTAGGACTTGTTGAAAACATGGTCAGCGGAAATGCTCAAAGACCTGGAGACATAGTTAAATCTTATAGTGGTAAAACTATTGAAATCCTAAATACTGATGCAGAGGGCCGTTTAGTTTTAGCCGATGCATTAACTTTTACAGAAAAAAAATTTAAACCAAAGTTTATTGTTGATCTAGCCACATTAACAGGAGCTATAATAGTCTGTTTAGGATCGGAGTACGCTGGTCTTTTTTCAAATGATGATAAATTATCAAAACAAATTTTTGATGCAGGAGAAAAAGTTGAAGAAAAAGTATGGAGAATGCCCTTACATAAAAATTATGATAAACTTATGAATTCTAAAAATGCTGATGTACAAAATATAAATTATGTTGGAGGTGCAGGTTCAACAACTGCAGCTCAATTTTTACAAAGATTTATTTTGAATAAAACCCCTTGGGCTCATTTAGATATTGCTGGAATGGCTTTTTCAAAATATGGTGGAGCTTTAAACTCAGGCGGAGCCACAGGATTTGGAGTTAGATTATTAAATCAACTCGTCGAAGAAAACTATGAGTAACGTAGAACAAACGCTATCGATCATTAAACCTGATGCTGTTGAGAGAAATTTAGTTGATAAAATACAAAAAAAATTTAAAGATGAGAAACTTATAATTGTAAAGACAAAAAAAATTCAAATATCAAAAGAAGAAGCTTCTGAATTTTATAAAGTTCATCAAACTAAACCTTTTTTTGATAGGTTATGTTCTTATTTGTCATCCGGACCAATTGTTGTAATGATTTTGGAAGGGAAAAATGCAATTACAGAAAATAGAAGAATAATGGGAGCAACAGACCCTAAAAATGCTGAAAATGGCAGCCTTAGAAAACTTTATGGTATATCAATTGATAAAAACTCTGTTCATGGTTCGGATTCACCTGATAACGCAAAAAAAGAAATTAATTTTTTTTTTAAAGACTAATTTTTAATATATATTTTTCTTATAGCCATTGAGTAAGCCTTATATTCTAATGACTGAACTTTTTTTTGGAGAGTTTTTACTTCATCATCTTCGTCAATATTAACCCTTTTTTTTAAAATTATTCTTCCGTTATCCATTTTTTCGTCTACGTAGTGAATAGTGCATCCACAAAAAAAATCCTTATTTTTTATTGCTCTTTTGAATGTATGAAGACCTTTGTATTTTGGAAGCAAAGAGGGATGTATGTTTATTACTTTGCCACGAAACATTCTTAAAAAACTCTTACTTAAAATTTTCATAAATCCCGCAAGACAAATAATTGAAATTTTTCTATCTTTAAGTTCTTTTATAGCTTTTTTTTCAAATTCTTTAATATCAACATCAAAAATTTTAAAGGGTATTGAAAATTTTTTAGCAAAATTAATACCTAGTGCATCTTTTTTATTACTCAAAACAAGATCAATTTTAATAGGAAAATTTGTGTCTCTTGAATTATGAATTAAAGAATTTAAATTTGTACCTTTACCAGAAATGAATACACATGCTTTTTTTTTTACCATTTTATCTTATTAAGTAATTTTATTTTTCTTTTGGATTTGGAAATGTAACCAATTTTGTAAGGCTTATATTTTTTATCAAAAAAACTCTCTATTTTTTTAACATTATTCTTATTTACAATTATACAAAAACCAATTCCACAGTTAAAAGTTTTTAGCATTTCATAATCATCTATATTTTCTTTTTTTAACCACTTAAATATTTTTTGAACCCTAATTTTCGATAAATCTAAATTAACAGTGAGATTTTTTGGAACTGATCTAGTAATATTTTCGATTAATCCACCACCAGTTATATGTGCAGAAGAATTAACTAATTTTTTTTCCACAAGTTTTAAAATATAATTTACATAAATTTTAGTTGGTTTCATTAATTCTTTTTTTAAAAAAATATTTATTTTTTTTTTCCTTAATATTTGTCTTACCAACGAAAATCCATTTGAGTGAAGCCCATTCGAAGGTATTGCTAAAATAATATCATTATTGTTTACTTTATTTTTATGTATTAAATTTTTTCTAGAAACTATTCCAACAGCAAATCCTGCTAAATCAAATTTATTTCTACTGTACGTTCCAGGCATTTCTGCTGTTTCTCCACCTACCAATATACATTTAGAAATTTTACAGCCTTTGATTATCCCTTTGACTATATTTTTCATTTTTACCAAGTTTATTTTTCCTACAGCAATATAGTCTAGAAAAAATAAAGGCCGAGCACCTTGCACAATCAAATCATTTACACACATTGCAACAAGATCAATTCCAATTGTATCAAATTTTTTAAATTTATTTGATAACTCAAGTTTTGTTCCAACGCCGTCTGTAGTGGAAACCAAAATGGGATCTTTTACTTTTATTTTGTTTAAATCGAATAAAGACCCAAAGTTACCAATATTATCCAATAAAAATTTATTTTTTACTTTAAAAGCTTGTTTTGAATAACTACCTATAAATTTAGTAAATTTATCTGCAGTTTCAATATTTACACCACTTTTTTTATAACTATTCTTCGTTTTTTTCATTTATAAATAGATAGATTATGAAAAAAATTATTTTTCTATCTTTAATAATATTATTTTCTATTAAAACTCAAAATATTTATTCAAAGACCAATACTTTTGCTGTTGATAATATCGAGGTTGTAGGAGATTTTGTTGGTCAAAATGATTACAGCAGACAAAAATATTTAAATATCGGGTTTAAAAAAGGTTTTAAAAATTTGGTAATAAATTTACTTAAAAAAGAGGATCAAAAAAAAATACTAAGTACAGAATTGAAAGTGATAAAATCACTAATCGAAAATTATAGTATCAAAGAAGAAATAAAACAAAACAATAAATATATTATAAAACTAAATATAAATTTTAATAAACAAAGAACAAAACAATTTTTATACGAAAGAAATATTCCTTATTCTGTTTCTAAGGAGTTAGAAATAATTTTGTATCCTATATTAATTAAAGAGTCAGAGCTTCAAGTTTTTTCTCAAAATAAATTTTTTGATGAATGGAACGAAACCAATGATGTTGAAGATATAAAATTTTTATTAGCAGTTGAAAATATTGAAGATTTAAATTTTATAAAAAAAAATATTGAAATA
>CACHWO010000027.1 GCA_902583685.1 uncultured Pelagibacteraceae bacterium
AGTTAGACAGATGATTTTGTCTAAACATTTAGATGATAGAAAAATTGCTTTAGATAAATTACTCCCTTATCAGAAAAATGATTTCAAAGAAATTTTTGAAATTATGAAAGGTTTACCTGTTACAGTTAGACTTTTAGATCCACCATTACATGAATTTTTACCTAAAACTGAAAAAGATATGGAAGAAGTTGCAAGATCATTAAATCTAGGAGTGAGAGAGATCAAGAACAGAGTTTCTGAATTACATGAACTAAATCCTATGTTAGGTCATAGAGGATGTAGGTTAGGTATCTCTTTTCCAGAAATATACGAGATGCAATGTAGAGCAATTTTTTCAGCATTAATAGAGTGTAAAAAGCAAAACATACAATCTGTGATACCTGAAATTATGATCCCTCTGGTCTCAACTGAAGATGAACTAGGAATAATGAGAAAATTAGTTAATCGAGTAGCAGATGATCTTCAAAAACAACATAAAGTAAAAATTAATTACTTTGTTGGTACAATGATTGAGCTACCACGTGCAGCATTAAGAGCAGCTCCGATATCTAAATATGCAGATTTTTTTAGTTTTGGTACTAATGACTTAACACAAACTGCTTTTGGTATAAGCCGCGACGACTCAGGAAAATTTTTAAATGATTATTTAGAACATAAGATTTTTGACGCTGATCCATTTGTTAGTATCGACAGAGATGGTGTAGGAGAGCTGGTTAAAATTGCTTCTGAACGAGGAAAAAAACATAACAAAAAACTTAAACTAGGAATTTGCGGCGAACATGGTGGAGATCCTAGAAGTATAGAATTTTGTTCTAAAGCAGGATTAAATTATGTATCTTGTTCGCCATATAGAGTTCCAATAGCAAGACTAGCTGCTGCACAGGCAGAACTCTTAAAATAAAATATTTCTACTAAAAGTTGTATTACAGTTCAAATTGTTCATTACATTTACTTCAATTTTTTTTTAATCTAAAATCTGAATTCTTTAAAAAAAATTAAATTTAATTATGAGAATAAAAGTTTTAACTTTTTTCGTAATAAGCATATTAGTTTTTAACTATGAAAGCTTCGCTTATGCAGGAGCTTGTTGGTCTGGCACTTTAACAACTACACACACAACAACGGAAGCCTGTGGGGTAAACAATCAGAAAAGTTCCGTAGGCAATGGAGCCAACCTCACTATTAATCATAATATTTCAAATAATCAGGGAGGTGGTACGGGTCGAAATGGCGATGCAATGTATATTGGTGGTGGTGGAACAATTATAATTAATAACAATGCAACAATTTACAGTAAGTCACAATTTGCAATTCAAATTGAGACTGGAGGTGTTACCCTAAATAACGGAGCAGATGGAGTAATAGACTCTGATGGTTTTAGAGCAATACAATGGGGTGGAGGAGCAACTTCAGGTACGATAGATAATTTAGGAACAATCGGTACATCAGCTACACCTACCGGAATAAATTCACAAGGATCCGGTTTGACTTTAAACAATTCTCAAGGAGGCAGTAATGGTTTACAATTTATGGGAAACTTGCCAGACAATTATAACATTATTATTAATAGCACTACTGACTATGGAAAATTAATTTCATATTCCAATAATTGGAATAAAATCAATGGGACTATGGATGTAGGAGTAGACTCAAGGTCGTCTGTATCAGCAGGAACATATGAAGATGTTTTTTCTGCAAGATTATCTGACTCAAGAGATTTTGCTTCTTCCCACTTTGATTCCCTTACGGGAACTTTTGATACTTATAATTGGGAATTAACATCTAGAACAGTAAGCGATATAGTTTATTGGGATATAACTTTTACAAGTTCAAGAACATCATATACAACTAGAGTTACTACAACGAAATTATCAAAAATTGCCGAGATATTTGAAACTATTAATACTAGGGGAAATAAGTCAACTTTAACCTCAAATCTAGACTCACTTAGTGACACTGCTTTAGCTAAAGCATTAAGACAAATGAAAGGGGTTACAGTTCAAAAAACTATTGGTCAAAGTATAAAAAGTAATAATAACTTTAAAAGAGCCATGACAGCAGCAATCAAAGGGCCAAGCTTTGGCCAACTAGTTCAAAATAATTTTGCTAGTTTAAGTTTTGGCGATGTTCAAAATTACTATAATCCTGGAGTGGAAAGAATAAATTTAACAAATGATTTTACTCTTAGCGATATTGCAAATATTTATTCAAAAAGAAACTTATTACAAATAGGCGCACCAGATAATTCATTTTATTTAAGAACTTTTGGTGGTGTCACTGATCAAGAAAAAGTTGGAGATGATATTGGTTATCAGTCAACTACAGCAGGTTTTGTGTTTGGTAATCAAACTATCATCGATAATTTACAAGCAGGATGGGGATTAGGATTTTCATCAACAGGATTAGATTATGACGAGGGCTATGGTTTAAATAATACTCACAGTTTACATGCCAACTTTTTTGCAAATAAAGAATATAGAAATTTTGATACATCTTTAAATTTAGGATCATTTGTTTCTAAAAATAATTCAACAAGAAACGTTACTGAAGGAAGCACACAAATATTAAAGTCTGATAGGTATGAATTAGGCTTTGATTTGACTGGAGGAATTTCAAAAAAGATAAATCTAGGTGGATGGATTTTTAATCCAACAGCTACAATTAATACTACCTATGTTTTACAGGATGATATAGATGAAAGCGGGGGAGATTTAGCTCTTAAAATTAATACTGATAATTTATTGCAAATTAAACCAGAATTAGGTTTTAATTTAGATAGAGAGTTTTCAAATAACGGCTTCATATCCAAAGGATTTAACCTTTCGCTATTTGGTAGCGAGGAGAATAAATTGGATGGAGTCGATTCAACTGCTACAATAAAAGATACTGGTGACGGATATGCCTTAACAGATAATAAAAAAAAAGATCAATTTGTTACTGCAGGATTAGGATATTCCTCTATTAATCAAAAAAATAATAGTCAATTTATAATAAACGCTTTCGGTACACAAAATACAAATAATGATATGAACTCCTCTTTAATATCATTCACTTACAATAAAAAGTTTTAAAGTATCAATAAGCTACTATCAAAAGATTTAGCGCTATGAGTAATCGCACCAACAGATATTCTATTAATTCCTGTTTTTGATATCTTTTTAATATTTCTTAATGATGCGTTTCCTGAGTGCTCAGTTTGATATCTATTTTTACAAAGTTTTAAGCATTTTTTTAATTTTGAAACGTTCATATTATCAAAAAGTATTCTTTTAAACTTAAGACCCATAATCTGCTTGAGTTGATTGATATTTTCTATTTCTACTGTAACAATTTTTTTTGTTTTTAAAGCTTTCTTAACCAATTCTCTAAGGCCATTAGATGCAATGATATGATTATCTTTTATTAGGATTTCATCACTTAAATTATATCTATGGTTATATCCTCCACCTTTTTTGACAGCATATTTTTCAAGAGCTCTTAAATTAGGTGTAGTTTTTCTGGTGCAACATATCTTAGTTTTTTTACTTGTTTTTTTTACGAATTGATTAGTTAACGTTGCGATACCTGAAGCATGATTAAGAAAGTTTAACGCTGTTCTTTCTGCAATTAAGATTGTTTTAATTCTAGCTCTTATTTCAGCAATCACTTTATTTTTTCTAATTTTTTTCCCATCAGAGACTTTTTTGATAAAGACTGTTTCTCTTCCAATTAATTTAAAAGCAGTTTTACAAAAGTCTAGTCCAGCAATCACTCCATTTTGTTTTGCAATGATTTTTGCTTTTAATTTCTTATTTTTGAAACTAATTAAATTAGTTGTTATATCCCCTCTAGGCCTTAAATCTTCATCTAGAGCTTTTTTAACAACAGAGTTAATATATTTTTGATTTAATTTTTGCACTCGAAATTATCTACCAATTTCGGCCATTCTCAAAACAGATTTTCTTGCCATTTCAGCAATATTATGACCAATTTTAATTTCATTGGTTTCATTCTTTAAGCAATCATAGATTTTATTTAAAGTAATTTTTTTCATATGAGGACAAAGGTTACACGGTTTTACAAATTGAACATTTGGATTTTCAACTTGAACATTATCGCTCATTGTACATTCAGTTACTAACAAAACTTTTTTGGGTTGTTTTTCCTTTACATACTTTACCATACTTGATGTTGATCCCGCAAAGTCAGAAGCACTTATTACATCTGGTGGACATTCAGGGTGAGCAATAACTTCAATCCCCGGATTTTCTTTTTTAATATCTTCAACCTCTTTACCTGTAAATTTTTCGTGAACCATACATGTTCCTTGCCATGAAATGATTTTTACTTTTGTATTTTTTTGAACGTAATTTGCAAGATAATGATCAGGAAGAAAAATTACTTTATCTGTTCCTAAAGATTCGACTACTTTAACAGCGTTAGCTGAAGTACAACACACATCAGTTTCCGCTTTTACTTCTGCGGAAGTATTCACATAAGACACGACAGGAACGCCAGGATATTTTTCTTTAAGCATTCTAACATCTTGACCAGTAATTGACTCTGCTAAAGAGCAGCCAGCTTGCATATCTGGTATTAAAACTTTTTTATCAGGGCTCATTAATTTTGCAGTTTCAGCCATGAAGTGAACTCCACACAGAACTATAATTTTAGATTTAGTTTTTGCAGCTTCTAAAGCAAGAGCAAGTGAATCTGCCGATATATCAGCAACTCCGTGATATATTTCTGGTGTTTGATAATTATGGGCAAGTATTACAGCATCTTTCTCTTTTTTTAATTTGTTAATTTTTTCAATAATGGGTGCATGAAACTTCCATTCTATCTCTGGTACTACTAAAGAAATTTTTTTATATATTTGGTCTAAATTTTGTGAAGTCATATAAATAATTTATCAACTTGATCATAAAAAGTCATTCATTTATTGTCGCATATGATACTAGTGCGGTCGTGCTGAAATTGGTAGACAGGCACGCTTGAGGGGCGTGTGGGTTTCCCGTGAGAGTTCGAGTCTCTCCGACCGCACCATTATTGAATAATTTTTGAAGTGTTATTGTCAATTAATAAATCTTTATCTTTAAATTCAGAGAAGTCAGGATCGTTTAATTTTATTAAAGCAAAAGGGTAGGGCTCATTTATCAATACAGTTCCAATTTTGATATCTTTGAAATTAACATCACTTCCAATATTTAGTTTTTTATCAGATTTTAAAGGTAATAGCCTTTTTCTAAGCTTATTTTTTAATTTCATTCTTGCTGTGTTTTCCTGACCTACATAACATCCTTTTTTAAAATCTATTGCGTTAAGCTCTTCAAAATTACACTCAAGACCAAAAATTTTATCTTGTAGGTTTTTTGTGTTTACTTGAGCAATACCTAATCTATGACTTATTTTGTAATAAATTGTTGGATCCTGAATTTTAAGATCTAATTTTTTAATAGACATATATAGTTTTTCCAAATTTATAATTATCCTTGCTCCAAGATTTTTATTTCTAGGATCAATAAAAAAAGGATCATCTCTAAATTTTAATGTATGACCTTCTGAATTTTTTGAATTTTCAAGAGAAAGGAATTTGTCAATACTTATTACTGCAACTTGAAATTCATTTGATAAATTGAGAATTTCAACTTGAGAATTAAGTTTATAAATATTAAGCCGATTTATTAATTTTTCAATTTGATTGAGTTCACATTCAATAAAGTAACCGTTTTTATGTTTTATGATCATGAAATCATAAAGATATTTTCCTTGAGGGGTTAGAAGGGAAGAAAAACAACTACGGGTGTTATTCACTTTATTAAGATCGTTTGTAACAATATTTTGTAAAAAATCTTTAGCATCTCTACCACTTATAAAGATTATACCCCTGTCTTTTAAAATAAATATTTGATCTTTTTCCATATTTAAAGATACAGTATATAATATTTTTAAAAATTATGTCTGATAACTTTAGTCTCATCATTAAAAATGGTTCTTGTTATTTAAACGGAATATTCAAGAAGGTTGATTTAGCAATATCAAAAGACAAAATAAAAAAAATTGGTAAAATTGAACAAAAAAATGTTAAAGTTTTCGACGCATCCGGTAAAATTGTGTTGCCTGGTGTAATAGATACACAAGTTCATTTTAGAGAACCAGGTGAAAATGATGCTGAAAATCTAGAAAGTGGAAGTAGAGCTGCCATCGCTGGTGGTGTAACTGCAGTATTTGAAATGCCAAACACAAATCCACCAACATCTACTTTTGAAGAATTTAATAAAAAACTTCAAGCAGCGAGAAATAGAATGTTTTGTAATTACGCATTTTATTTTGGAGCAACTCCAAATAACATGAATGAACTTTCAGCAGTAAATACTTTAGAAGGATGCTGCGGGGTCAAATTATTTGCTGGATCTTCCACAGGAAATCTTTTAGTAAGCCAAGAAAAAGATATTGAAAAAGTTATCTCTAACAGTAGTAAGATTATATCAGTCCACTCTGAGGATGAAAATATTTTGTTATCTAGAAAAAAATATATTAAAGATGGCGATGTCCACTCGCATCCAGTTTGGAGAAATGAAGAGTGTGCACTCGAATCTACAAAGAGAGTCGTAAGAATCGCGCAAAAGTACAAAAAGAAAATTCATATTCTCCACGTGACAACAAAGGAAGAAATAGATTTTTTTTCTGAAAAAAGAGACAATGTTACTTTCGAAATAACACCACAACATTTAACTTTATTTGCTCCTGACTGCTACGATAAATTAAATACTTTTAGTCAAATGAACCCACCTTTAAGAACAAAAGATCATTACAATAGACTTTGGGACGCTGTAAAAGATACAATGGTTAGTACAATCGGATCCGATCATGCCCCTCATACAAGAGAGGAAAAAAATAGAAAATACCCATTGTCACCTTCCGGCATGCCAGGAGTACAAACACTGCTTCCTGTGATGCTTAATCATGTTAATAGTGGCAAGCTTAAGATAGAAAAGTTAATTAAATTAATCTGTGAAAATCCTTGTGATTTATTTGGTATTAAAAATAAAGGTTATATCAAAGAAAATTTTGATGCAGACCTAACCATTGTAGATATGAACAAGGAAGTTATTATTAGAGATAATTGGATTGAGAGTAAATGTGGATGGACGCCATTTAACAATTATAAAGTAAAAGGATTTCCAATAGCAACAATAGTTAATGGCGAAATTGTTATGGAAAATAATAAAATTCTGTTTCCTGCAAAAGGAAAACCAATAAATTTTAATTAACAAAAATTACAAAGATTTGATTAGCTCTTCAGCTATTTTAGTAGATTTACCGTAAAATTTAAGTTTCTTAATTGCATCTAAGTTAGATTTATCTTTTCC
>CACHWO010000028.1 GCA_902583685.1 uncultured Pelagibacteraceae bacterium
AAAGCATTGTCTTTAAAGAAATTACTAGCATTTTCCCTGATGCAGATTTAAAAGAAGTAGAAGATTTAGATAAAAGGAGTGAAGATGAATAATTTTAACGACATGATTACTAAAGCAAAAAAAATGCAGGAAAAAATGAAAGAGGTTCAAGAAAGCTTAAAAAATATAGAAGTGGAGGGCCTATCTGGAGGGAATTCGGTAAGAGTAATCTTAACGGGAAACCATGAGATGAAATCTATTAAAATTAGTGAGGAATTAAAAAAGGAAAACCAAGATATTATAAATGATTTAATTATTGCAGCTTATAATGACGCAAAAGACAAACTTAAAAAAAAAACTTCAGAAGAAGTTGCGAAAGCAGCAGGGATACCAAATTTACCATTTGATATTAAATTACCCTTTTAATGGAAAATAATATTTCAGAAATTGATGAATTAATTAAGCAATTTTCAAAATTGCCTGGTCTTGGACCAAAATCTGCAAAGCGCATTATTCTAAAACTTATAAACAATAAAGAAAATATGGTTAAACCATTAGCACAATCTTTAGCTAAAGTTTACAAAACTGTTGTTAGATGTACTAATTGTGGAAATTTAAAAATAAATAGTAAAAAATGTATATGTGAAGAAAATTCCGGCACATCTGAAAAGATATGTGTTGTCGAAAATTTAGCAGATATGTGGGTAATAGAATCATCAAATGTTTTCAAAGGTTACTTTCATATTTTGGGGGGAACGATAAATCCAAATGAGAACTTTAACCAAAAAAGCCTTTTGATTGACTCTTTAATAAAAAGAATAAAAAATAATAATATTAAAGAAGTAATAATTGCAACAAGCGCTACAGTTGAGGGTCAAACTACAGCTCATTATATCGAAGATGTCGTTAAGAATGGCAAGCTCAAAGTATCTAAACTTGGACAAGGACTGCCAGTTGGTGGTGAAATTGAGCAATTAGATGATGGAACACTGATATCAGCCTTTAAGAATAGAGTTCCAGTATCTAACGAATAGATTTTTTTTCAATCCTCATCTTATGTAGCAATGGTTCAGTATAACCTGAGGGTTGATCCTTGCCGTTAAAAACTAAATCACAAGCTGTTTTAAATGCAATAGAATTATCAAAATCTTTAGACATTGGAATATATTTTTTATCATTTTTATTCTGTTGATCAACAATTTTTGCCATTTTTTTCATAATTTTCATTACCTGATCCTTTGTGCAAATTTTTTGATGTAACCAATTAGCCATGTGTTGTGAAGAAATTCTTAAGGTGGCTCTATCTTCCATCAAACCTGTATTATTGATATCCGGAACCTTAGAACAACCAATTCCTTGATCTATCCATCTAACAACATAGCCTAAAATACCTTGTGCATTATTTTCAAGCTCTTTATTTATGTCTTCAGTTGACCAGTTAGGTCGGTCTGCAACTGGAATTTCTAGAAGATTTTCAAGTTTTGCTTTTTTTCTAGATAAAATTTGTTTTTGTACCTCAAAAACATTTACTTTGTGATAGTGAATTGCGTGAAGAATGGCGGCAGTTGGTGATGGAACCCAAGCACAATTTGCTCCTGATGCTGGATGAACATTTTTTTGTTTAAGCATATCAGCCATCTTATCTGGCATAGCCCACATACCCTTTCCTATTTGTGCCTTACCAGAAAAGCCGCATGATAAACCAATATCGACATTTCTATCCTCGTAGGTATTAAGCCATTTTGATTTTTTCATTTCAGCCTTAAAGATCATTGGACCCATTTCAAAGGATGTGTGCATTTCATCTCCAGTTCTGTCTAAAAAACCAGTATTTATAAAAACAATCCTTTCTTTCGCTTGTCTTATACATTCTTTTAAATTTATGGTTGTTCTTCTTTCTTCATCCATTATCCCAACCTTAATTGTATTTGTTTTTAATCCTAAAACTTTTTCGACGTTTTCAAAAATAGAACTGGTAAAAGCTACTTCGTCAGGACCGTGCATTTTTGGTTTCACTATATAAACAGACTCTGTCCTAGAATTTTTTTTATTTTTAAAACTATGCATTGCACATAAAGTTGAAACAAATGCATCCATTATTCCCTCAGGGATTTCCGCACCATTTTCTAAATGTATTGCTGGGCTTGTCATAAGGTGACCAACATTTCTATTTAACAATAAAGACCTACCATGTAAGAAAATATCTGAACCATCTGTTTTTTTATACTTTCTGTCAGGATTTAACTTTCTAATAAATTTTTCACCGTTTTTTTCAACTTCGGTTTCTAAGTCACCTTTCATTAAACCTAACCAGTTACGATAACATTTAATCTTGTCTTCAGCGTCGACTGCGGTAACAGAGTCCTCATTATCTATAATAGTCGATACTGCAGACTCCATTATAATATTTGAAATTCCAGCTTTATCAGATTTTCCTATTGAGCTATTACGGTCAATATTTATATCAATATGCAAATTATTATTTTTTAGTAAAATAGAACTTGGATTGTTCTTCTCACCTTTGAACCCAACAAATTGATTTTTATTTTTTAGTTTATTTTGATTTTTATTAATCAACAATAATTCACTATCACCAACTTCTATCTTTGTTATTTCATTCCAATTTGCATTATTAATAGGGAATATCTGGTTTAAAAAATCTCTAGCATACAATCTTACTTTATTTCCTCTCTCAGGGTTATAAGGCCCTTGTCTATTACCCTCTATAACGTCGGTTCCATAAAGAGCATCATATAAACTCCCCCATCTGGCATTGGCTGCATTTAAAGCGTATCTTGCGTTATCTACTGGAACAACTAGCTGTGGACCAGCTATGGACGCAATCTCATCATCAACATTTGACGTGATGATTTTAAAATCTCCTTTTTCTTCCACTATATAATCTATTGATTTTAAAAATTTGATATATTCAGATTTATCAATTTTCTTATCTTTATTTGATCTATGCCAATCATCGATTTTTTTTTGGATTTCTATCCTTTTTTTTAAAAGTTTATTATTCAAAGGTGTAAGGTTATGAACAGAATTACTGAATCCTTCCCAAAACTTGTTAATATCTAAGTCTAGCCCTTGTATAACCTCATCATTAATAAAATTAAGCAATTGGTTGTCAACATTAAGCTTCATTATTGTGGTCTTTTTCATATATTAATTATAAACCAAAAAATATGGAAATTAACACCAATTTATTGACACATTTGAATTTTATTAGATTTATTAATACTGTTTTAATCTAATAAAATTATGAGAAATTATCTTGAGTTTGAAAAAGAAATAAAATCTTTAGAGGAAAATTTAGATGCCTCAAAAAATCCATTCGATAAAGATGGTATATCCGAAGTAGACACAAAGAAAATTGAGACCATTCAAGACGATATTAACGAAAAATTAGAGAATATTTATTCAAATTTAAACAGTTGGCAGAAAACATTAGTGGCAAGACACGAAGATAGGCCGAGAGCAAATTTTTATGTAAATAAAATTGTATCTGATTTTACACAATTATCTGGAGATAGACTTTTTGGAGATGATAAATCAATAATTGCAGGATTGGGATACATAGATAATAAATCTGTATTGGTTCTAGCTCAGGAAAAAGGAGAGGATCTAAATTCAAGATTAGAGAGAAATTTTGGAATGATGAAACCTGAAGGCTACAGAAAATGTATAAGATTAATGAAACTTGCTGATAGATTTGGTATCCCTGTTATTTCATTTATAGATACACCTGGCGCTTATCCGGGAATTGGTGCGGAACAAAGAGGGCAAGCAGGTGCTATTGCCCATTCAATAGAGTGTTGCATGTCTCTAAGAGTTCCAAATATTTCAATAATAATTGGTGAAGGTGGATCTGGTGGAGCTATAGCATTAGCATCCTCAAATAAAGTAATTATGTTAGAACATTCTATTTACTCAGTAATATCTCCAGAAGGATGCGCTTCAATTTTGTGGAGAGATCCAAGTAAATCTCTTGAGGCAGCTGAAGCAATGAAGCTCACAGCTAGTGAACTTATGAAAATAGGTGTTGTAGATGAAATTATAAACGAACCTTTAGGTGGTGCGCATAGGGACAATGAAAAAATAGCTTCAAATGTAAAGGAGTCTATAATAAAAAATCTAAAAAGTTTTGAAAATCTATCTGGTGATCAAATTTATAATCAAAGAAAAGTGAAATTTTTAAAAATAGGTAGAGACCAAGGTTTCAAAACGTCTACCGGTCTTAATGAGAGCAAGTTAAGTTACGTCGAAACAGGCTTACCTCAATTTTTCAAATTTACTCAAAACAAAAAAGTAATTCTATTTGGAGCTTTTATTCTTGTAGTTTTAGCCTTTATATTAATGTTTTAATGTAGCAAATCAGTTAATTTAGCCTTTTTTTTATTTAAAATCTTATCATTCACTTGACATTTAAAGTATAAGTCTATTTAAGGGCATTGTTAGTAATTTTACTGACGTTAAGTTAATAATTAAGTAAGGAAGAACAAATGAGTCTAAAAGGCAAAGTTAAGTGGTTCAATGGAACTAAAGGTTATGGTTTTATTGAAAGAGAAGATAAAGAAAAAGACGTTTTCGTTCATTCTTCAGCAGTAAGAGCAGCTGGTTTAAAATATTTAAACGAAGGTGATGAGCTTACTTTTGAGGTTGAAAACGGAGAAAAAGGACCTGCCGCGGTAAATCTAAAGAAGACATCTTAAATCTTATTACCAGCAAAACAATTAATTGGGGCAAAGACTAAGATTTATGTTTTTGTCCCAATAATCTAGGGTTGAAATTATTTTTTAATTTGTTAAAAAACAGGAATGTTGAAGGAAATAAACATCATCATATCTAACATACACTCTCACAGAGTGCACGCTAAGCTATTGCTTAGCTAAATCACCATATATTTAAAATACAAATTTATAAACAATTAATATAAAAAGGAGTTATGCAGCAGTAGCTCAGTTGGTTAGAGCACTAGTTTGTGGAACTAGGGGTCGGTGGTTCGAATCCACCCTGCTGTACCAGAAAATGGTAAAGAAAATAAAAACAAAACCTTCTAAGGAGTTACCTTTAGGTTTTGTAGACAGAAAAGAAAAAGAATTATTAATCCGTGATTTTGTAATTTCTAATATTAAAGAAGTTATGATTAAGTACGGTTTTCAATATCTCGAAACACCTAGCTTCGAGTATTCGGATAGTATTGGAAAGTTTTTACCCGATAAAGATAGACCTGATGCAGGAGTATTCTCCTTTAAAGATGAAAATAAATGGCTATCTCTTCGTTATGATCTTACAGCTCCATTAGCGAGGTTCGTTGCAAAAAATTATCTTGAAATACCAAAACCATTTAAACGTTATCAATTAGGCTCAGTTTGGAGAAATGAGAAACCTGGACCAGGAAGATTTAGAGAATTTTTACAATTTGATGCTGACTATGTTGGAACTAAAAATTTACAAGCAGACGCAGAGCTTTGTGTATTAATTTCTGAGATATTGGAAAAGTGTGGTTTAAATAAAAAAGATTACACTGTAAAAATTTCTTCGAGAAAATTGACAGATAAATTATTTGAAAATTTAAAAATTAAATCGAAATATCAAATTTCAACTACGTTGCGGGCTCTAGATAAAATTGACAGACTTGGTTGGGAGGAGGCAAAAAAACTTCTTGGAGAAGGTCGAAAAGATAAATCAGGTGATTATACAAAGGGAGCAAAACTTAGTAATGACCAGATCAAAACAATCGAGTCTACCTTGCAGCGTAAAATTCCAGATAGCAAAGATATCTTAGAAATTACTAAAATATTTGAGGCTTACAATTTTAAGAATTACAAATTTGATCCATCAGTTATAAGAGGACTGGAATATTACACAGGACCTATTTTTGAGGTTAATTTAAATTTTCAAATAAAAAATTCAAAAGGACAAACTATTCAATTTGGATCAATAGGTGGTGGAGGAAGGTATGATAATCTTGTAAGTAACTTTGGAAATTTAGATTGTCCCGCAACTGGAATATCCATTGGTCTAGACAGACTTGTATTTGCTTTAATGCAGAAAAAAGATTTTAAAATTAAATCCACGCGACCAGTCGTTATATGTGTTTTCGATAAAGATAAAATTAAGGAATATATAGATATATTAAAAAAACTTAGAGAATCGAATATAAGTTCAGAGATTTATCCAGGAGAGGGTAAGTTAAAAAAACAAATGGAATATGCAAACAAGTTAGGGTCCCCAGCTGTTATTTTGTATGGTGACAATGAAATCAAATCCGGGAAAGCGACTTTAAAAGATTTAGCAAGTGGAAATGAGAGTTCAGTTAAAATTGAGGAAATAGCAAATGAAATCAAAAAATTATTCTGAAAATATAATTAAAGTATTTAAAAAAGATGGTTTTATTCTATCAGAACCAGATGTGCTTTTAGACTCAGATTATATTATTGAGCGATCTGGTGAAAATTTTAGGAAGATTATGCTTACTTTTGAGGATGATACCGGGAAAAGCATGTGTCTAAGACCAGATTTGACAGTTGCTTCGTGCATAAAATATTTAAAGGATAACTCAAAAGCAAATTCAAAAATATATTATTCAGGTCAAGCTTATAGAAGATCAAAAAGTTTAAACAAAGTTGTCAATTATCAATTAGGTTTGGAGATTTTTGGTTCTAAAAATAAATCTATCGATGATTTAAAAGTTTTAAAAACAATAACTAATTCAATTAATAAAATAAAAATTAAAAATATATCGATTAAAGTTGGTGATGTAAGTTTATTCAAGCAGTTAACCGACTCTTTAAAAGTACCAGAAAGATGGAAAATGAGATTAAAAAGGCATTTTTGGCGCCCACAATATTTTGAAGATTTACTTAATAGGCTAGAAACAAATTCTGACGTTGACCCTTCTACAGTCGAGTTAGACAAGAAAAAGTTTTTCGAAATGAAGAATATTGATCAAAATAAAGAAGTTGCAAAC
>CACHWO010000029.1 GCA_902583685.1 uncultured Pelagibacteraceae bacterium
TTGCATAATAATGGGTTTTATTCTTTTTTTTTGAAGCAAGATTAATTTCTTTGTATGAAAATACCAGGTATAATTTGGATGATAATTAAAATACTTATTCTTTTTTTTGTTTTTGCTTTGATAAAAGCAATAGTTCCAAGATATAGATACGATCAATTAATGAGACTAGGCTGGAAAGTTTTCTTACCTTTTTCTTTATTTTACGTTGTATTAACAGCTGGTTTTTTAATTTATTTTGATCTTTTACCAAACCAAGGAATATAATGAAATTTAATAGATTTTTGAAAATTATATTTTTATCAGAGTTTATAAAAGCAATTTTAATTGCCATAAAAGAAATATTTAAAAGAAAAAAAACAATAAATTATCCATTCGAAAAAGGTAGTATAAGTCCCAGGTTTAGAGGCGAGCATGCTTTGAGAAGATACCCTAACGGTGAAGAAAGATGTATTGCTTGTAAACTATGTGAAGCTGTGTGTCCAGCGCAAGCAATCACGATAGAGTCCGAAGAAAAGTCAGATGGAAGCAGAAAAACAACACGATACGATATAGATATGTTGAAATGTATTTATTGTGGATTATGTGAGGAGTCCTGCCCAGTTGATGCAATAGTACAAGGTCCAAATTTTGAATTTTCTACAGAAACAAGAGAAGAATTATATTATAATAAAGAGAAACTTCTAGATAACGGAGACAGATGGGAATCTGTTTTGTCTCAAAATATAAAATTAGACAAACCTTACAGATAACGATGATAGCACACGCTCTATTCTTTTATTTTTTTTCTGTAATTGCAATTTTATCTGCGATTATGGTGGTTGTTTCTAGAAATACAGTTCATGCTGTTTTTTTTCTTATCTTAGACTTCGTTTCGATTGGATGTTTATTTATAATGGTTGGTGCCGAGTTTTTAGGAATGATGATGCTCATTGTATATGTAGGTGCTGTGGCAGTATTGTTTTTATTTGTTGTTATGATAATGAATGTTTCTGAACAAAAACTTTCGTGGTTACGAGGCTCAAAAAAATCAAATCATATACCGATCGGCTTAGTAATAAGTTTTGTTATTTTGTTAGAATTAGTAATAGTAGTTGGCGGCTGGAAGTATAAGAGTTCTTTTTTAGATACGGGCTCACTGAATTTAGATGGTGGTTTAACAAATACTCACCAAATTGGAAACGTAATGTACACAGAATATATACATTTATTTCAAATCTCCGGTATTATTTTACTTTTATCAATGATTGGCGCCATTGTTCTTACGTATAGAAAAAGAGAGGGTGTAAAAAGACAAAACTATTTTAATCAAATTACAAGAGAGCGCGAGGAGTCGGTTCAATTAGTTGATGTAAATTTTAAAGAAGGAGTAAAAGTTGATGATTGAAATAGGATTAAGCCACTATTTAGTTCTTGGAGCAATTATATTTTCTTTAGGAATGATAGGTATTTTTCTTAACAGAAAAAATGTAATAGTTATTTTAATGTCAATAGAACTTATTTTACTAGCCGTAAATATAAACTTAGTATCTTTTTCAATTTTTCTTCAGGATATAGTTGGTCAAATTTTTACAATGCTAATATTAACCGTTGCTGCAGCTGAAGCTGCAATTGGTCTGGCGATTATAGTTGCCTATTATAGAAATAAAGGTTCCATAAGAGTTGAAGATATTAATCAGATGAAAGGTTAAATGGAATACGCAGCTATTTTTCTACCACTTTTTGGTTCAATTATTGGTTACTTATCAAAAGGCTTTAAAGATTTTTTACCTTTACTTATTACTACTCTTTGTATTTTTTTATCATCAATTTTATCAATCATCATTTTTTATAATGGGATTGTTCATGATCAGTATGGAAACTATTTAATATTTGAGTGGATAAGCTCGGGTGATTTTACAGCAAATTGGACTATTAATGTTGATCCTTTAAGTTCGATAATACTTGTAGTTGTTTCATTAATTTCATTTTTGGTTCACCTTTACTCCATAGAGTACATGAGGCACGATCCAAACAAACCAAGATTTATGTCTTATCTTTCGCTTTTCACTTTCTCTATGATGGTACTAGTTGTTTCAGATAATTTTTTACAATTATTTTTTGGCTGGGAAGGAGTGGGACTTTGCTCTTATCTTCTTATAGGTTTCTGGTATAAAAAAGACTCCGCAAATCAGGCAGCAATTAAAGCCTTTTTAGTCAATAGAGTGGGTGATCTGGGTTTGGCAATTGGTGTTTTTTTAATATTTCTATATTTTGGGACAATAAATTTTTCTGAAATTTTTGTATCTGTACCAAATTTTTCATCTAAACAAATAAATTTTTTAGGTATCGAAATAAATTTGATCACAGCTATTTGTTCATTCTTGTTTCTTGGTGCTATGGGAAAATCAGCTCAACTTTTTTTACACACATGGTTACCCGATGCTATGGAAGGACCAACTCCTGTATCTGCTTTAATTCATGCTGCAACAATGGTTACAGCTGGTGTATTTTTAGTTGCTAGATGTTCACCAATTTTTGAATATTCTCAAGTTGCATTAAATTTTGTTACAATAATAGGAATGTTAACAGCTTTGTTTGCTGCAAGCGTCGCTTTAGTCCAAAACGATATTAAAAGAATTATTGCATATTCAACTTGTAGTCAGTTAGGTTATATGTTTTTCGCTGCTGGGGTAGGAGCATATCATGTCGCAATTTTTCACTTATTTACCCATGCATTTTTCAAAGCACTATTATTTTTGGGATCTGGATCAGTTATACACTCTTTAAATGATGAGCAGGATATAAGAAAAATGGGTGGATTATGGAAAAAAATGCCATTCACATGGATTTCAATGATAATTGGAACGCTTGCTCTAACAGGTTTCCCCTTTTTATCAGGTTATTATTCTAAAGACGCAATTATTGAATTTGCATTTCTAAGCGGAAGTAATCTTGGATATATAGCGGCAGGAGTTGGAATTTTGACCGCATTTTTAACAGCAATTTATTCTTGGAGATTAATTTTTAAAACTTTTCATGGAAAATTTAACAATCAAGAAACAAATCAAACAAACATTCATGAGTCAGGGATAAACATTCTTCTTCCACTAGGTATATTAGTAATAGGATCAATAGTGGCTGGATTTTTATTCAAAGAGATGTTGATAGGAAATTATTTTTCAAATTTTTGGGATAACTCGATTTTAATTACTAAAGAAATAGATCATAAAAATATTCCTTTATGGTTATTAATTTCAACACCAATCATTGTAACAATAAGTATTCCTATTTCTTTTTATATTTATTTAAAAAATAAAGAATTTTTAAATAAACTAAAATTTAATAATCAAAAAATTTATAATTTTTTAATCAACAAATGGTATTTTGATGAAATTTATGATTTTATATTTGTTAAGCCTATTAAAAAAGTAGGATTATTCTTTTGGAAAATTGGTGATGTGAAGACAATCGACAGGTATGGGCCTGACGGTATATCAAAAATTATAAAATTAATCTCAAACAAAGCAACTAAATTGCAAAGTGGATATATATTTGATTACGCCTTCGTAATGTTAATAGGTTTTTCATTATTACTTACTTTTTTTATTATATATATTTAAATGAATTTTCCTATTTTATCCTCAATCACCTTCATACCTTTAATTGGCGCCTTATTTATTTTTTTGACAAAAGATGAAAAAAATGAGCAAAATAAAGGTGCGATTTATGTTTCTCTATTCACAAGTTTTGTCAATTTTTTTCTTACACTTTTTCTTTGGTATTCTTTTGATAAAACCACATCAGATTTTCAGTTTATTGAGGAGCAATCTTGGATTTCAGGCTTTATAAAGTTTAAATTTGGTATTGATGGTATATCAATTTTATTTATCCTTTTAACTACATTAGTTACCCCAATAGCAATAATATCGTGCATAAATAGCGTAAAGCAAAGATTAAAAGAGTTTCTTATAGCCATATTAGTTTTACAAACTTTTATGATTGGGGTGTTCTGTTCTTTAGATTTAGTAATTTTTTACATTTTCTTTGAAGCAGGTTTAATACCCATGTTCTTGATTATAGGGATTTGGGGTGGTCCTAACAAAGTCTACTCTGCTTTTAAATTCTTTTTATTTACATTGTTAGGTTCGGTTTTAATGCTTGTTGCTGTAATCACTATTTATTGGATTACTGGTACTACTGATGTTAATGAAATTTATCAGATCAAAATTCCGCAAGAGTATCAATATTTACTTTGGTTAGCTTTTTTTAGTTCATTTGCAGTTAAATTACCAATGTGGCCTGTGCATACTTGGCTACCAGACGCTCATGTTGAAGCCCCAACACCTGGATCAGTTATACTAGCAGCAATATTACTAAAAATGGGAGGATATGGATTTCTAAGATTTTCAGTAAGTATGTTTCCAATCGCTTCAGAATATTTTGCTCCATTAATTTTTACCTTAAGTATAATAGCAATAATTTATACATCATTGGTTGCTTTAATGCAGGATGACATGAAAAAACTAGTTGCCTATTCCTCTGTAGCACATATGGGATTTGTAACTTTGGGGATTTTCACTTTTGAAAAACAAGGCATAGAGGGGAGCATGCTACAAATGATAAGTCATGGACTAATATCAGCAGCTCTTTTTCTCAGCGTAGGCGTGCTTTACGATAGAATCCACTCAAGGTTAATCAATACATATGGAGGTTTGGCTAAAATAATTCCAAAATACTCATTTATATTAATGATATTTGTATTAGCTGCTTTAGGATTACCAGGTACAAGCGGGTTTATTGGTGAATTTCTTGTTTTGGTTGGCGCATTTAAAACTAATTTTTTGGTAGCAATATTAGCAAGTACTGGCATAGTTCTCTCTGCAGCCTACATGCTATGGATGTATAAAAGGGTTATATTCGGAAAACTTGAAAATAATGAGCTTAAAAAAATTAAAGACATGAATAGTAATGAATTTTCTATTTTATTATTTTTAGGCGTTTTAATTATTGTTTTTGGGTTCTATCCAGAACCATTATTAGAAACAATGAGAGTCTCGGTTGATAATTTAATAAGTAATTATAATCTTGAGGTAAAAAAAAACATGGCATTAAATTAATATATGATAGAGATTAAATACCTTGCACCTGAAATTTTTTTAGTTATATCAATTTTTTCCTTACTAAGTGTAGGGGTGTATTTAAAAAACAGTTTTAATATTATTTTTAGATTATCGACTGTTATAATATTAGTAACATTATTAATTTTATTAACTAGCGATATAGAAAATATAAAAATTTTTAATAACAGCATTATTATTGATGATTTTTCATCATTTATTAAATCTTTAATATTAATATCATCTTTTTTTATACTTATAATGTCAAAAAAATATCTAAATGATATTAAAAATGATAAATTTGAATATCCAATAATAATTCTATTCTCAATTTTAGGAATGTTTATTATGGTCGGATCAAATGATTTAATCGTTTTTTATCTCGGATTGGAATTACAATCTCTCTCTCTTTATATTTTAGCGTCCATTGATAGAGACAACTTAAAATCCTCTGAAGCAGGTATTAAATATTTTGTTTTAAGCGCTTTATCCTCAGGTCTATTATTGTATGGTTGTTCACTTTTATATGGTTTTACAGGATCAACAAATTTTGAATTAATTCTTAAAAATTCTGAAAACGTTAATACAGGAACTATATTTGCTATGGTTTTTATCTTAGTAGGCTTAGCCTTTAAAGTTTCTGCAGTACCCTTTCATATGTGGACCCCCGATGTATACCAAGGTTCTCCTACATCTGTAACAAGTTTTTTTTCTGTTGTGCCAAAAATTGCAGGAATAGCAGTCCTAATCAGATTTATGTACGTACCTTTTCAATCAATAATCGACCAATGGCAAAACATTATTGTATTTATTTCTGTTGGTTCAATGATACTTGGTGCTGTAGCCGCAATTGGGCAGAATAATATAAAAAGATTAATCGCATACAGTTCGATTGGCCATATCGGATACGCGATAGCTGGTATAGCAGCTGGTACAGAAAATGGTTTCAGAAATACAATTTTATACATAACAATTTATGCTGTAATGAATATTGGAGCTTTTGCATTTATTCTTTCAATGAAAAGAGGGCAGAAGTATATAGAACAAATAGATGAACTTTCTGGATCCTCTAAAAATCATCCATTGATGAGTTTTTGCCTTTTAATAATTTTATTTTCATTGGCAGGAATACCACCTCTAGCAGGTTTTTTTGCAAAATTTTATATTTTTATGTCAGTGATAGAAAGTGGAATGTATATTTTAGCTATAATAGGATTAGTGACAACAGTTGTTTCTGCATTTTATTATATTAGGATAATTAAGATTATGTATTTTGATGAAACTAAAAAACCTTTTGAAAATTTTAAAGATATAGGAATTCATGGATCAATAGTAATAAGTTGCACATTATTAATTTCTTTTTTTCTTTATCCCTCAATTTTAAATAATCTAATATCAAACATAAGCATTTTCTGATGAAACTAAATTTAATCAGATTAAGAAAAGTTCGAAGCACAAATGATGAAGCAATTAAGATTATTAAATCAAAAAAAAATATACAAGGTATAGTAATATCAGACCAACAGACTAAAGGTAAGGGTACTATGGGAAAAAAATGGATTTCATTAAAAGGAAATTTTTTTGCATCAATTTTTTTTGAATTAAAAAAAAATATGCCAAATTTTAAGCAATTTTCAGTTATTAATCCTCATATTATA
>CACHWO010000030.1 GCA_902583685.1 uncultured Pelagibacteraceae bacterium
TACGCATGTACCAGTAGGTGATGATCAAAAACAGCATTTAGAGTTATCTAGAGATATTGCAAAAAAATTTAATAATGATTTTGGAAAAAATAATTTCTTTCCAATACCAGAACCAATTATTCAAAAGAAAATTCCAAGAGTTATGAGTTTACGTGATGGAAATAAAAAAATGAGTAAATCTGAAGAGTCTGATTACTCGAGAATAAATTTATCAGACTCAGAGGACGATATTTTAAAGAAAATAAAAAAAGCAAAAACAGACTCTAAGCCAATACCAGAAAAAAAAGATGATTTAAAAAATAGACCAGAGGCTCTAAATCTTTTAACTATTTATTCTTCAATTACAAATAACACAATCGATAACACTCTAAATGAGATGGTTGGAAAAGATTTTTCAAATTTTAAAAAGACTCTTTCAGATCTACTAATTGCTACAATTTGTCCAATAGGTAAAAAAATTAACGATCTGAACAAAGATAAAATTTATTTAACTAAAGTACTGAAAGAAGGTACAATAAAAGCTAGTTATTTAGCAGAAAAAAATTTAAAAAACATTAAAGAAATTGTGGGATTTATTTAATAATTCTTTTATGTTACTAATTATATTATGATCTATACAGAAAATACGCCAAACCCAAATGCGGTAAAATTTTTATCTAACAAAGTTATATCTGAAATAGGTACTAAAGAATTTCAAAAAGAAAAAATAGATAAAATAAAAAATGAATTCGTTAAAAATCTTCTAAGTGTTGAAGGTGTTGAGTTAATATTATTTTCAAAGAATTTTTTAAGTGTTAAAAAAGAGGAAAAGGCAAGTTGGGATAGTATAAAACCAACAGTAATATCACATTTGAATGATTATTTTAACTCAAAAAATGATCCAATCCTATCCAAAAAGGAATTAGAGGTTAATCATTCAGAAACAGTAAAATCTAATAACGAAGTTATAAATCAAATCAATGAGGTTTTGGATACAAAAATAAGACCAGCAGTTGCAAAGGATGGAGGAGACATAAAATTTATTTCATTTGAAAATGGTATCGTAAAAGTTCAACTTAAAGGAAGTTGTTCAGGTTGCCCCAGTTCTTTAATGACACTTAAGCAAGGTGTACAAAATTTACTTAAGCATTATGTAAAAGATGTAAATTCTGTTGAAGCAATATAAATAGTTAATGAAAAAAAATATACCTTACAGGGAACAACTCATTGAACTTTCAAAATTATACAAAATTCAAGAGATAAAATCGTATATAAGTTCAAAAAAGAAACTTACAACTTCTCAAATAGAATTAATTTTGCTAAAAAACAAAGTCAGACTACCTGAGCACAGTTACAATAAGAAAAAAATCTCAGAAATTAAATTTAAAGAACAAGTTTTCACAAATATTTTAGTAACATGTAGTCTTATTATTTTTGTTATGAGTATAATTAGTACAAGGCCATATATAAAATCGGTAACAAATCAAATTAAATTTTCTTATGTCGCGAAAGAATATAAAAGTAATAAAAATCAAGTAAAGAAAGAAAACTCTAATAGTGGTTTTAAAGATAGAAATTCAAACAAAGACAATAAGATTAGTTTAGATACAAAAATAACATTAAATCTTTTTGAAAATCTTAAGTATGATCTAGATAGTATTAGATTAGGAGAGAGCGTTAAACCAGTTTATTTATCTAAATTACCACCAGATTTAAAAAATTTAAAAAGTACTTCGAAAAGAAAAGATACTTTTATAAAAATAATGTTACCTCTTATAATTGATGAAAATAACAAAATTTTGGAAAATAGAAAAAAGCTTTTTAAAATTTTAGGCAAGCCAGTAAACTCAATGGGTGAAAAAAGATGGTTAAAAAGACGTTTTGAGGATTATCAAATAAAAAACGAAGATATTGCGGAGTTAAAATTAAGAATGGATATAATACCTGTTTCCTTAGCAATTGCACAGGCAGCAAAAGAAAGTGGCTGGGGAACTTCGAGATTTGCTTTAAAAGGAAATGCTATGTTTGGTCAATGGACATATGGCAAGGATGGACTTAAGCCAAAAGATAGCAAAGGAACAGATCATAAAGTTCTTGCGTTTCCAATGTTAAGATCCTCAATTATTGCATATCAGAAAAATTTAAATACCCATAAGGCTTATGGACAATTAAGAGAAGCTAGAGCAAATTTAAGAAAAGAAAATAAAAAAATATCTGGTTTGGTGTTGGTATCATACCTAGAAAGTTATGCTGCAACCGGTAAAGAATATGTCAAGATACTTTCAAGTATTATTACGCAAAACAAGCTAACAGATTTTGATAATTCAATTTTAATGAATACAAATAGGGATAAAACTTTAACTTTATAAAATTACAATTCAGCTATAACAAACTGAATTCCTAACCATCTC
The DNA here is from genome assembly GCA_902583685.1 of uncultured Pelagibacteraceae bacterium. Taxonomy (GTDB): domain Bacteria; phylum Pseudomonadota; class Alphaproteobacteria; order Pelagibacterales; family Pelagibacteraceae; genus Anoxypelagibacter. Next base: position 2,391 of record CACHWO010000030.1, read on the forward strand.
CATTCCCCAGTATTTTCTCTTAATGAACAATTTATTCTACCCCTTTCAGTATTAAATTTACCTTCCAAAACTATCTCTAATTCATTCTCTTTCAAATAAATAATTTTTGATTTTCTCCACTGATTTAATTCATTCGAGTAACAACTAATATTTTTAAGATTTATATCATTTTCAAAAAAAATTATTTTTACTTTAGGAGGATTATTAGTATCATTTATATATTTTTCTTCAGGAATTATTTTTTTGTATGGAAATGCGATAGTTTTCAAAATTCTTTTAAATCTTTCTGTTTCACCGTACTTTTCATTTATGGGAAAACGAGGAAGTTCGAATTTATCTTTTGATAAATCGATTACACCAGAATGTTGTCCAAAAGCATATTTGAAACCTAAATCTTTAACAATTTTTTTGTAAGATATTTTATATTCACCAAATGGGTATGCAAAAAAATCTGTTTCATGATTTAATTTTTTTTTAAATATTGAGATGGATTCTTCTATATCCTCTTTTATTTCATTATCATTTTTATCAACCAAATATTCATGGGAATGGCTATGATTTCCTATATGTGTAAACTTAAAATTTGAAATTTCTTCCAATTGTTCCCAATTCATATATCCCGTTGAACCAACATTTTTTGTATTTACAAATATGATAAAGGGTATTTTTTGTTTTTTTAAAATCGGCCAAGCTTTTTCGTAAAATGATAAAAAACCATCATCAATAGTTAACAATATTTTTTTTTCAATATTTTTAGATTTAATACTTTCTTTAAATTCTTCATGCGAAATAAATTTGTAACCAGAATTCTTTATAAGATTAATATGGGATTGAAATTCATCTAATTTAATATTTGTTGACGGGTATTTATTTTCCTCAAACCGATGATACATAATTGATAGAATACCTCTATCATCGATATTATTTGTTGAAGAATATGAATTGTTAAAATCACAAAAAAAAACTATAAATAAAATAATGATTAGAGATTTTCTGATTTTAAATTTTACGGGTAGAGATAAAGAAGATGCCATAGGTTTAAGAATAAATAATAAATTTTTTATTAAAAGATTGCAAACAAATATAAAAAAAAATGACTCTATTGTGGATTTAATATTCAAATTTACAAAACAAAAAGGAGCAATATTAGATAATAATTTTTCAGTTCTAGTTAACGTTGGTCCAGGTAGGTTTTCTACCATTAGAATTTCTTTAGCAATAGGAAAAGGTATACAAATATCCAAAGGAATCAAACTTTATGGATACAAGAATGCTGATTTAAAGCATTTAAATACACGAAATATTGAGCTATTAGTAAAAAAAAAATTATTTGAAAAAAGTTTGATTAAACCAATATATATAAGTTAAATTAGGAATATTATTATGAGTAAAATTGAAGAAAAATGTAAACAAAAGGGAGTCAGGTTAACAGAGCAAAGAAAAATAATAGCAAAGGTTATTTCTGATTCAAAAGAAAACTACGGATCAAAGGACCATCCTGATGTAGATGAATTACATAAAAGGGCATCTGAAATTGATAAAAAAATCAGTATTGCAACTGTATATAGGACAATAAAACTATTTGAGGAATCCGGTATTTTAATTAGGCACGATTTTAAGGAAGGTAAATCAAGATATGAACCAACAACTGACCAACACCATAATCATTTGATAGATATAAATACAAATGAAATTGTAGAATTTGTTGATGAAGAAATTGAAGCTATTCAGAAAAAAATCGCGCAAAAACTCGGCTACAAACTAGTTGACCATAAACTAGAACTATATGGATCAAAAATTAAAAAAAATTAAAGATTCAAAAAAAAACTTTTTCATAAAGACTTTTGGTTGCCAAATGAATGAGTACGACAGTAAAAGAATCGTTGATATTCTTAAAAAATTTGGTTTTCAAGAGAAAAAAGATTTAGAAAGTTTAGACTGCTTTATTCTTAATACATGTCACATTAGAGAAAAAGCTACAGAAAAAGTTTATCATGAAATAGGCAGATTAAAAAAAAAATATAAGCATCAGAAAAAACCCATTGTTCTTGTAACTGGTTGTGTCGCACAAGCTGAAAATGATGAAATGCTTAAGAGAGAAAATTATATTGATGCTGTAATAGGACCGCAATCTTACCAAAATATTCCTAAAGTTTTAGATCAGATAAATAAAAACAAAAAATCTCTTAATTTTACAGAATTTGATGTAATAGACAAATTTGATAAATTAAACAAATTAGTAAACTTAAACTCAAAAATTTCATCTTTTATTACAATCCAAGAGGGCTGTGATAAATTCTGTAGTTTCTGTGTGGTTCCTTACACAAGAGGATCAGAGTATTCAAGATCTATTGATGAAATAATTTATGAAGCAAGTAGCTTAATAAAGAATGGTTCAAGAGAAATAACTTTACTCGGTCAAAATGTGAACGCTTATAAATATATATCAAATAATAGAAAATTTAAATTATCAGATTTAATAAAAGAGTTAGATAAATTAAAAGATTTAAAAAGAATAAGATATACCACATCACATCCGAATGATATGACAGAAGATTTAATAGAATGTTATAAGTATTCAAAAAAATTAATGCCCTTTATTCATCTACCAGTTCAAAGCGGATCCAATAAAATTTTAAAAAAAATGAATCGTAAATATACAGTTGAAAAATATCTTTCAATTGTAAAAGAGTTAAGGAATATTTTACCAAAAATGGAGTTTTCAAGTGATTTTATTGTCGGTTTCCCAGGAGAAACTGATAAAGATTTTAATGATACATTAAACCTTATCAAAGATGTAAAATTTATAAATTCTTACTCATTCGTTTATAACAAAAGACCGGGAACACCAGCGGCAAGACTTGCATCGATAGATCCAAAATTGCAAAAAACAAGACTTTCAATTCTTCAAAATTTAATTGAAAAAATTCAAATTGAAAAAAATCATAAAAGCATTGGAACTTCAAAGGAAGTACTAGTTGAAAATAGAATGAAAGATCAGTCAAAATATTTTGGAAGAACATGTGAATTAACACCAGTTATATTTGATGCCAATGATCATGATATAGGGCAAATTATAAATGTTGAGATCAAAGACTTTAATAGAAACTCATTGTTTGGTAAAAAAATATCTATCAAAAAAGAGGACGCTGCATAATGCTCGAAGCAAAAAATTTAGAAAAACAAATTCTAATAAAAAAAATTGATAACAGAACTTTGACGGTAAAAATTTTCGACAATAAAATGCTTATGGCTATTGTTGGTGAATTTAACAACAATTTAAATGAATTAGAGAAATTGACAAAAACAAAGCTTTACTTCAGGGGGAATTCTATAACGGCCAAGGGTGATATTTCAGCAATTACAGATGTCTCTGAATCCTTAAAATATCTTGCAAATAAATATCTAATAACGAATTCTATCGAAAATAGTGATATAGATTATTCTGTGAAAAATAGCATTTCAGAAAAAGATGAAAAAAATAAAAACAATATTAGACCCCTTGGACAAATTATAAAAACCCCTAGAAAATCAGTTATACCAAGATCAAAAAAACAATCGGAATATTTAGAGGCATTACTTAATGAAAAAATTGTTATTTCTCTAGGTCCTGCTGGGACCGGAAAAAGTTATTTAGCAGTATCTGTTGCTGTAAAAATGTTAATGGAAAAAAAAGTTGAAAGAGTAATCCTATCTCGGCCAGCAGTTGAGGCCGGGGAAAGATTAGGGTTTTTACCTGGAGACATGAAAGACAAAGTAGATCCTTATTTAAGACCTCTTTATGATGCTTTATACGATTTGTTTGGATTTGAAAAAATTCAAAAAAAAATAGAGTCAGGAGAAATTGAGATTGCACCTTTAGCATTTATGCGAGGCAGAACTTTAAAAAATTCATTTGCGATCTTAGATGAGGCTCAAAATGCTTCTCCCACTCAAATTAAGATGTTTCTTACAAGAATTGGAGAAAACTCAAAGCTAGTAGTTAATGGCGATCCTTCACAAATAGATTTAATAAACAAAAATGACTCAGGTTTATTAAAAACAAAAAATATTTTGCAAGATCTAAAAGAAATCAAGTTTATAGAGTTTGATCATAACGATGTAGCAAGACATCCTTTGGTTGCAAAAATAGTTAAAGCTTACCAAAAAAATATTAATGATAAAAATTGATGTATTTATCGAGGAAAATAGTTGGAAAA
>CACHWO010000031.1 GCA_902583685.1 uncultured Pelagibacteraceae bacterium
TTGCCACAGATGGAGAGAAACAAGAAGATGATTGGTCTTTTAGAAGATCAAAATGGTTTAAGAGTGTGGAAAAAGAATGCAAAAACGTAAAGGAAAATGTTGGACTTTTAGACATGTCTGCTTTTGGAAAATGTAGAATTAAAGGTCCAGGAGCTGAAGAATTTTTAGACAAACTAGTTGCAAACAAACTCCCAAAAAAGATTGGAAGAATTAATTTATGTCATGCTTTAAACACCAAAGGGGGCGTACACTCAGAATTTACAATAATGAGAGAAGCAGAAGATAGTTTTTATTTAGTATCTGCAGGTGCTTTTCAATGTTTAGATCATGATTGGATACATAAGTGGATGCCAAAAGATGGTTCAGTTCAATATGAAAATTTAACAAATAGTATGGGCGTCTTGGTTGTTTCAGGACCAAAAGCAAGAAAGCTTATGCAAAAAGTTTCAAAAACAGACTTTTCCAATGAAAAATTTAAATGGTTAAGTGCACAAAATATTAATATTGGATTAGCACCATGCAATGCAATGAGAGTAAATTTTGTTGGTGAATTAGGGTGGGAACTTCATCATCCAATTGAATATCAAAACCATATATTTGATAAGTTGATGGAAGCTGGCAAAGAATTTAATCTGAAACCTTATGGTATAAGAGCCATGAACAGTTTAAGAGTAGAAAAATCATATAAGTTAGTAGGTACAGAACTTTCTATTGAATATGCTCCATACGAGTCTGGTTTAGACAGGTTTATACACCCTAACAAAGGTGACTTCATTGGACGTGCGGCATTGGATCAATGGAGAGCAAAAGGTTTTTCAAATAAATTAGTAACTATGGAAGTTCATGGAGTTTCAAATGCAGATGTATTAGGAAATAATCCTATTTATGAAAATGGATCTGTAGTTGGCAGAGCAACTGGTGGTGATTACGGTTTTAGATTAAATAAATCTATTGCACTTGGAATGGTTAAACCAGAATATGCAAAAGTAGGACAGAAACTTAAAATAGATATATTAGGTAAAATACACGAAGTTTCTATAATCGAAGACTCACCATATGATACTGATAATAAATTACTTAGAGCTTAAATGAAAATTTTAGTAGCAGTTAAACGAGTTATTGATTACAACGTTCAAATTAGAGTTAAAGAAGACGGATCAGGTGTTCATACTGATAATGTTAAAATGTCAACCAATCCTCCAGACGATAATGCAGTAGAGGAGTCTGTTAAACTTAAAGAGTCTGGAAAAGTAAAAGAAGTAGTTGCAATTACAATTGGAGAAGAAAAAGCACAAGAAACTGTTAGAAAGGCTTTAGCAGTAGGAGCAGATAGAGGAATTCATGTTAAAGCAGATTCTTATATAGAACCTCTTGGGATTGCAAAAATTTTAAAAAAAGTTGTAGAAAAAGAAAAGCCTGACATGGTCTTTTTAGGAAAACAAGCCATCGATGATGACTGTAATCAGACAGGTCAAATGTTAGCTGCAATGTTAAATTGGCCACAAGCTACCTTTAGTTCAAAAGTTTCTCTTAAAGATAAAAGTATGGAAATAGTTAGAGAGATTGATGAGGGTTTAGAAACAGTTGAAGTGAACTTGCCTGCTGTAGTTACTTGTGACCTAAGGTTAAATGAGCCTCGATATGCGTCTTTACCAAATATTATGAAAGCTAAGAAAAAACCAATTGAACAAATGGTAGCTAAAGATTTGGGTGTTGATATAACAAATAGAGTTCAGCAATTAAAAGTGGAAGAACCACCAAAAAGAAAAGCAGGAATTAAAGTTGCAAACGTTGCAGAGTTAGTAAGCAAACTTAAAAACGAGGCAAAGGTAATTTAATGTCAGTGCTATTAATAGCTGAGCATAATAATAAAAATCTTAAACCATTTACTTTAAATGCAATAACTGCAGCATCTAAAATTGACCCGGAAGTTCATGTTTTAGTAGCAGGTAGTGGATCAGAAAGTGTAGCAAAAGAAGTTGCCGCAATACCTTTAGTCAAAAAAGTTTTACACTGTGACTCTCCTAACTATCAAAATTATTTACCAGAAAACTTAGCACCTTTAGTAACTAAGAATGCAGATAAATATGATCACATCGTTGCATCAGCAAATACCTTTGGAAAAAACTTTATGCCAAGGGTTGCAGCTGCATTAGACATTTCTCAAGTAAGTGATGTTATAAAAGTTAATTCACCTGATACTTTTGTTAGGCCAATTTATGCAGGAAATGCTTTTGCTACAGTAAAAAGTAATGACAAAAAAAGATGTGTAACTATTAGACCGACTTCTTTTGAACCTGCTCCAAAAACTGGAGGTTCTGCACAAATTGATAAAGTAGATGCAGCCGATATTCCAAACTTTTCTAAATTTGTAAAAAGAGAAGAAACAAAATCAGAAAGACCTGAACTTGGGACAGCAAGAATAGTTGTTTCTGGCGGAAGAGGATTGGAAAGTGGAGAAAATTTCAAACTCATAAACGATATTGCTGATAAATTAAATGCAGCAGTCGGTGCATCACGAGCAGCTGTTGATGCAGGTTATATAAGTAACGATCATCAGGTAGGCCAAACAGGAAAAGTAGTTGTCCCAGACTTATACATTGCGGTTGGAATTTCAGGAGCTATTCAACATTTAGCTGGCATGAAAGAGAGCAAAATAATTGTCGCAATCAACAAAGATGGTGAAGCCCCGATATTTAGTATTGCAGATTATGGTTTAGAAGCGGATTTATTTAAAGCTCTTCCAGAATTTCTATCTGAGTTAAACAAACTCAACACCATTCAAAAATAAATTATTTACAAAAGGTATAAAGCGTAGACTTTTCTAATAGAGCAGCAACGCTTTCTCTGTTAAATTTTTTTATGAAGGTTCTAGTATTAATTTGGTTGGATTCTAAAAAATTTTTTACAGATATTGTCTTTATGCCAAAATTTACTGACTCAGTTTTATCTTTCCTTAAACCTGCAACTGCAACTGCAACTAACTCACCAGTTTCTTCATTAATAATAGGTCCTCCGCTATTACCAGGATTTAAGGCCGCATCTATTTGTAATCTCGTAGAGTCATCACCAATTCCTTTTAGTGAACTTATAATACCAGATGTAAATTTCATATCATCGCTAACGTATTTTCCAAAAGGGTAACCTGCTGCAATAATCCTTTGTAATTTTCTAGGAGGATCTTTTGAAAGAGGAATATAAGTTGTATTTCTTAAATTTGTTTTTAACAATGCCAAGTCTAAATAACTATCTTTTGCAACTATTTTTGCATCTACAGGATTATCATCGTACATTATTTTTGGTGTTGATCTGCACCCTTCAACAACATGGTAATTTGTTATGACATAACCTTTATTATTGATAAAAAATCCTGAACCAGAAGAACCCTTTGAACTTTTTGCCGAAGGTTTGGCTTTAGCAGTTCTTTTTGACGTTTGTGTTGTAGCTTTATTCCAATTTGCAACTTTTTGTTCAGGTCCTTCGAGTCTAAAACAATTGGCATATATTTTTCCCAGACTAATCAAATTTCCAGTAGTACCATAAAAAAAATGAATATCGTTCTTTGATTTTTTTCCAAGAATTGTAACTTTCTCATTATCTGCTCTTACTATATTATAAAAATTTCCAGAGCCTTTTGGTCTGCCTGTATAAATATTTGCCCATTGAAGATAAACTTTCCCTTTTGAAAAACTAAGGTCCCAATGCCAGTAGGCTATTTCTGCATTATAATATGCAGAGCTTCCCAAATACTTACAAGAGTATCTTGTATAACTATCCAAACGTTTGGTCGCAGGTTCAACATAGTCTAAAGGAACCCTTTCACACGCGCTTAAGAACAGCCCAAATATAAGAACACACCAAATACTTTTCATATAAAAATTCTATGATATAGTCCGGTCCATGTCTAGAGAGACAATGCAATATGATGTGGTTATAGTTGGTGCTGGACCATCAGGTTTATCAACTGCAATTAAACTAAAACAATTAAATTCCAAATTAAATGTATGTATTTTAGAAAAAGGATCTGAGGTTGGAGCACATATTTTAAGCGGAAATGTTTTGGAGACCAGAGCACTCGATGAATTGTTGCCGAAATGGAAAGAGCAGGGGGCACCAATTAAAACAAAAGTTTCAAAAGAAAAGTTTTTATTTTTAGGAAAAAATTCTTCATTAAGTTGGCCAACATGGCTATTACCTTCCGTTCAAAAAAATCACAATAATTATATTGTCAGTTTGGCCAATCTTTGTCGTTGGCTAGCAGAACAAGCTGAGAAGTTAGGAGTTGAAATTTTTCCAGGATTTCCTGCAAGCGAAGTTCTTTATAACGAAGACGGTTCAGTAAAAGGTGTAGCAACCCTAGATATGGGTTTAGATAAGGAAGGAAATAAAAAAGATGGATACCAAGAAGGGATGGAACTGCATGCAAAAGTTACAGTTTTTTCAGAAGGATGCAGGGGACATTTAGGTAAACAACTAATAAAAAAATTTAATCTGGATGAGGGAAAAAATCCTCAACAATATGGTATCGGTTTAAAAGAAATTTGGGAAGTGAGTGATGAACAGCACCAAGAAGGTTTAGTTATGCATACAGCGGGCTGGCCATTAGATAATAAAACATATGGTGGAAGTTTTATTTATCATGCAGAAAAAAAACAAATTTATATTGGTTATGTTATAGGACTAGATTATCAAAACCCTTATCTTTCACCTTTTGATGAATTTCAAAGATTTAAAACACACAAAGTCATTAGAAAAATGCTTGAGGGTGGGAAAAGAATATCTTTTGGAGCAAGAGCATTGATTGAAGGAGGTCTTCAAAGTTTACCAAAGATGTATATGCCAGGAGCATTATTAGTTGGATGTGATGCCGGAACATTAAACATGCCTAAAATCAAAGGAACTCATACAGCAATGAAAAGTGGAATGATTGCTGCTGAAACTATTGTTGAACATATTAAAAATAAAAGAAAGCTATCTTTATATGAAGAATTATTTAAAAAAAGCTGGGTACACCAAGAACTTCACGCAGCAAGAAATATTAAACCAAGTTTTAGTTGGGGTTTAATACTTGGAATTATATTTACAGGTATTGATCAAATTTTATTTAGAGGAAAGATGCCTTTTACTTTAAAACATAAACACGCTGATCATGAAGCTTTAAAACCTTCTAGTAAAATGCCAAAAATAGAATATCCGAAACCTGATGGTAAACTTACTTTTGATAAGACAAGTTCGGTATATTTAACCGGTACTAATCACACAGAAAATCAACCCGTACATCTTCAATTAAAAAATAAATATTTACCAATCCAATACACATTAAAAGAATATGATGAACCTGCTCAAAGATATTGTCCAGTAGGTGTTTATGAAATTCAACAAAATCAGTTTGTCATTAATTCACAAAACTGTATCCATTGTAAAACATGCGATATAAAAGAGCCTTCTCAGAATATCAATTGGGTAGCCCCAGAAGGCGGCGGCGGTCCTAAATACGGAAATATGTAATGTCAAAAAAGCAAGTTAGCTCAGCTATGTTTTTTGTCTTATTAGCTGGGTTAATCTGGTCTTTTGGTCCATTGGTAGTTAGAAATATTAACAATGCTGAATTAATTCCTTGGCAGTACTCTTTGATTAGAGGCTCTGCAATCTTTTTAATCTTAAATATTTATTTATTTTTAAATGAGGGAAAAAAGTTTACAAATAATTATCAAAAAATTGGTTTATCAGGATTAATTGGAGGGACATGTCTTGGTATTGCTAATATTACCTTTGTATTCTCAATAACAACAACAACTGCAGCCGTAACTTTAATGATGTTAGGTGCGATGCCTTTTATTGCTGCTTTGTTAGCATACATTTTTTTGCAGGAAAAAATTTCAACAAAAACATTTATTGCCATGGTTATAGCGGCAGCGGGAATAATTTTTATATCTTTTGATAGTAAAGAAACTGGTAAATTGTTTGGTTTAATCAATGGGTTAATCTCATCAACAGCTTTTGCAGGATTTACTGTTTCTCTTAGATGGAGAAAAAAAGTTCCAAAACTTACAACGGTATCTTTAGGAGGATTTGTTGCAGCTTGTGTTTCACTTTTAATTTTAATTTTTTATGATAGTGATATTTTGATATCATTTAAAAATACTTCTCTTTCAGCGTTTCATGGTTTTTTAGTATGTTCTGCACTCATTATATACTCAGCCAATGCAAAATATTTACCAGCAGCCGATCTTACACTTCTTTCACTAACAGAAGTTATAGGGGGAATTTTTTGGGTATGGCTTCCGTTGTTAGGAATTAATGAAACACCAAGTACAAACACACTAATTGGTGGAGTAATTATAATTATCTCAATTATATTTTATGGTTATAATGCTAGACGTTATAGATTTAGATATTAATTAGATTTTGAAATTCTCTCAAGTTCATCAGA
>CACHWO010000032.1 GCA_902583685.1 uncultured Pelagibacteraceae bacterium
TTACTACCATTAAAAAGTTCTCAATCCATAACTTCTACAATGCTTTTGCCTGAGGACGAAAATGAATGGAAAAAACTGTTTGTTGTTTTTGTTACAGAAAATGGGAAAATCAGAAAAAATTCACTTGAAGATTTCACAAATATTAATTCAAGTGGAAAAATAGCCATGAAACTTGATGAAAATGATAAAATAATCGCTGTAGAAAAATGCAGGGAAGATCAAGATATAATACTTGGAAGTAGGTTTGGTAAATGTATTAGATTTATGTCAAAAAAATTAAGATTATTTAAAGGAAGATCCTCTAAAGGGATAAGAGGAATTGAATTATCCGAAAAAGATAAAGTCATGTCTTTGTCGATAATCGATAATCAAAAAAATCAAGTTCAAAAGAAAGACAATGGTAGTAAAAAAGAACATCATGACAAATACATATTATCAATAACCGAAAATGGTTATGGTAAAAGAACATCCATATCAGATTTTAGAGTAACAAATAGAGGCGGGAAGGGTATTATTGGTATAATTAACTCTAGTAGAAATGGAAACGTAACATCAAATTTAATAGTTTCAAATAATGATGATGTAATTCTTTCGACCGATAAAGGAAGAGTTATTCGTTGTGCAATAAAAGAAATCAGAATAGCGGGTAGAAATACACAGGGAGTTAGAATAATTAAACTTTCAGGTGAGGAAAAGGTTGTATCTGCAATTAAGGTTGATGATAATATTCAGTAATGTCTAAAACAGCAATCTATCCTGGAACTTTTGATCCAATAACATTTGGTCATATAGATATAATAAAAAAATCTCTAAAAATTGTTGATAAACTAATTATTGCTACAACTGATACTTCAGACAAAGATTATTTTTTTTCAATAGATGAGAGAATGGATATTTTAAAAAAATCATTATTTACTGATTTAAAATTGAACAAAAATAAAATTAAAATAATTTCATTTAATAATTTAACTGTGAATTTATGTAAAAAATATAAAGCATCTATTATAATAAGAGGACTAAGAGCAGTATCAGATTTTGAATATGAATTTCAATTAGCAGGAATGAATAAAAAATTAGATAAAAATATTGAAACAATTTTTTTAATGTCCGAAATTGAAAATGAAATAATTTCTTCAAAATTTATTAAAGAAATAGCCTTTCTTAAAGGAAATTTAAAAAAATTTGTCACAAAGTCTGTTATAAAAGCAATAAAAATAAAAATACAATGAAAAAACTTTTTTTTATCTTTTTTTTTTTATTTTTTTCTTTAAACTTACAAAGTGAGGAAAATACAATGATACTTAAAACAAAATATGGTGATGTAGAAATAAAATTATTTCCAGATGTTGCACCTAAACATGTTGAAAGATTTACCATTCTATCAAAGGAAAAAAAATATGATGGAGTTGTTTTTCATAGAGTTATAGATGGTTTTATGGCCCAGACTGGAGATGTTAAATACGGAAGTTCTAAAAATTTTAATCCAAATCTAGTAGGAACCGGTGGTTCAGATTTACCAGATTTAAAAGCCGAATTTAGTAGCTTACCACACTTAAGAGGAACATTATCAATGGCACGATCAGCAAATCCTAATAGTGCGAACAGTCAATTTTTTATTTGCTTTCAAGCAGCCCCACATTTGGATAGACAATATACAGTGTTCGGACAAGTAACAAAGGGAATGGAATTTATTGATAAGATAAAAAAAGGTAGTGACCCAAATGGTTCAGTTGATAATCCTGATCAAATAATTAGTATTATTGAAAAATAATCAAAAAATGAATTCAAAAAAAAATTTTTTTGAATTAATAAAAACTGATAATCAAGCTAGATTAGGAAAAATTAAAACTTTAAAAGGTACAATAGATACTCCGGCCTTCATGCCAGTAGGTACACAGGGAACTGTTAAGGGTATTTTTGTTGACGATATTTTAAAAACCAATACACAAATAATTTTGGGTAACACTTATCATTTGTTTCTGAGACCTGGCTTAGACATATTAAAAAATGTTGGTGGACTACATAATTTTATGAATTGGCACAAACCAATTTTAACCGACTCTGGTGGATTTCAAATAATGTCTCTTTCAAAATTTAGAAAAATTGATAAAAATGTTGGTGCAATATTTTCATCACACTTAGATGGAAAAAAAATAATATTGAGTCCAGAAAAGAGTATTCAAATTCAAAAAGTTATTAATTCTGATATTCTTATGGTTTTAGATGAATGTCCAAAATTAACAAATGATAAAAAAGTAATAGCTAATGCTATTGATATCTCAACAAATTGGGCAAAAAGATGTAAAGTTGAATTTAATAATGCTAAAAATAAGTTTTTATTTGGAATTGTTCAAGGTGGACTTTTTAATGACCTTAGAAATGAAAGTCTTGAAAAATTATTAGAAATAAACTTTGATGGTTTTGCTTTAGGGGGTTTAGCTGTTGGAGAAAAGCAAGATGAAATGTTTAAAGTTTTAAATGGTATAACAAAAAAAATGCCAAATGATAAACCAAGATATTTGATGGGTGTGGGAACACCATCTGATATCTTAGGAGCTGTTAAATCCGGTATTGATATGTTTGATTGTGTAATACCAACAAGATCTGGAAGAACTGCTTTAGCTTTCACATGGGGCGGTAAAATTAATTTAAGAAATGCTAAGTATAAAAATGATAAATCTCCCCTTGATGAAAATACGAAATTAAGGGATTTAAATAAGTATTCCAAAAGTTATTTGAATCACCTAACAAATACCAATGAGATATTAGCCTCAATGTTAGTATCTTTGCATAATATAAATTTCTATCAGGAGTTTATGAGAGAAATACGTACTAAAATAAAAGAGGGGACATTTAGCGCATTTTATAAAAAGTATATAGGGATGTATAAATAGTTAATAATTGAAATTTTTAAATACTTGTATATAAAGAATTTCTCTTTAGGGCCCTTAGCTCAGCTGGTAGAGCACTTCCCTTTTAAGGAAGGTGTCGTTGGTTCGAATCCAACAGGGCTCACCATCATTTAAGTTGTTGGTGGATATTCAATAATAATTTCATTAATCCAGCTCTTTAGATTTTGAATTCTGTTTTTGCTAGATGGATGAGTGCTTAAAAATTGAGGTGGCTCTTTTCCTTTGTTAGCTTCTGCCATTCTCTCCCATAATTTAATTGCCTCGGTAATATTGAAACCTGAAAGAGATGCAAAAATTAGACCCAAATAGTCAGCTTCGGTTTCCTGTTTTCTTCCAAAAGGATTCATTATACCTAGTTGAAATATATCCATTCCCGTTGATCTTCCAATTGTGTTTCTTGTTCTATTGATAGCTCCACCTAAAAAAATATCTGCAACTTGTGTACCTAGACCTACCGCCATAGCTTGACTCATCCTCTCAACAGAATGTTTTGCGACAGCATGTGCAATTTCATGTCCCATTATAGTGGCAAGACCATCATCATTTTTTGCAACTTTCAGTATTCCAGTGTAAACAGCAATTTTTCCACCAGGCATACACCAAGCATTTTTAACTTTTTTGTTATCAACCAAAACATATTCCCATTCAAAGTTTTGTGTAGGATCGTTACCGTTTTTTTTCATAAAAAAATTAGTTACAGCTTTTTCAATTTTTCCACCGATTTTGATAATCTTTTTTAATTCATCACCTTTTGTTATTAATTTAGCCTTTTTTTTAAAATCATTATAAGCACCAGCAGCTTGCCTATTAATGAACGACTCAGGATAAATAGTTAGCTGTTTTCTGTCAGTTATTGGAACAGTTGAACATGATGTGAATAGTCCACAACAACCACAACCAAATAATTCAAGAAATTTTCTTCTACTTATGGTATATGAATTTTTCATTAATGTTATTATACATTAATATTAAAAGATTTTTTAAGTTTAATTATGAACAATACAACCAAAAAAAAGACCAAAAAATCAATTTTATCTCGTTTGCGTAATTATTTTATTACCGGTATTTTGGTTTTGATACCAATAGGTATCACGTTATATTTAACTCTTTTCCTGATCAAAATTTCATCAAAAATTTTGCCAAAAGAAATTAACCCAAATTCATACCTCCCATATGATATTCCAGGCTTAGAAATTTTTATCTCTTTGATATTAATTACATTCATAGGTTGGCTATCATTAACCTTTATTGGACAGCGACTAGTTCAGTTTTTTGAAAAAATTTTAAATAGAATTCCAATATTAAGAACCATATATTCATCAGTAGAACAATTAATAGAAAATTTTTCTCAAGACAAAAAAAATAAGAAAAGTGTTGTACTAGTTCAATATCCAAGACAAGGTATTTGGGCCGTAGGTTTTGCCACAAAAGAAAATTCAGGAAAAATAAAAAATGCAATTGGTCAAGATACTATAAATGTTTTTGTGCCAACTACACCAAATCCAACCAGTGGTTTTTTATTAATGTTTCCAATAAAAGATGTAATTTTTGTAGATCTCACATTTGAAGAGGCATCTAAATTTGTTGTCTCTGCTGGAAGTATAAATCCATAAAATAATTAAATATTTTCAACTAATAACTCAACTCTATCGTATAACTTAATCAAATTATTATATTTAGAAATTTCATCCTTTTTAATTTTTTTAATTTCATTTTCAGCTAATAGAAAAAGATCTTTATGATGAATTGGATCTGCAAATCTAAAATTTTTTATACCACTTTGCTGATAGCCAAGTAAATCACCATGTCCTCTTAAATTTAAATCTTCTTCAGCGATTTTAAATCCATCATTAGTTTCTCTTAAAATCTTTAGTCTTTTTTTGGCATTTTCGCTTAAATTATCTTTGTACAAAAGAATACACATAGACTCTTTTTTTCCTCTTCCGACTCTTCCTCTTAATTGATGTAATTGTGATAAACCAAATTTATTAGAATTTTCAATCACAATTGTATTTGCATTAGGTATATCAACACCAACTTCAATAACAGTTGTACTTACTAAAATATTTATTTTTTTATTTTTAAAATTATTTATACACAAATTTTTTTCATTTTCATTCATGGCACCGTGTATTAAACCAACCTTCTTAGGAAAAATTTTTTCTAAAAAATCATACTTTTTAATTGCAGACGAATACTTTAAAAATTTTGAGTCATCAATTAATGGACAAACCCAAAAAATTTGATTATTTGAATTAATTTGTTTTTTTAAAATTGGAATTATATCTAGAACTTTATTTTCAGGTTTAATATAAGTATTTATTTTTTTTCTACCAATAGGCTTTTCGGTTAATTTTGAAATATCCATATCTCCGTAAATGGACATCATCATGGTTCTAGGTATTGGAGTAGCTGACATAAATAATACATCACAATCTTTTCCTCCTTTTTTAGCAAGTTTCATTCTTTGCTTAACACCAAATTTATGTTGTTCATCTATAATTGCTAGACCAAGTTTTTTAAACTTAATATTTTTTTGAAATAATGCATGTGTACCAATTATAATATTAATTTCACCACTAGAGAGCTTTTGACTTATTTCTTTTTTATTTTTAGTACTGCCCGTTAAAATTTCAATTTTTATATTCAATGATTTAAATATTTGTTTTGCAAAATAATATTGTTGTTTTGATAATATTTCAGTAGGTGCCATATAAGCGACTTGATAATTATTATTTTCACATATTTTTGCAGCTAAAATTAAAGCTAATATAGTTTTACCAGAACCTACATCTCCTTGAATAATACGAAACATTTTAAATGATGATTTAATGTCATTATCAAGTTCAATAAGAATTTTTTTTTGATTTTTGGTTAATTTGTAGGGTAAATTTTCTAATATTTTTTTTTCAATATTTTGTGAAAATTTCTTTGCTTTATTTTTTTTTATTTTAATAATTTTCCTTGTTTTTAGAAGCACTAATAGATTTGAAAATATTTCGTCATAGGCTATCCTCCTTAAATCTTCTGAAAATATGTTAATTTTATTTTTAGGGTTATGAAGATTGAAAAAAGTGGTATTTATTTCTTTGAAACGATTTTTTTTTAAAAAATCATCACTGTACCATTCGTCAATTTCTTTAATTTTTTTAAGTGTATTACTGACAAGATTTCGATAAATTTTTTCTGACAAACCTTCAGTTAAATGATATTTTGGAAAAACTTTTATTATATCCTCACTGTTTTCAAATGGTTTTACGTATGTTGGATTAGTAATTTGATAT
>CACHWO010000033.1 GCA_902583685.1 uncultured Pelagibacteraceae bacterium
AAGCATTTTTGGGTAGTACATTTAAAGCATTCCAATCTTGCTTTATAAAATTGTTTTTTAATAGAAACTTTTTCAAACTTTCTAAAATAAATTTTCCTGATTTAAGCGATAAAGCTGACTCACCAATTATTATAATTGGTTTTTTTGACTTTATTAGTTTTGCGGTTGTTTCGTTATCTCCTGCTAAAATTTTTTTAATATCATTGGTATTTTTTCCTACTACTTTATAATTATACGTCAGATCACCTGGTGAACCTATTGAATAGATCGGGATTTTTTTTGACAAGAAAGCTTTCCTTATTCTTGCATTTAATATAGTAGCTTCAACTCTTGGGTTTGTTCCAATTAAAAGAATAAAATCACTTTCTTCAATTTTATTTATTGATGTGTTAAAGATGTAGTTAATTTTATTTTCATCATTAATGTAAAAATATTTTTCACGAAATTCGTGGTTAAAAATTCCCAAAGAATTAAGAAAATTTTTGAATGCATTTATTGTCTCTAAACTTGACATGTCTCCAACGTGGCCAGCAACAAAATTTGGATCTGTCTCTTTCAACTTTGAAGATACTAATGAAATAACATCATCCCATGTTGTTTCTATAAGTTTACCATTTGCTCTTTTATATGGTTTATCTAACCTTTGTTTAAGTAAACCATCACAAGCATACCTGGTTTTATCTGATATCCACTCCTCATTAATGTGATTATTTATTCTGGGTAGAACTCTTTTAACCTCCCAGCCATAAGTATCAATTCTTATATTAGAACCAACTGCATCCATGACATCAATACTTTCTGTTTTTTTTAGTTCCCAAGGTCTTGCTTCAAAAGCATATGGTTTTGAGGTCAAAGCTCCAACTGGGCATAGGTCTATTACGTTCCCTGATAATTCGGACTGCATAGATTTTTCTAAATAGGTTGTTATTTGCATATCTTCACCTCTTCCAATGGCACCAAGCTCTGAAACACCAGCAACCTCAGTTGCGAACCTTATACATCTTGTACAATGAATACATCTTGTCATTTGTGTTTTTATTAATGGGCCCATATATTTATCTTCTACAAATCTTTTATTTTCTTTAAATCTCGATTTATCAAAACCATAATACAATGATTGATCTTGCAAATCGCATTCTCCCCCTTGGTCACAAACAGGACAATCTAAAGGATGATTAGCAAGAAGAAATTCCATGACACCTTTTCTAGCTTTTTCAACCATCTCAGTATTTGTTTTTATATTCATTCCATCGGTGGCCGGCATTGCGCATGAAGCGATTGGTTTAGCTGATTTATCCATTTCAACTAAACACATTCTACAGTTACCTGCTATTGATAATCTCTCATGATAACAAAATCTTGGTATTTCAGCCCCAGCAATTTCACATGCTTGCAAAACTGTCATACCATTTTCAAATTCAATCTCTTTATTATTTATTTTTATTTTAGGCATCTTTACTTTCTAACAAATGTTGATCAACAAGGTATGGTATTTTTCTTTTCTTTTTAATTGTTGGCTCAGAAAAACATCTTTTGTCTATTTCTTTGCTAAAATGTCTTAGTAGTCCTTGGACTGGCCAAGCTGATCCCTCGCCGAAAGCACATATAGTGTGACCTTCTATTTGTTTTGTTACCTCTGATAATAATTTTATATCATCTTTCGTTGCCTCACCTTTGGCAATTCTCTCTAGTATTCTCCACATCCATCCTGAACCTTCTCTACATGGTGTGCATTGGCCACAACTTTCATGTTTATAAAATCTGGCAATTCTAGCCATACATTTGATAATATCTTGATCTTTATTAATGACTACAATTCCAGCAGTACCTAGTCCACTTTTTGCTGCAACTAATGAGTCAAAATCCATTTTAATTGTTTCGCAAACATCTTTGGGTAGAAGAGGCATTGATGAACCTCCTGGAATTACTGCCTGTAGATTTTTCCAGCCACCGACGACACCACCAGCATGTTTTTCTATGAGATACTTTAAAGGTACACCCATTTCTTCCTCAACATTACATGGATTATTAACATTTCCTGAAATACAAAATATTTTAGTACCAGTATTTTTTGGACGTCCCATAGATGCAAACCATTTCCCACCTTTTCTCAAAATAGTTGGTATCACTGAAACGGTTTCAACATTGTTTACAATTGTAGGACATCCGTAAAGCCCTACTAAAGCTGGAAAAGGCGGTTTTAATCTTGGTTGACCTTTGTTTCCCTCTAAACTTTCTAATAGCGCAGTTTCTTCTCCACAAATATATGCGCCTGCACCATAATGAATATAAATATCGAGATCCCATCCTGAATTACACGCATTCTTTCCAATAAGTTTTTTTTCATATGCTTCGTCTATTGCTTTTTGAAGTCTTTGACCTTCATTAATATATTCTCCACGTATATAAATGTAACAAACATGTGCGCTTACAGCGAAAGCTGAAATTAAACAGCCTTCAATTAATTTTTGCGGTTCAAATCTTAGTATATCTCTATCTTTACATGTCCCTGGTTCTGACTCATCTGCATTTATTACTAAGTAATGAGGTCTTGATCCTACTTTCTTTGGTGCAAATGACCATTTTACGCCTGTTGGAAAACCAGCACCTCCTCTTCCCCTGAGTTCAGAAAGTTTTATTTCGTTTATAATCCAATCTTTTCCTTTTGAGATTAAATCTTTTGTATTTGACCAGTCACCTCTTTTTAAAGATGCATTTATATCCCATCCAAATTGATTATATAAATTTTTGAATATTTTATCTTCTTCTTTAAGCATTATTTACTCCATTTATTTTATTATTTTCAGGTGCTGTATTTGTCCTATTTCTTGAAGATCCTGGTTTTATAGGATTGTCTTTTAAAAATGAATCAAGAATTTTGTCGACACTTTCACTGTCTAGATCTTCGTAGTAACCATGATTTACTTGCATCATAGGTGCATTCACACATGCTCCAAGGCACTCTACCTCTGTCCATGAGCACATACCGTTTTCAGAAACTTCATTTTGATTTTGAGATATTTTATTTTGACAGGATTTTACAATTTTTCCTGCACCTCTAAGTAAACATGGACTCGTTGTGCAAACTTGAATGAAATATTTTCCTACTGGAGCCAGATTATACATCGTATAAAATGTTGCAATCTCGTAAACTTTTATATAAGGCATTGATAAAAATTTACCTATATATTTTAGGGCTGCTAATGGTATCCAATTATTATTTTGTTTTTGTGCCAAATATAGTAATGGCATTACTGCACTTTTTTTATTTTTTTTAGGATAATTGTTTAAAATTTTGTTTGCTGTCTCAAGGTTTTCACTTGTAAATTCAAAATTTTTAGGTTGTTTATCATGCACCTTTTTTATGCTCATCTATCCACCTCTCCGAAAACAATATCCATTGAACCTAATACGGCTGGAACATCAGCTAACATATGCCCTTTTATTATATGATCCATTGCTTGAAGGTGTGAAAAACCTGGTGCTCTAATTTTGCATCTGTACGGCCTATTACTTCCGTCAGATATTAAGTAAACACCAAATTCACCTTTTGGTGCTTCTACAGAAGAGTAAACCTCTCCTTTGGGAACTCTATATCCTTCTGTAAATAATTTAAAATGGTGTATAAGAGCCTCCATTGATTGTTTAAGCTCTTCTTTTTTTGGTGGTGAAATTTTGTTATCAATATTCTTTATAGGTCCAGAAGGTATTTTTTTTAAACATTGTTTTATAATCTTAACACTCTCTCTCATTTCTTCCATTCTGCAAAGATATCTATCATAACAATCTCCATTTTTTCCAACCGGTATTTTAAAATCAAGGTCCTGGTAGCATTCATAAGGTTGTGATTTTCTTAAATCCCATGCAATTCCTGATCCTCTAAGCATCACCCCTGAAAAACTATGTGAAATAGCCTCGTTCTTTGAAACCACACCAATTTCTACATTTCTTTGTTTAAATATTCTATTATCAGTTAAAAGATTTTCTAAATCATCAATAATTTTTGGAAACTTTTCACAAAATCCTCCAATATCTTCTAAAAGTTTTTTTGGCACGTCTTGGTGAACTCCTCCGGTCCTAAAATAGTTTGCATGCAATCTTGATCCAGAAGCTCTCTCATAAAATGTCATTAGAGTTTCTCGTTCCTCAAAGCCCCATAAAGATGGGGTTAAAGCTCCTACGTCTAAAGCTTGTGTTGTTACATTTAATAGGTGACTTAATATTCTTCCAATTTCACAAAAAATTACTCTTAAATATTGTGCTCTAATTGGAACCTCAATATTTAATAATTTTTCAGTTGCTAAAGCAAATGCATGTTCTTGGTTCATCGGTGCAACGTAATCGAGTCTGTCAAAATAAGGTAATGCTTGTGTGTATGTTTTGTGTTCAATTAATTTTTCTGTTCCTCTATGAAGTAAACCTATGTGCGGATCTGCTTTTTCTACCAATTCCCCGTCTAATTCTAATATTAATCTTAAAACACCGTGAGCAGCTGGATGTTGAGGTCCAAAATTTAAATTTAATGTTTTCTTTTGTTTAGTCATTATTATTAATATTTTTATTTGCCTCTTTAATGTAATTTGTTCCTTCCCATGGGCTTTCAAAATCAAAGTTTCGGTAATCCTGTTCTAGTTTTACAGGTTCATAGATAACTTTTTTATCTTTTTCACTATATCTGACCTCTTTAAAACCTGTTAAAGGAAAATCTTTTCTAAGGGGATGACCATTAAAACCATAATCTGTTAGTATTCTTCTCATATCAGGGTGATTTTTAAATTTTATACCGTACATATCAAAAACTTCTCTTTCCATCCAATTTGCTGATGGGTAAAGTTTGGTAATTGATGGAATTCTTTCCTCTATATTAAATTGAATCATAATTTTAACTCTTAGATTTTTTTCATGACTTAATAGTAAATAGTACATTTTAAATCTGTTTTCTGAGTTAGGGTAATCAGCTCCCAGAATATCAATTAATTGTTTAAATTTGCAATTTTCGTTTGTTTTTAAAAATAAAAGTGTGGAATATAGGTTTTCAATTTTTACATTAACCAATATTTCTTGATTTTTAATATCTGAAGCAACTATTTTAGTTGTAAGTTCAGAGTTGATAAGTTTATTTAAATCTTCAAGGCTCATAAATAATCTTATCTTTCTCGTGTACCTTCTCGTCTTATTTTCTTTTGAAGTTGTAGAATACCATATAATAGAGCTTCAGCAGATGGTGGACAACCTGGAACATAAATATCCACCGGAACAACTCTATCACAACCTCGAACTACAGAATAAGAATAATGATAGTATCCCCCACCATTTGCGCAGCTGCCCATTGATATTACATATCTTGGTTCAGGCATTTGGTCATAAACTTTTCTTAACGGTGCTGCCATTTTATTTGTTAAAGTTCCCGCAACAATCATAACGTCAGATTGTCTTGGAGAAGCTCTAGGTGCTGCTCCGAATCTTTCTAAATCATATCTAGGCATTGATGTTTGCATCATTTCGACAGCACAACAAGCTAATCCAAAAGTCATCCAATGTAGAGATCCGGTTCTAGCCCAATTTATTAAATTTTCTGAAGAGGTTGTTACAAAACCTTTTTCGCTAAAATCTTTTGCAATTTGTTTAAATTCCTCTGGAATTTGTTTTTCTTTATTTTTAAAATTTAAAAAATTTAATCCCATTCTAAAGCTCCTTTTTTCCATTCATAAATAAAACCTATTGTTAATGTAAAGAGAAATATGATCATTGAGTAAAATCCAAGCAAACCTATATTTCCTAATGAAATTGCCCAGGGAAATAAAAATGCAATCTCAAGATCAAAAATAATGAATAATATTGCTACTAAATAGAATCTGACATCAAATGGTAACCTG
>CACHWO010000034.1 GCA_902583685.1 uncultured Pelagibacteraceae bacterium
ACTTTTCTGGTTCATATCATATATACTATATAAAAAAGGTTATAAAATTAAATCTTAGTAAATGAGTGCATTAGCAAAAAATTATAATAGAAGAAAAATTGCTTTTAAAAAAGGCAAGGGAAGTTTTCTATTTTCAACAAATGGAAAAAAATATTTAGATTTCGTACAAGGTATTGCAGTTAACTCACTTGGTCATTCAAATATCTATCTTAATAAAGCTATTAATAAGCAAACTAAAAAAGTGTGGCATGTCTCTAATGCGTTTATTATTCCTGAAGGAGAAAGACTTGCAAAAAGACTAAGAAAAAAAACATTTGCAGACTCTGTTATTTTTCAAAATAGTGGCGTTGAAGCTACTGAGGCAGCAATAAAAGCAGCAAGAAGATATTTTTATTCAATTGGAAAGCCACAAAAGAATAGGATTTTATGCATTAGAAATTCTTTTCATGGAAGAACTCTAGCTGCTATTTATGCAAGTGGCTCCAAAAAAATGACTGAAGGTTTTGGCCCAAAAGTACCAGGATTTGATCATTTTGATTTTGCAGACCATCAAAGTTTAAAAAAATCAATTACTAAAAATACAGCGGCTATAATGTGTGAAACAGCTATGGGTGAGTCTGGTATTAAAGTTATTCCAACGTGGTGCTTAAAGGGTTTAAGAAAATTATGTAATGAGAAAAAAATTTTACTAATATTAGACGAAGTTCAATGCGGTGTTGGAAGGTCAGGAAAGTTTTTTGCTTTCGAATATGCAAAAATTAAACCAGATATTGTCCCAATAGCTAAGGGTATTGGAGGCGGGTTTCCTTTAGGTGCAGTACTTATGAATAAAAAAGTTGCAAAAGCAATGACACCAGGGTCACACGGAACTACTTTTGGCGGCAATCCTTTGGCAATGAGTGTTGGGAATGCAGTAATGGACCAGATATTTAAAAGAGGTTTTTTAAGCAATGTTCAAAAGTCTTCAAAATATTTTATTTCTGAACTTAAAAAATTACAAAATGATTATCCTCATATTATTAAAGAGATTAGAGGTATAGGATTATTAATAGGCTTACAGTTGCACCAAAATCAAGATAAGTTTATTAAAAAATTGGAGAAAAATGGACTATTGACAATGAGAGCTGGGGAAAATGTGGTTAGAATATTACCTCCACTAAATGTAAAAATTGGAGAAATAAGTTTAGCTATGAAAATTTTAAGAAAGGTTTGTGGTGAATTTGATTATGAATAGTTTTATTAATATTTCAGATTTAAAAAAAGAGGATTTGAGATTTATTATTGATAGTGCCAAACAAAGAAAATCTAACAGAGGTGAAAAACAACATTCAGAACCGGACGAAACCCAACCACTTAAGGGAAAAACTATGATAATGATTTTCGAGAAAACTTCGACAAGAACTAGGATATCATTTGATTTAGCAGTCAAACAACTTGGAGGATCATCAATAATTTTAAATCAAGATGAAATTCATTATGGAAAAGGAGATGAGACCATAAAAGATACAGCAAAAGTATTGTCCCAGTATGCTGACATTATTATGATTAGAACAGCATCTCATAAAAATGTTATCGAATTCAGTAAATATTTGGAGATTCCAATTATTAACGGCCTAACCAACCAAGGACATCCTTGTCAAGTTATGTCTGATATTCTTACATTTGAAGAATTAAAAGGTGATATAAAAAACAAAACTATAGCGTGGATAGGGGATGGCAACAATGTTTCAAATTCATTAATCGAAGCGGCCTCAAAATTTGATTTTTATTTAAAAATTGGTTGTCCAAAAAAATATTATCCTAATAGTGCTATTGTTAAAATGGCAAAGAAAAATAAATGTAAACTTTTAATTACAGATGATCCAATAAAAGCTGCTAAAGACTCAGATTGTGTTATGACAGATAAATGGATTTCTATGGGAGATAAAGTTGATAAAAATAAAAAAAAGAGAATTTTAAAAAAATATCAGGTAAATAAAAAAATTATGAAAGCTGCAAAATCCGATGCAATCTTTATGCACTGTTTACCAGCAAGTAGGGAGGAAGAAGTTACAAGCGAAGTGATGGATGGTAAACAATCAGTTGTTTGGCTACAAGCATTTAACAGGATCCATGCACAAAAAGGTATTATAGAGTGGTGTATTAAATAATTTATGGTTTTGGTAAAGGATTATCACTAAAGCTATTCATATATAAAATTACTGAAGCTCTGTCTTTCTCACTTTTTAATCCTGCAAATGCCATTTTTGTTCCTTTTATATGTGCCTGAGGCTTAATTAAGTAACCATTCATTTCCTCATAAGACCAAACTTTTCCGTGAGCTACTAATGCTTTAGAATATTTATAGTCTGCGATTGAAGCCGACTTTCTTCCTAATACGCCATACAGTACTGGACCAATCTTATTTTGCCCACCCTTGGCAACTACGTGGCAAGCACTACACTTTTTAAAAACTTTTTGGCCATGTTCCAATGTTCCGGTAGATAAAAATTTTGCAAGATCGAAGGCCCCACCACTATCTGAAGAGACCAAAGCCTTCGCAACCGGAGCTTCTACGACATAAGCGGGTTGATCAGGTTTATCTACAAAGAAAAGCCAATCCGTGAACTTACCAACCCCAAAAACAAGTAAAACTCCAAGTATAATTGAAGCTACAATTTTATTTATTTCAAAACCATCCATAAATTTGATAATTAAAGTTAAAGATATATCACGAGTTATTAAAAAAAACTTGAATTAAATTTAGTGTTATTGCGTCTTTGGGACGCATTATTTTTATGAGCAGCACAGTAATTATAATTCCGACAAGACTTAACGCAAGAAGACTGCCTGACAAACCATTGAAACTTATAAAAAAAAAAGAGATGATTTTACATGTTTATGATCTGGCACTGAAATCTGGTGTTGGAGATGTTTTGGTTGCAACACCTGACAATATTATTTCTAATTTAATTTTAAAAAATAACGGAAAATCGTACATTTCAAAAAAAAATCATGAAACAGGTACAGACAGAGTTTTTGAGGCTTTTAAAAATTTTTACTTAAGTAAACCAGAAATCATAATTAATCTTCAAGGAGATATGCCAAACCTTGATCCAAAAGATATTAAAAAATTGTCTGATTTTTTGAAAAAGGGAAATTGTGAAATCGGCACTTTAGCTTCGGATTTAAAAAACTATAGTGAAATTAATGATAAAAATGTTGTTAAAGTTGTTACAAAGAATGATATAAAAAATTCTAATTTTTCAGAGGCTATTGATTTTAAAAGGGAAAATATACAGAAGGAAAAAAATTATATTTACCATCATATTGGAATTTATGGCTTTACTAGAGAAGCCTTAGTAAGGTATGTAAATTTAAAAAGAAGTAAACTTGAAATTGAAAGGAATTTAGAGCAAATGCGAGCTCTTGAAAACAATACAAAAATTCATGTAGGTTTTACTAGTTCAGAACCACTGAGTATCGATACACAAAATGACTTGATAAAAATTAAAAAAATTATGGAAAAAAATGGAAAAAATTAAAGTTGCTTTTCAAGGAGAAATGG
Organism: uncultured Pelagibacteraceae bacterium; assembly: GCA_902583685.1. Classification (GTDB taxonomy): domain Bacteria; phylum Pseudomonadota; class Alphaproteobacteria; order Pelagibacterales; family Pelagibacteraceae; genus Anoxypelagibacter. The sequence goes on from CACHWO010000034.1 coordinate 3,548, forward strand.
GAGCTTACTCACACTTAGCTTGTGAAAAATTATTTCCAAGTTGTGAGATTAAAGCATGCCCAACTTTTGAGGAAACATTTAAAATAGCTCATGATGATGAAAATTATAAAATAGTTATTCCAATTGAGAATTCACTTGCGGGAAGAGTTGCGGATATTCATTATTTACTTCCTAAATATAAATTGCAAATTCATTCGGAACACTTTCAAAAGGTTGAGCATAATCTATTAGTTAGGAAAAATGCAGAGTTAAAAGATGTGAAATTTGTACGAAGCCATGCCCAAGCTATCGATCAATGCCAAAAATTTATTTTAAAAAATAAATTTAAAACAATTATTTCAGCAGACACAGCTGGTTCCGCTAAAGAGCTCTCAAAAACAGACGATAAATCAATCGCAGCCATAGCTTCCAAGCTTTCTGCAAAAATATATGACTTAAAAATTTTAACTGAAAATATTGAAGATGAAAATCAAAATACTACACGTTTCTTAATTATGTCTAAAAACGTAAGCCAGCCTGATTACAATAAAAACAAAAAATATATAACAACTTGTATTTTTAGACTTAAGAGTATTCCTGCTGCTTTATATAAATGTTTAGGAGGATTTGCTACCAATCAAGTAAACCTTACAAAATTAGAGAGTTTTTCAGTAAAAAATACTTTTGATCAAACAAATTTTTATTTAGATTTAGAGGGACATATAGAGCAAACAAAAGTACAAAAAGCTCTAGAAGAATTAAGTTTTCACACAGAAAGTTTAAATATTTTAGGTGTTTATGAGGCCTCAATTTTTAGACAAAAAAAATAGTCCACAAAATTATGATTCTACCCTTGTAGAATTCAATTTTATATTGATATAATAATTTGGAGGCCATTCAGGCGATTTTATTATGTCAAATGTGTCAGGGTGTAACAACAGCAGCACAGACTTTTGAAAACGGGTTGTCTGGTCTCCTAATATGCCAAACGAAAATAAATTACAAATCCTTGCTTTAAAACATAGGCCAAAAATTTTTAAAGATGTGATAGGTCAAGAGATTATTGCTGAAACTATTTTAAATGGCATAAAAATAGGAAAAACACCAAATGCCTATTTACTCACAGGAATTAGAGGAGTTGGCAAAACAACAACAGCTAGGCTGATAGCAAAAGCACTTAATTGTACCTCAAATAATAACGAAAATAATTTATGTGATAAAAACAAGCCATGCAAACATTGCGAGGAAATAGATAACTCAAATCATATCGATGTACTCGAAATGGATGCTGCATCCAAGACAGGTATAGATGATATTCGTGAATTAATCGAAAATGCAAAATATAATCCAACAAGTGCAAAATTTAAAATCTTTATAATCGATGAAGTTCATATGCTATCAAAACAAGCTTTTAATGGTATGTTAAAAACTTTAGAGGAACCACCAGAAAAATTAAAATTCATTCTTGCAACAACAGAGGTTAGAAAAATCCCTGTAACTATTTTATCAAGATGTCAAAGATTCGATCTTAGAAGAGTTAATTTTGATACAATATTTAATCACTTAAAAAAAATCTTAAATACTGAAAAGGGAAAAATATCTGATGAAGCACTTACACTATTAGCAAAAGCCTCAGAGGGGTCAGTAAGAGATGCATTATCTTTATTAGATCGAGCTTTAGTTTATCAAAGTTTAAATCCTGAAAATATTTTAAATGATAAAGATGTGAGAAAAATGTTAGGTTTAGTTGATAAAACCAAATTAATGGATTTACTTAAGTATGTATTTAGTGGAAATGAGAGTAATGCTTTAAAACTTTTAAAAGAATTAGTAGACGAGGGACTAGACCCTAAAAACTTCCTTAATGATATTTTGGAGCTAATTTATTTATTTACAAGAAGATTAAGCCTAGGTCCGATAAATAAAGAACTTTTTTTATCTGACTCTGAATTAAAAAAAATAGATGATATTTGTGAAGGTCTTAACATTCAGGATTTAGGTATTTTTTGGCAATTAACTTTAAAAACTATAGAAGATTTGAGTATAGTTTCAAACGAAAACATAACTTTAGAAATGTACTTAATACAACTTATGCATATAAAACAAATTGAGAATAAATTGGACGAAACTGATGACAGGTTAATAAAATCTATTAACAATACTGAAAAAAAAAAAAAATTGATCTAGATACCCAAAATCCTAAAAAAATTAGCGTAATCAAAGATCAAATTAAAAATATTGATCAAATAAAAACTTTAACAAAAAATGAACCAATTAATAAAACTAATTTTTCACCATTACTTAAAATTAATTCTT
>CACHWO010000035.1 GCA_902583685.1 uncultured Pelagibacteraceae bacterium
TCGGCATTACACAATGTGTTATAGAAAACAAAAATAAGAATTTTAAAATAATAGAAAAAATTAAACCGGAGTCAGTAGTTTGTTTTGAAGGTGAGGTCATAAAAAGATCTAAAGATACCGAAAATAAAGAGTTAAAAACAGGAATGATCGAAATTAAAATCATTAATACAGAAATATTATCAGAAGCTAAAGATCTACCTATGCCAGTATTTGGAGAACAGGACTATCCAGAGGATATACGACTTAAATATAGATTTATTGATTTAAGAAGAAAAGAAATGCACAAAAATATTAAACTTAGATCAAATGTCTTATCATTTATAAGATCAAAAATGATTGAGAACAATTTTATGGAGTTTCAAACACCTATTCTTACAGCATCAAGTCCAGAGGGTGCTAGGGATTTCTTGGTGCCAAGTAGAACTCATCCAGGAAAGTTTTATGCGCTTCCCCAGGCCCCACAACAATTTAAACAAATGGTCATGATATCTGGTTTTGATAGATATTTTCAGATAGCTCCATGTTTTAGAGATGAGGATGGCAGAGCAGATAGAAGTCCGGGTGAACATTACCAATTAGATATGGAAATGTCTTTTGTTGAACAAGAGGATGTATTTAACATAGTTGAACCTATTTTTTTTGATTTATTTAGTAAATTTGGAAATGGAAAAAAAGTAAATAAAACCCCATTTATAAGATTAAAGTACAAAGAGTCATTAGAAAAATATGGTACAGACAAACCAGATCTAAGAAATCCCATAGAGCTAAAAGATGTTACCGAAATCTTTAAGTCTGAAGACGTTAAGCTTAAAATATTTAAGGAAATAATATCTAAAGGAGGAATAGTTAAAGCTATTCCAGTACCAAACACCAATAAACAACCAAGAAGCTTTTTTGATAATTTAAATGATTGGGCTATAAGTGAAGGAGCAAGTGGATTAGCATATATAACTTTTGAAAAATCTCAAAATAGGGTAATTGGAAAAGGTCCAATAGCAAAATTTTTCTCTGAAGAATCTATATCAAATTTAATTTCAAAGTGTAAAATTAGTGATCAGGACTCAATATTTTTTGTTTGCAACAAAGAAAAAGAAGCTATTAAATTTTCAGGTGTCGCAAGAGAAAAAATAGCTACTGAACTAAAATTAATTGATGAAAACAAATTTCATTTTTGTTGGATTACAGATTATCCTATGTATGAATTTGATGAAAATGAAAAAAAAATAGATTTCAGTCACAATCCATTTTCAATGCCACAAACGAAATTAGAAGAATTTGATAAAGCCGACCCTTTAAAAATTTTGGCATATCAGTATGATTTAGTTTGTAATGGTTATGAACTATCATCTGGTGCAATTAGGAATCATATTCCAGAATTTTTATTTAAAGTTTTTGAAAAGGTAGGATATTCAAAGAAAGATGTTGAAAAAAATTTTTCAGGAATGATTAAAGCATTGTCTTATGGTGCACCTCCTCACGGAGGAATGGCACCAGGTATTGATAGAATAGTTATGTTATTAGCTAATCAAAAAAATATAAGAGAAATTACTTTATTTCCCTTAAATCAAAACGCCGAAGACCTTTTAATGGAAGCTCCATCTGAAGTAAGCGATAAACAGTTAAAAGAGCTTAGCATAAAAACATTATTAAAGAAAAATTAATTTTTACTTTTTAGATTTATCCTAACATCACTTAAATCAACTAATTTTTCCTCATAATTACTTCTTATAAATCCTTTACTTGTAATATTTTTAACTATCTTTAAGAATTGATCATCCTCATTACTATTTTGATCAGTGTTAACTTTATTAATTCCCGGTGTATGTGCTAAATCTTCTCTACCCAAATAGGATACAGCTAACTCTCTAAATATATAGTCAAGTATTGATGTTGCACTCAAAATTCTATCGTTACCATAAACTTTTCCTGATGGCTCAAACTTAGTATCAAGAAAAGCATCTACATATTCCTCAAGAGGAACTCCGTATTGAAGACCCAGTGATATTGCAATAGCAAAATTGTTTGTAAGAGCTTTTACTAATTCACCTTCTTTATTTGTATCAATAAATATTTCTCCAATTTTTCCATCGTTATATTCTCCAGTGTGAAGGTATATCTTATGATTTCCAATAGCTGCCTTTTGAATATAACCCTTTCTTCTGTCAGGCATTTGAAATCTTTTTTCATTTTTCTTTGTTTCCATTCTTGTTTTTTTACCTGAAACTTTATTTAAAAGCTGGCTTTGAAATTTTTTATTGTCAGTTTTATTTTCAGAATGTGAAATTTTAACGTTATCTAAAGAGGTCTTTGTTTCAGAATTTTTATCATCAGTTTTTTTTGTTTTTCTATTATTTACTGTTACATCAATGATTTCGACTTTTCCGTCTTTTCTATTATCTATATCAGCTAATTTCTTCTCATCTAATTCACTTAGCTCATGAATTATTTTAAAAGTACATGTGTAGTATGTTTCTACTAAAAATTTTGACATATTTTTTCCTTATTTTGTTGAAAGTTGTATCTTAAGAGATATATACAATAATCTTTTTGTGTCTATGTTATTATGATACAATTTTAAATTGTGTGGATTTTTAAATTCTGAAAATGTTTAAACAAATTTTTACTTGGTGGAACTCTCAAACAGTGGGAACTTTTATTTACACTGTTTTGTTTGGAAAATTTAAAGGTAAAGACCAATTTGGTAATAAATATTATCAAAATAAAACAGGTAAGAGATGGGTTATATATAATGGTGAGATTAATGCTTCAAAAATTACCTCAGATTGGTACTCATGGATACACGGTATTTCTAAGAACATTCCAATAAACCTTGAAGAAAATAAATTTTATTGGCAAAAACCACATAAAGATAATAAAACTGGCACAAAAGAGTCGTATAAACCAAATAAGATTTCAAATGACAATAAGAAATTTAAAAAATATGAAAGCTGGAAACCCTAAAAATTATATAATTCTAATATTAATTTCATTTTTATTTAAAGCGACTTTAGTTAAATCTAATGAAAATATTGATCTAAATGTCCTACAACCAACATTTGAAGAAGAGTCTGTGGTAATTGATACAAACAATAATGAAAAAAATCTTATCAAGTCAAAAAAAAAACAATCTAATTTGACTAATCAATCAATCGTTAAAATTAGAGCTCTAGATAAAATTACTGCAAAAACAAAAGATATTAATATTGTTATTGGTAAAAAAGAGAGATTTGGATATTTAGAGATTTTTCCGAAAAAGTGCAGTAAATTCGAGGATCAAAATAATTTAGGTGTTGCAGCCTATATTCAAGTCAGAGATCTTACTGATAAAAAAGAGGATAAGGTATTTGTTTTTAATGGTTGGACCTTTTCTAACAGTACAAATCTTAGAACCTTTGACCACCCGGTCTACGATATTTGGGTTACTGGTTGTGAAAATATTTAATGAAGCTTTCAGATAAAACAAAACTAAAACATTTAGCTCAAGATAAAATATCGAGATCTGCAAATCCAGCAATAGTGAGAAATTCTACTATTTTTTTTAAAACTATGCAGGAGCTTATAGATAGGGAAAAAAAAGTTAAAAAAGGCTCGAAGGTAGATTTCTATGATTATGGTAGATCAGGTAGTCAAACAACAATTGCCCTTCAAAATTTTATAGCTGAGTTAGAGGAAGCACATGCAACTTTTTTAACTTCTACTGGTTTCGGTGCAGTTGCTTTATCGATTATGAGTTTCTGTAGACCAGGAGATGAAATGATTGTGACCGATGCAGTGTATGCACCTACAAGATTAATTACCTCAAACTTACTTAGGCAGTTCAATATTAAGACACATTTTTATAATCCTTTAGACCTAAATACCTTAAAAAGAAAAATAAATAAAAAAACAAAAATGATTTTTGTTGAAAATCCAGGCAGTAACACTTTCGAATTCCAAGATTTATCAGCAATAATTAAAATGGCAAAAAGAAAGAAAATACTAACCGCAATAGACAATACCTGGGGAACTCCTTTTTTAATAAAACCTCTTACATTAGGATTTGATATGTCAATTTCTTCTGGAACAAAGTACTTCTCAGGTCATTCAGATGTTATGTTGGGAAGTCTATCAGTAAATAAAAAAGTTTTTGAAAAAGTTAAGTTTTGTAATAAATTATTTGGGTTTAGAGCATCTCCTGATGACGCTTATCTTGTTTTAAGAGGCATGAGGACTCTTGATATAAGAATTAAAAAACATGAAGAAAATACGAAAAAGATTATAAATTTTTTAAAAGGAGAGAAAAAAATAAAAGAAATTTTATATCCTCATAAAAAGGGTACTGAAAATTACAAAAATTGGAAAAAATATTATTCTGGCGCAACAGGACTATTCTCAATTTTAATACAAAGTAAAAATAAAAATTCAATTTTAAAATTTATAAATTCATTAAAATTGTTTGGTATAGGACAGAGCTGGGGTGGTTTTGAGAGTTTAGTTCTTTATCAAAGTTATAATATTACCAGAATTTTTAAGAAATACCTTAAACCCAACTATCATATTATTAGATTTCACATTGGATTAGAAGATCCACACGATTTGATTTTAGATCTTAAAAAAGCATTAAAGAAAGTTAAATGATAACAAAATTTTTCCCAAATAAATCTGCATTTATTACTTTAGTAGCAGCTTGTTTTGTTGTTAATGTAACAATGGGAGTTAGACAAACTTTTGGATTATTTTCAGGTGACTTTGAAATTGATTGTGGAATTTCTAATACCGAATTTGGTCTTGCTATCGCGTTACATGCTTTAATTTGGGGAATTGTTACACCAATCTTTGGAAGGTTTGCTGATAAGCATGGTGGTAGTAAAATGGTTATTTTTACCCTCATAATTTATGGAGTTGGTGTTTTAGCTTTAGGTAATAATTTTAACACTGGAACTTGGTTTCAAATTAATCTTGGTCTTTTAGTAGGAATAGGTTTAGGTGGTGCTGCAGGAACAATTCTTGCACCTGTTGTAACTAAACATTTCCCAAATCAAAACAGAGGTAAAGCAGCTGGATATGTCACTGCATTTGGTGGTCTTGGAATGTTTATTTTCCCGGTCCTTACAAAATATTTAATGGTCGAAGTTGGATGGCAAAATACTTTCACAGTTTTTGCAATAATTTTATTCATAATGTGTATCCCGGGATTTTTTCTAAAAAAACCAGAAGGCGAAGAGAAGGTAGTTGTTTCAGACGATGAGAGTAACAAAAGTGATAGCGTCATAAAAGTTTTGAAAGAGTCATTTGCACATAAAGGATTTAGATTATTAGTTTTAGGTTTTTTTGTATGTGGATTTCAAATTACTTTAGTTGCAACTCACGTACCAAGATATGTTCAGGATAGAGGACTTGATGACTGGACAGGTTTTGCAAT
>CACHWO010000036.1 GCA_902583685.1 uncultured Pelagibacteraceae bacterium
ACTAATCTTATATTTTTGTATTTATTATTTGTAAACTTTTCAATATTCCAAGATTGTGCAGAATAATTTTTTCCTTTAGTTTGAAGACCAGCTACCCATCTCCAGCTCAGAGTATTAGACGCAGCATCACCATCTAAAAGATACTTTAAAAAAAATTCAGCACCCTTCTGCCAAGGCAATTTTAGTGTAAATATCCAAATACTCGCAAACCACATTCTTGTATGGTTATGAAGATAATTGAATTCTTTTATTTCATTTACCCAATCATTAAAGCATGAAATTTGGGTTTTTCCATTTACAGCTTGCTGTATCTTTTCATCATCTTTAATATTTTTTAGATCTTCAGTAAAATCTGTCCAAACTTTTGGTCTTAATTCCAACCATCCTTTCCAGTATACCCGCCAAAAAATTTCTTGAACATATTTTTCAACTTTTTGATAGGGTCGTTTTTTTAAAACTCTCTCAACAGTTTCGTATTCAGTTATCAGTCGGTGAGTTATATATGGAGATAGACATGAAACATTTTTTCTTTCTTTAGGTCCAAAATCGAAATTTCTTTTAGAATTATAATTAATAATTTCATTTTCAATGAAATTATCCAATTTTTTTAGTGCACCATCTCGTGTAGTTTCAAATATCATAATTTATCAGAACTTTAGTTAATACTTTTTACAGTTATTTGATATTATCTATTTAAGCACATGCATAAAAAACTTTTAATTGTTTTATCTATTTTTACTTTAATTTTAACGAACGTAAAATCTGATGAGATCGTAATCGAACAATTAAAAAAAGGTGGTAATATTGTATTTATAAGACATGCGATTGCGCCTGGTGGTGGAGATCCAGGAAATTTTAGATTGGATGATTGTTCAACCCAGAGGAATTTAGATAGTCAAGGTATTGAACAATCAAGAAAAATTGGAATTTTTTTCAATAAAAATCAAATTCCTATCGACAATGTTTTATCAAGCCAATGGTGTAGGTGTAAAGATACAGCGAAATACGCATTTAAAAATTTTGAAACTTTTGATGCATTAAATTCTTTTTTCTCCGAGAAATTAAGAAAAAATAAAGATAGACAAATAAAAGATTTAAAAAAATATATTTCCAGATGGAATGGAGAAGGAAATCTTGTCTTAGTAACTCATTACGTTGTTATTTTAGAGATAATAAACAAAGCAGTATCTTCAGGAGAAATAGTTATTTTAGATAAAAACCTTTCTTTTATTGGTAGTATTATTAATTATTAAGTATGTTTGTCACAGATATTTTTTAAAATACATGTATATAAGCTTAATAAAATGATTGCTAATTTAGTTTTTACATCAATAGCTGCAGTTCTAGGAATAATGTTGTTCTTCTCTTTTGTTGTTGCTCCAGTGGGTTTCAATTCACTAAATGAAAAGAGTTATAGAAATTTTATAAGGAAGATATTTCCTTTTTATTATGGAATAAACTTATTGATTCTGATTTTAGCTTCTATCCCAATCTATGTTTATCATGGTATGAACTTTAGCTTGTTTTTAATTTATATTTGTTGTGCATTATTTGCCATATCTTTATTTATTTTGATGCCATTAATAAATAAATTTAAAGATAAGAAAAATAATAATAAGTTCAAAATTTTTCACTCTATATCAGTTGTAATAAATTTTGTTCAAATCTTTATATTAATTTTAGTTATTTTCTAAAGATTGAATTTAACCGACGTTTGAACGTCCACCGTCAACACCAATTATTTGTCCTGTTATCCAAGAGCTTTCTTTTGATAGTAAAAATTTAGCTAGAGCAGCACTATCTGAACCTTCCCCAACTCTTTTTAATGGGTGTTGTTTTGCAATCCCTTCCGCAATTTTGGTATTACCAAGAATTCTACTTGCCATTTTTGAGTTACTCAAACTAGGCGCTATGCAATTAATTCTAACATTAGGTGCTAATTCCGCTGCTAGAGAAACCGTCAAACCCTCTAATGAGGCTTTGACCGGTGAAATTATACTGTGATTTGGAAAACCCTGTTTGACAGCAACAGTTGAAAAAACGACTACTGATGATTTATTTTTTTTTAAATTCTCTTTAAATTTTTTAATAATTTCAATTATAGGAAAAAAATTTAATTCTAGGCTTTTTAAAAAATCTTTTTTTGTAACTAGATTTATTGGTTTAAGATCAATAGAACCAATACAATATGCTATACCATTAATATCCTCATTTTTTAAATCATCACTAATTTTTTCAATAAAATTTTGATCAGTGACATCTGCTACACTAAAACTGCAATTTACCTCTTTTGATAAATTACCTACTTCTTCATCGTTTTTGCCTATCAAGTGAATTTTATCAGACTCATTACTATATAGTTTTGTTAATGAGCTTCCAACGGAACCAGTTGCACCAAATATTAAAATTTTACCTGCCATAAATTATTCTTCTTTTGAGAGTTCTAATTTTTTTGCAACTGAGAAACTTATAAAAGTTAATATTGTCCCAGAAATAAATAATGCGTTAGCTATAATCATTGTTGTTTGCGAAATTTCAAAGTATGAGAAAAGTAGATATGCAAAACCTATCATTAAATCCCAAACACCGAATAATAGTAAATAAAGTGGCCATCTTGTACTTTGCTTCAATGATTTAAAATCGGAAATTCGATCTTTTATGTAGTCGTTACCTAATGCAATCAAAATTAATGGTATTATAAAAAAGAAAACCCAAATATATATAGCAATACTAAAATTTTCTCTTACCCAAATTTTTGGAAAAAAATCTGTTTCATGAAGTAATGTCCAAAAAATAAGATAACCAAACATATAATATGCTATAATAGCTACAAGTTGTTTCATTATTAATTAAGCTTCCTCGCCTGGATTTCTTTTATCCATTCCCAACTTCTTGCTATATCTCAACGTTAAAAAAAATACTGATAAAGCTAAAAGAAGTATCGCTGCTCCTTGATAAATTAAATTTATCGATGCACTATCTTTATCTTGCAAAATTATTAATCTAGCTAGTGCTGTGATTGCAATTAAAACGGGATAAGTAATCCTAATTGTTTTGCTGGCCCAAAAAACTCCTATCATTCCTATAACCTCAATGTAGATAAACATTAAAAGCAGGTCAGCTAAAGTTATTCGACCTACCTTATACATCTCATTTATTTCAAAGCCGAATGCCAGCACGGTTCCCACAAGGATAAATATTACAGCAACTAACTGAATGTTTCTGATTATTATGTTCATACTCATAAAAAGTTTTTTATATATTTAATTATATTTAGGCCCTAAGCTTTCTTGCCGCACCTAATATGAATTTCTCAACTTTTGACTTTTTGAAACTTTTATTTTCCTCAAATGACACTTTATTTATGGAATATGCTTTACTTTTACTTTGTCTTGATAAAATTGTAATATTTCCTTTATATAGCTTAAGCTTAACTAAACCGTTCACTTGATTTTTCTTAAGATCAACAATTTTTTGTAACTTGAATCTTGCTTTTGAATACCAAAAACCATTGTAAATTAGCTCAGCATATTTTGGCATTACTTCGTCTTTTTTATGCATGGTTTGTTTATCTAAACTAATCGACTCAATAGCTCTATGTGCAATTATTAAAAGAGTTCCGCCAGGTGTTTCGTATACTCCTCTTGATTTAATTCCTATAAATCTATTTTCAACCATATCAACCCTTCCAACTCCATTCTTCCCAGCTAAAATATTTAATTTTTGAAGAAGTTTTGCAGGAGATAATTTTTTATTATTAACAGAAACAGGATCTCCTTTTTTAAATCCTATAGTTACATAAGAAGGTTTATTTGGAGCTTTTTCAGGAGAAACAGTTCTTTGAAAAATATATTCAGGTGCTTGTTTTTTTGGGTCCTCTAAAATTTTTCCTTCCGTTGAAGTATGATAAAGATTATCATCCACTGAAAAAGGAGGGGCTCCCTTTTTATCTCTCGATATAGGTATTTCATGTTTTTTTGCATATCTAATTAAATCCGTTCTTGATTTTAATTTCCAAATTCTCCAAGGAGCAATAACTTTTATTTTTGGTCCAAAGTAGTAGTAACCAAGTTCAAATCTTACCTGATCGTTTCCTTTTCCAGTTGCTCCATGTGAAACAGCGAAAGCTTTAAATTTTTTAGCCACAGCAATTTGTCTTTTAGCAATTAAAGGTCTAGCTATGGAAGTTCCTAGTAAATAAACTCCTTCATATAAAGCATGTCCTCTTATCATTGGGTAAACGTAGTCTTTTACAAAAGTATTTTTTAAATCTTCTATAATTATGTTTTTAACACCTAATCTTTTTGCATTTTTAATAATTTTATTTTTATTCATTTTCTGCCCGATATCAGCGGTATAGGCTATCACTTCAGAATTATAATTTTCTTGAAGCCACTTAAGAATAATTGATGTGTCTAGGCCACCAGAATAAGCCAAAACAATTTTACTTTTTTTTTTAGGCACAACTTTTTTTTGCGGTATTATAAGCTTTAGTAAATCCCATCATCGAATAAATGTCTTTTGTTTTAGCTCCACTCTTAGTTGATGCTGAAATCGATAACTTTGAAGCTTTTTTCATCACTTTAATCAAATTAAATTCTTCTTCTGCATCTTGTATCCAAGCAAAGTTTCCTTGAGATTCTGTAAATAAAAATTCATTTTTCCCAGATTTTGCAATAACTGATGAAGGTTTATAGGTATATCCACCAGTAACACTTATTTCGTTCTTGATTTTTTCTTCTTTTCTAAATGTTACAAACAATCTTGCTTCACTAACTTTAAAAGTTTTTGGAGATCTCTCAGTGGGAATTGTCTGTGCAAAACAAACTTTGCCTTTGTCATCATTGTAAGAAAAAGCTTCCCAATTTTTATATTTACCAAGACTCTTTGGATTTGAAGCCTGAGCAACTGTTGAAAAAAAACCAGTTGTGAGCAAACATATTAATAAAATTTTTTTAATCATTTTTTTTAATTAATTTGAGCAATCTATACAAATTTATTACCTTTTCAATAGTTGTTTAATTAAGGAGCTGGATTTGGATTATTATCGTGTATTGAGTTAATTTCATCAATTATTTCTTGATTTAAAGAAATATCAATACTGTCTATATTTTCTTTAAGCTGCTTCATAGTTGTTGCACCAATTATATTACTTGTAACAAAATCTCTAGAGTTCACAAAAGCTTGTGAAAGTTGTGTTAAAGATATTTTATATTTTTGAGCTAATTTAAAATATTCATCTACAGCATTATAAGTTCTCTCGTTATGATACCTTGGGTAATTGTTAAAAAATAAATCCATTCTTGAATTCTTCGGCATTTGATTATTTCTATACTTACCAGTAAGATATCCTGCTGCCAAAGGTG
>CACHWO010000037.1 GCA_902583685.1 uncultured Pelagibacteraceae bacterium
GGTGGGCCCTCCAGGAACAAAAAAACTTGCTAGTAAAACTACAACTGCAACAACAAATGCCCAATAGCTAAGCATGTTTACATATGGAAAAGCCATATCTCTAGCACCACACATAAGTGGTATTAATAAATTTCCAAAGCCCCCTAAAAATAACGCGGTTAATAAGTAAACAACCATTATCATTCCATGCATTGTTACAAACTGATAATATGCTGCTGGGTCTAACCATCCTAAACCAGGAAAAGCTAATTGAATTCTCATAAGCCAAGATAAGACGAGACCCAAAAGTCCAGTTCCAACTGCAGTTAGCGCATATTGTATTCCAATGTATTTTGCATCCTGGGAGAATACATATGTTGTCCACCAACTGTGGGAATGGTAGAGTTCTTGATCGGGTAACTCCGCTTCAGGAACTGAATCTATATCAGGAGTTGATACTGATGATGCATCAGTTGCATAATCTGATTTAGCTTCTAATTTATGTTCGTATTCATCTGACATAATTTCAATATGCTTATAATTTATTTATCCTTTTTTACCAGCTTCAAATTGTCTTTTTTAGTTGTTTTGGCTAACATTTTTTCAAAAGTTATTTGTTTAGCTTCCCATTTCTTGTAATCTTTCTCTTCATCGACAATTACTCTTCCTCTCATTGCGTAGTGGCCTGATCCACAATACTCTGCACATAAAACCTCAAAATCACCAACTCTAGTTGGTGTAAGCCAATAATAAGTTATGATTCCTGGAACCATATCCATTTTACCTCTAAATTGAGGAACGTAAAAATTATGTAAAACATCAATTGTTCTAAGTTCAAATTTAACAGGTCGATCTTTTAAAACATGTAATTCTTGAGCATCAACAAGAAGATCATCTTTTCCATTTGGATCCTCAAGAATTAATCCAAATGGATTATCGTCATTAATGTATCTTATATCTGTTTTTCCTAAAACACCATCTTCTCCAGGTAGCCTATATTTCCAGCCCCATTGGTAAGCGAACACTTCAACCTTATATGCGTTTTCAGGAACTGTTACATATTGGTTCCAAACAACTAATCCTGGTGCTAATAAAGCGGCAACACCAATAGCCGTTGCCCAAGTGAGCCTACTTTCAAGTTTTTTGTCTTCTGGTTTATATTCAGCCCTTCGCTCTTTTTTGTAACTAAATTTCCAAACGCAATAAGCAACAAAAAAACATATAGCTACAAAAACAAATCCTGTAATCCAAAAAGTTAATATTATGGTGTCATCCATATTTCCCCAATTAGATGCCACTTCAGTCCACCACCACGGAGACCAAAAATGAAAAGCTATTGATCCAATCGTTATTAAAAATATACTTAGTGCTACAATCATTTTATGCGTTCGATATAATAAAAATTCCTAAGAGCACAATCCCTGCTATTAGAATATGGTTTCCTAAGTCTATAAATCCTAATTTTTTATTTTTAGAATCGACTAAGTCTTTCCATTTAAAAGGAACTGATTTTCTTTTAACAGCTATTTCTGCTTCATTCTCATTTTTTTCTAATCTTACTGAAACAGAAAAGAAGACAAAATAAATAAAGAGAATTAAAAAGACAACTAGTCCAAGTAAAAGTGCGTAAGCTGTATTCATAAATAATATTTACTATATATATAACCTTAATTCATGTTTAATAAGGTTTTGCGACATTTTTGCAAGGTAATATTCTGCTTAAATTTAAGGGAAAATTATGAAAAATTTAATTTGTAACTTACAATTGTAGCCGCTGCTATAGCTGCTGTCTCTGCTCGCAAAATATTACGGGCAAGGGATATTGATTTAGTTCTTTTGTGATTTTCTATTAATTCTCGCTCTTTTTCTGAAAAGTCACCCTCTGGTCCAACTAAAATGCATGTAGGCACTGATTTTGATATCAAATTGATAAAATTATTCGACTTAGAATTTATATCACAGAACAAAAGATTACCATCATTTGGGAAGTTTTTAAGAAAATTTTGTAAGTTTTGTTTCTCTAAGATTTCGGGTACTGAAATTCTATTCGATTGTTCGCTTGCCTCTATATATATCTTTTTAGTTCTATCAATATTAATTTCTCTAACAACACTTCTTTCACAAATTACTGGAATAAATTTATTGACTCCAAGTTCAGTTGTTTTTTGTATCATTAAGTCTTGAGGATTTTTTTTTATTGGAGAAAATGCCAACCAAATATTTTTTTCTTCTTCTTTGTGTCTCGACATCTTTTCTACTTTGAATTCTATTAAATCTTTTTGATTGAATATTAATATTATAGAGGCATCCCACTCACCATCTTTTGAATTGAATAAAGATATTTTATCTCCATGTTTAAGTCTTATTACATTCTTTATATAATGGGATTGATTTTCTGAAAATTTAGAAATAAGTCCACTTTTTAATTCTTTTGGGTAAAAAAGTCTTGCTTTTGTAGCCATGAAGAATTTATATAAGTTAAAATGCCAAAATCAATTATTATTAGTAGACATGGTGGACCAGAAGTTTTAGAGATCAAGGATGTGAAGATTGGATCACCAGGTCCAAATGAAATTAAAGTAAAAAATTTGGCAATAGGTCTAAATTTCATAGATACTTATCATAGATCTGGACTCTATAAAATTAAACTTCCTAGTGGCTTAGGAATGGAAGGTGCAGGAATAATTATTGAGATAGGTTCTGATGTAAAACTTTTCAATAAAGGTGATAAAATTGCTTATTCTCAAATGCCTCTTGGTTCATACTCTGAAGAAAGAATTATACCAGAAAAAATTGCTGTGAAAATTCCAGATGGGATTGATGAAAAAATTGCAGCAAGCATAATGACAAAAGGTTTAACTTCACATTATCTCTTATTTAAAACCTACAAAGTTAAAGCTGGCGAGATGATTTTATTTCATGCAGCTGCAGGTGGTGTTGGTCAAATTTTTTGCCAGTGGGCCAAAAGTATTGGATGTAGAGTTATTGGGACTGTTGGATCAGGTGATAAAATTAATAGCGCAAAGGAGAATGGTTGCGATTACGTTATTAATTATAATGAAGATGATTTTTATAAAAGAGTGATGGAAA
The DNA here is from genome assembly GCA_902583685.1 of uncultured Pelagibacteraceae bacterium. Lineage (GTDB taxonomy): Bacteria > Pseudomonadota > Alphaproteobacteria > Pelagibacterales > Pelagibacteraceae > Anoxypelagibacter. The sequence continues at coordinate 3,070 of CACHWO010000037.1, forward strand.
TTACAAATAATAAAGGATTGAATGTTGTATATGATGGGGTTGGTAAAAGTACTTTTGAGAAATCTATAAAATGTTTAAAACCGATGGGAATGATGATTTCATTTGGTAATGCTTCAGGTCCATTAGAGCCTATTGATGTAAAAAAATATATTGCTCACAAAAGTCTTTTTTTTACTAGACCTGGATTAGCAGACTACGGTGCGGGTAGAGCAGCTCTTGAAGAAGGATCAGAATTACTATTTGAACAAATAAAATTTGGTAAAATTAAAGTTAAAATATTTAAAGAGTATAAGTTATCAGATGCTAAGAAAGCACATGAAGATTTAGAAGGAAGAAAGATTTTAGGTCCGGCAGTTTTATTACCAAATGAATAGAAAAATAATAAGTCCTTGCATCAGTATTTGTAAAAATGATCCGTCAACAGGTTTATGTTTTGGATGCGCAAGGTCGCAAGATGAAAAAAAAATTTGGAAAAATCTAGATACTACTGATGAATGGAAATTAGAAAATCTAAATATTTTAAAAAAAAGAATGAAAGATTCTCAACTTAAAACATTTGAGAAATCGTATGATGAAAAAATTAAATTTGGTAAATTAGTTTTTTCGAAAGATTTAAAGAAAAAACCACAAAATTAATCCAACCAACGCTAATATAAGAATAAGAATCCTTATCCCAAAAAGATATTTTGTTAGATTTTTTGAATTATCAATATCCTTCTTTTTTCCTGCTCCAAATCTTATAACTAAATAGAAAGTTATTAACAAAATAAGAAGAATTATTAATATTATTGGTTTACTAAACATTTTAATTTGATACCAAAATTATTGGCAAAAATAGTCCCAAAGCATACAAAAGAATTATCACTACCGCAGCGATTATAAAGGCTCTCATTGCATTTAATTTCATAGAATATTATTTGCCATCTATTTTCATATCTGACAAATGCAACTTTAACGCATTTGTAGATAAAAAAATTTCTAATAAAAATAAGAGTATAGATACAATCATTGAAATGCAACATGATGCAAAAATTAATCGAGCAACAAAAACACTCTCTAAATATAAGCACAAAACTGTAATCATATTAAATAAAAAACCCAGGCTAGCTGCTCCGATTGCATACTTCAAATAATTGATTCTTTGACTCAAATTTTTAAGCTGTCTTTCCCATTCTGGTGGAATATGTTTTTCAAATACATGTTCGTCATGAAGTTTTCTTATTAAAGCGCTGAGTGTATGAAACCTGTTACTATAAACTGTCATTATCAATGGAATTGCAGGAAACATCAAAGCAGTAACTGTGTAATCTATATTCATATCGAATCAATTGATTATGTATTTACTGTTTGATATTTACATTAATAAATAATGTCAACACATTTAAGAAATTTCATTGCTGTAACGAGATTAAATAAGCCTATTGGGTTTCTATTGTTATTTTGGCCTTGCGCTTGGGGTATTTCACTATCTTTTTATTTTAAACAAAATATTGAATTATTAATTTATTATTTATTTCTTTTTTTTTGCGGATCAGTTCTAATGAGAAGTGCAGGATGTATAGTTAACGATATAGTTGATGCAAATATAGACAAAAAAGTTAAAAGAACAAAATCGAGACCAATAGCTTCTGGATCATTAAAAAAAAGTGTGGCTTTATTTTATGTTTTTATTCTTTGTATCTTGGCATTCTTAATTCTTATTCAATTTAATTTACTGACTATATATCTTGGAATTTTTTCAATGATATTTGCTTTTACTTATCCATT
>CACHWO010000038.1 GCA_902583685.1 uncultured Pelagibacteraceae bacterium
ATTTCAGACGTTCAAGATTTAGAAATTATTGCTACAGCAGCTTTTAGAGAGGCTACTGATGCAAGTGAATTTTTAAGAGAAATTGAAAAAATATTTAATAAAAAACCACTAGTATTATCTGGCGAGGAAGAAGCAAGAACATCAGCAAACGGTGTAATAATAGGATTTGATGAAGTAGATGGACTAGTTGCGGATTTAGGAGGTGGAAGTTTAGAACTTGCCAGGGTTTCTAAAAATCAAATTATTGAAACAACCTCTTTACCTCTTGGAGTATTAAGACTTAAAAATAATCCTATTATAAAAAAAAAAAATTTGGGAAAATATGTTAGAAAACTTTTAAGAGATGAAAAATGGCTTTCTAAAAAGAAATTTAAAAATATTTATTTGGTAGGAGGGACTTGGAGATCATTATTTAAATATCATCTCTTTAAAGAAAAACACCCATTACATATTTTACATCAATACAAACTCTCAAAAGATGTAGCAGTTAATTACTTAAATAGGATTTCAAAATTTAATAAATCATCTTTGAAATCACTGGAATATATTACTAAATCTAGAACCCCCTATTTACCTTTTAGCTCTATAATACTTAACGAAATAATTGAAGCAGCAAGCCCCTCAAAAGTTATTTGCTCAATCAGTGGACTGAGAGAGGGGCATATGAATACAATTATAAACCAAGGAGTGAGCGAGGATGAAATTTTCAAATTAAAAACTGATGGTATATCATTTAAAAAAGGGGACTATGGAAAGAGTTTTGAGAAATATTTTAATTTTATTTCACCATTATTTGAAGACAACGAATATTTTAATCGAAGATTACTAACTTTGGCTTGTATCTTAAGTAAAATGGATTGGGGCCTAGGCGCTTTTCAAAAAGCAGAGTTAGTTTTTATGGAAGTATTAAATACTCCATTACTAAAACTAAATCATAAAGATAGGGTAAAAGTTGCATCAGCAAGTTTTTGGAGACATTGTGGCTTAAAATATAACCCGGATTATGAGTTTCTATCCTTATTAAATAACAACGAGATTTTATCCTCAAAGCAAGTGGGATCTGCTTTAAGATTAGCAGAGTCACTTACTAGCATGTCTTCGTTGTTGTTAGATGAATTTAAAATTTATAAACGAAATAAGACTATTTTTTTGAAAATACCTAACAATCATAGTGATATAGTCTCAAAACAAGTAACTAAAAGACTTAAAAACCTGGCAAGAGAGATGAATGTCGACTCTAATATCATTTATTCTTGAAAATTAATAAATCTTTAACTTAATTTAAATATTTTTTTAGCATTTCTATATTATTAATTAATTTATTACGTTTCCCTCAAAATACGCTCGGTAAAATTTATCGAGCGTATTTCATTATAAATCAAATATATATCTCTTTATAAGATATAATGTTTAAATTCATAAAACTTTAATAATAATTAAAAAATTTTGTTACTTAGTTTCTTTAAAAGAAGTCTTAACAAAATTTGATGTTTAAATCGTCATTATCCCCGTTAAATCTTGTTAATTCACTACTTTCTCCCTCTTATTTAAGAGAAGGGAGAAAGACAATTTTTTGATATTAATTATTTATAGATGCAGGAGACTTCTCTGCATTTTTCTTAGCAAGCTTTTTTGCTTTTTTTTCTGCAACCTTTTTTTCTAAACCAGCAATTTTAATATTAACTTTTGACAATTTTTTTTCTTTGGCCTTAATTTTATTTTTCAGTCTATCAATTGCTTTTAAAATTTTTGCTTTTTTCTTCTCATTTTTTTTTAGTTTTTTTCCCATTTTTACCTCCAGATTATTAGATGATTAATTTAATCACAGAATTCATAAATCTAAAAGTTAATTTTATACAACCTGTAGTTTACAAATTTTTAATATTTTTTAATTAAACTTATCCGATTGGCAAGTTTTGTATTTTTCAATTTTTCACTAAAAATAACTTTTTAACAATAAATACAGCAATTAACATTCCTACAAGTTCAGCTAAGATATAATAAGGAGTGTTTAAATAACTAATACCAGTAAACGATTCTGTAAAAGTTCTAGCAATCGCAACAGCTGGATTTGCAAAAGAAGTAGACGAAGTAAACCAGTAACCAGCTGTAATATAAAGACCAACACTAGCAGCAACAGCAATTTTTCCTGACTTCATAGAGCCAAAAATTATTATTATAAGCCCTAATGTTGCTATTACTTCAGATGTGAATATGTAAATTCCATCTCTTGATTTAGTAGATAATTCATAAATGTCATGTTCAAAAAAGAAATTGGCTAAACCAACACCAATCAAGCAACCAATCAATTGAGCAATGATATAGTAGGGTAGCAGTTTCTTTTTTAATTTTCCCGTTATTGTCATGGCAATACTTACAAATGGATTAAAGTGAGCTCCTGATACATCAGCAAATACTGTAATAAGCACAAATAAACCTGCTCCTGTTGCTATTGTGTTTGCAATTAACATCACAGCAACGTCATTACTTAAGTTTTCAGCCATTAAACCTGAGCCAACAATTATCATGACTAAAAAACAACTTCCTATAAATTCACCAACAAATATTTTATTCTTCATTTGAGACCCATTCTTTAATCTTATTAGATAATATTTCATAAGTTTCATCAATTACTTTTTCAATCTCTGTATCAGAAGTAGCAGATTTAATTTTTTCAACTGGGTCTTCAATATCCCAATGAATTATATCTTTTTTTTCAGGCCAGACCGGACAGACCTCATTATGGGCATTGTTACAAACTGTTATAACTTGATGAATTTTTATTTTATTTTTTAAAAACTGGTCAAAATTCTTTGAAGAATAATTTGATATATCGAAATTTTTTTTTTCTAAATATTTTTTTATATTAGGGTTTATTTTCCCTGTTGGATTGCTACCTGCGCTAAAAGCTTTAAATTTTAAACTATAATTTTTATTGATCAAAGCTTCTGCAAGAATACTTCTTGCTGAATTGCCTGTGCACACAAACAAAATATTCCTCATAAATCTATATCGAATACTTTATTATACCCGCAAACATTATAGGTATTTGCAATGCAAAGTTTGTAAGTAGCGGTTTATCCTTTGTTATGGTTCCTACAACTGTCCATCCAATAATACCAAGTCCGTGAGGTATCATGCTGTAAGGATAGTAATCTAAATAGAATGCTAATATTCCAAATAAGGTTAAAAACGTACTTGTCCATTTAAGATATTTTATAGTTATTTTATTCATATTTTTCCTCATGATTATTATATTAAAGTATTGTTAAGGTTTTATTAAAGGATTACTTAGAAGCTTTTACTTTTTTTTCTATAAAATCTGGAACGTCATCTTCTTTCTCAATGAGCTCCTCTTTTTGGTTTTTAGGTTGAAAAGCATACAAAACATGAAGTTTGCAATAAGAAAAACCCTCAACCGGTGTTCTTCCACAAAAATAAAAATTTTTTTCATCAGGATGCCCTATTGGCCATCTACAATTCTTATCCTCTAACTGTTCTAGCGTCTTAGGATTCTCAGGTTCAAAGTTTTTATCAAGAAGAAGTGATTTAAACCTCGCTTTTCTACTAATAAATTTTTCATTTCTAACTTCTTTATTTTTCTGTGTTTGATTTTTAATTAATTTAGAGCCTTTCGAAGCTGCTCTAGCGGCTAGTTTTAACCTGTGAGCTTTACCTATAACAGCGTTTCGTGTTGTATCCCCAAGTATTTCGGCTATTTGACTTGCGGTATGCCCTTTTTTCCAGAGTTCTTTAAGTTTTTCTTCTCTTTCTCTTGTCCAGCTCATTTTAAATGAAAACTATATATAGTTTCCATATTTCAAATTAATACATTATTTAGTAGTGTGAAAACAAAATATTTAAAAAATTAAGAAAAAAAAAAGTTTTTCACAGATAATTTATTTTTTAAAGTTATAAGACTACGTATGGTTGAAATATCTAAATATAAAATGGGCATTAGAAGATTTGGCTCAATTAACTGGGTTGGTTTTTGGGCATTGTATCAAAAAGAGGTTCTAAGATTTTTAATTGTTTGGATCCAAACTCTTTTATCACCATTAATTTCATCCCTTTTATTTTTTATGGTGATTTCATTAGCTATTGGCAGCAATAGAGCAGATGTTTTAGGAGTTTCTTTCATGTCATTTCTCGCGCCAGGATTGATAGCAATGCAAGTAATTCAACAATCTTTTTCACATTCATCATCATCTTTTATGATTGGAAAAATACAGGGGAATATTGTTGATATTCTTTATGCACCACTTTCAGCAGGGGAAGTAATTACGGCTATAAGTCTCGCAGCCACAACCAGAAGTTTTATGATTGGAATAGTTTCCCTTTTTGTTTTTTATTTTTTAGTGGATATAGAAATAAAAAATTTCTATGCATTAATTTATTTCACATTTACATCGTCTTTCATATTGGGTTCAGTAGGTATTATTGCTGGATTATGGGCTGAAAAATTTGATCATATGGCTACAATAACAAATTTTTTTATTATACCTCTCTCA
>CACHWO010000039.1 GCA_902583685.1 uncultured Pelagibacteraceae bacterium
TCTTTGCTTTTAATTTCAAATCAACTTTTAATGGTCACTAAAAAAGGTTATTTTATTTTTTTAAATTATCAAAATGGAGATTTAATTGAATATGCAAAAGTTGCAAAAGGTTTTTATTCAAAACCTGTAGTTGCAAATGGTAATATTTATATTATTGATAAAAATAAAAGAGTTTTAGCTTTTAATTAGTTGATTTATTACTTAACAAAGATAACTGTTTAATTATTTTGCTTTCATTCTGATCAATTTTTTCAACAGGGTATTCTCCAGTAAAGTAGTGATCTGAAAATTGAGGATACAATTTATTTCTCGGTTGAGAACATAAAGCTTTGTAAAGACCATCGATACTAAGAAATTTTATTGAATTTGCACCTATAAATTCCTCCATTTCTTTTAAATTTTTATTAGCTGCTAACAATTCTTTTTTAGAAGGCATATCAATGCCATAAAAATCAGGAAATTTTATTTCTGGACATGCAATTCTAACATGAACTTCTTTAGCTCCAGCTTCATATATCATCTTAACTATTTTATGACATGTCGTTCCTCTAACTAATGAGTCATCTACAAGAATAATAGACTTATTTTTTATAGAGGACATGTTTGCACTTAATTTCAGTTTTACACCCAAGCTTCTAATATTTTGAGTTGGTTCAATAAATGTTCTTCCAACGTAGTGATTTCTTACTAATCCTATTTCAAAATTCATCTTTTTATGCTGAGCAAAACCTATAGCTGCGGGTACTCCTGAGTCTGGAACCGGAACTACAATATCGCCAGTATCATTACTTTCTTTAGCAAGTTCAAAACCTAAATTTTTCCTGTACTCATATGCATTTTTTCCATTGATAAGACTATCTGGTCTTGAAAAATAAATATATTCAAAAACACATGGTCTACTTTTTCTTTTTGGAAATGGTTTAAAAGTTTGTATTTTATTTTCTTCTACAACTATAATTTCTCCATTTTCAACTTCTCTTATAAATTTAGCTCCAATAATATCCAAAGCACAAGTTTCGGAGGCTAAAACATATGAATTTTTTATTTTTCCTAAAACCAAAGGTCTTATCCCAAAAGGATCTCTTACACCAATTAGTTTCTTATTTGTAATCATAGTAAGAGCATACCCTCCTTGTATTTGAAAAAGAGCGTCTATAATTTTATCAACTATTTTTGATCTTTTTGATTTAGCAATTAACTGAACAATAGTTTCGGTATCACTCGTGGTTCTAAAAATTGCACCATTCCTTACAAGATGCTCTCTTAAAGTAATCGCATTTGTTAAATTACCGTTATGCGAAATTGCAATGCCTCCACCATGTAGATCTGCAAAAAAGGGCTGTATATTTCTTAAAGATGTTTCACCAGTTGTTGAATAACGATTATGTCCAACTGCAAATCTACCAGGTAGTTTTTTTAAAATTTCTTTATTAGTAAAATTATCTCCAACTAAACCCTGTCTTTTTTCTGAGTGAAAATTTGTTCCATCAAACGAAACGATTCCACAACCTTCTTGACCTCTATGTTGAAGAGCATGTAAACCCAGAGCAGTTAAAGTAGAAGCATCAGCAGAATTATAAATCCCAAAAACTCCACATTTCTCTTTTATTTTTCTCATCAAATTTTTTCTATTTCCTCTCGAGTGCTATCTATATCATCTTTATTTGGAAATTCTTGAATAAGTAATGTACTACCTTTTTCGACTATTGAAAAAAAATATGCATTATCTAGGGACATGTTCCAATTTTTATGTGGATAAAACCAGGTAGCTATTGAAAAAAAACACACAAAAAACACATAACCTTTAAAAATTCCAAAAAATAATCCAAAAACTTTATCGACTGAACCAAGGCCTGTATAGGAAAAAAGTCGTGACAAAGACCTACCAATTAATATTAATAAAAAAACTGTTGTGATATAAAAAAATATTCCAAGTCCAACACCAGAAATATATTGATTTTTTATAAAATCTGATAAATATGGTTCAATTTTTGGAACTAAAATAATAGTAATTATCAAAGCAAGCACCCATTTTAAAAATGAAAAAAGACTCAGGACAAAACCTTTTGCAAAACATTGGGTAGAAAAATAAATAAGAAAAATTAAAAAAAAGATATCAAATAAAACTATATTTTCTTTTATAAATGAAATTAAATCACTCATTTCCAAAAGGTTTAAGTATTAATATAAGTTTTGGCAAAAGAGTTAAAACAGATATCATTGCTAGAAGCATTGCTATACCAGTAAAAATACCAAAATATATTGTTGGAATAAAATTAGATAATACCAATATTGAAAAACCAAAAACTATAGTTATGGAGGTATTTAGAATAGCAACTCCAACTGTATCATGGCATTTATCAAGAGTTCCCTCATAATTTCTTGTTTTGAAAAATTCCTCCTTAAATCTATATATATAGTGAATACTGTTATCTACTGCTATACCTATCGTTATAGCAGCGATAGTTATTGTCATCATGTCTAACGGGATACCTAATAAACCTATTATTCCAAGAATTAAAAAAGCAGCCATAAAATTTGGTACAACACCAATAAAAGACAATGTAATATTTCTAAATAATATTAAAAACATTAAGCTAATACCTGCCATCACAATGCCCAAAGTAAGAATTTGTGACTTAAACAAGCTTTGTAAAAGATTGTTAAACAAAATTAGAACTCCTGCTAACTTAAACTCTTCTTTTTCTAGATTAAGCTCATTTTCTAAATCATAATTAATTTTTTTAATTAATTCATTTCTCCTTAGATCATCTTTAGAATCTAATATTCTAAGATTAATTCTCGCTTCGTTGTCTTTTATTGAAATGTAAGGATTAATAATTTCTTTTTTTATTGTATCAGGAATTTTAGTATACAAAACGCCCATTTCTAATGCTTGCAGTTTTTTTCCTTCATTTAAGTCTTCAGCTACCCTTACAATAGAAGCAAAAGAAATTACCTTGCCCACCTCATCAAGGCCATCAACATAATCGTGAATCCTAGTGATTTTATCAATTTTGTTTCTTGTAAACCAATACTTATCATCATCTTTGTCATCATCACCCCAATCATCCTCGATCTCATTATTTTTCTGTTTTTTTGGAAATTTAATTATAATATCAAGGGGAGTTGTGCCACCAAGTTCTTCATCAATTAATTTCATCCCTTTATAAATTTCAGTTTCTCTATCGAAATAATTTATGAAACTATTCTCGACCTCTAACTTCGTAATTCCAATTAAACTTACAAATATTATTAAGGTTGAAGAAATAAAAATTAATTTTGTATATTTTTTTGCTACAGTACCTAAAAAGGATGTAATTTTTGACTTTTTATCCTCATTAAGGTTTGTTTTTTTTACTTTAATAATATTTAATATCACCGGTAATAAAGTAAATGTAACAAACATTGAAACAACTAATCCAAAAGTCATCATCCAACCAAAGTCTATGATTGGTTTAATACCGCTAAAAACTAAAGACATAAAAGCACATATTGTAGTTAGAACTGTATAAAGAATTGGCCAAAACATTTTTTCAGATGTCCATAAAGTTGCATCCTCATCCGATGAGTCTGGATTATCTTTTTTAAATTGTAAAAATCTTACACTCATATGTATGTTCATAGCCATAGTGAGAATTAACATTAAAGCTATAAAGTTTGACGATATCACTGTTA
>CACHWO010000040.1 GCA_902583685.1 uncultured Pelagibacteraceae bacterium
TTCTTTAAATTCTATTTCATCTTCTTTAGATTTTGAACCAACTATTATTTGTAAGGGAATACCTATTAAATCATGTTTTTTAAACTTATTTGATATATTTTCTTCAAAATCATCTAGCAGTACGTCCACGCCATTTTGTATGAGGCTATCATAAATTTTAATAGCTTTTTCCAAATTAGACTTATCATTTTTATTAATTACCGGAATTATTACAACATCAAATGGAGAAACAGATATAGGCCATTTCATTTTATTATTATTATATTTTGCCTCAATAATTGCTGCAACTAGTCTAGAAACCCCTATTCCATATGAGCCCATTTTGACAAAATTTTTTTTTCCTTCCTTTGTATCTACAGAACAATTCATAGGTCTAGAATATTTGTCACCAAAATAGAATATATGACCAACCTCAATACCTTTAGTGTGAAGTTGATTTGTTTCTTTAACGCTTTTATCAAATTCACTTTTTTTGAATTTATCATCTGTAACAGCATAAAATTTTGAAAAATCTTCTCTCATTCTATTTAATGAACTTTGACTATTTTCGTATTTTTCAATTTTTAAATCAAAAATTCTTTTGTCTGCATAAATTTGACTTTCTCCGGTATCAGCTAAAATAATAAATTCATGTGATAAGTCACCACCGATTGGTCCTGTTTCAGCTTTCATAGGTATCGATTTTAGACCAAGCCTTTGGAATGTTTTTAAATAAGCTAAAAACATTTTATTATAAGATATAACAGCTTCTCTCTCAGTTAAATCAAATGAATATGCATCTTTCATAAAAAACTCCCTACATCTCATGACACCAAATCTAGGTCTTAATTCATCCCTAAACTTCCACTGTATGTGATAAAAAATTTGCGGCAATAGTTTGTATGATTTTACACTAGATCTAAATATTTCGGTTATCTGCTCCTCATTTGTCGGTCCATATAACATTTCTCTTTTTTGACGATCTGAAATTCTCAACATTTCTTCACCATAGTCTTCATACCTACCACTTTCTTTCCATATATCTGCTGATTGAATAGTGGGCATTAACATTTCTTGGGCACCAATATTATTTTGTTCTTCCCTTACTATTTTTTCTATTTTTTTCATTACTTTAAAACCCAACGGTAACCATGAGTATATACCCGCTGATGATTGTCTGATCATTCCAGTTCTTAACATTAATTGATGAGATTTAATTGTTGCATCTGAAGGTAGATCTTTTGTGATTGGTATGAATAGTTTTGATAATAACATTATAGCCTAGCGATATTTATATTTGTAAAAGGTTTTTTTCCTGTTCTATCTTTTATTATCTTTCTACAATTTTGTTTTACCATTTCAATTAAATTTTTTTCTTGATTTTTATTTTTCATAGAAAAAGTCTTACACGTATTATAAATTTCATCTTCCATCTCAAAAATAATTTTTTCATCATAGTCTTTTTCAGGTATCCCTTTATATGATATTATAGGTTTACTTAGTTTACCGCTATTGCTTAATATTAGAGTAATTTCAAGGTATCCATTTAAGGAAAGGTTTCTTCTCTCCTTTATAGATTGAGAATTTTCTCCAACTGCAATATTGCCATCTAAATACATTCTTCCTGATGGAGCTTTATCTATAATAGCTGGATATTTACCTGGAAAAATCTTTACAATATCTCCGTCTTCTATTCTTAGTGCATGAGGTATTTGCATCTCTTTAGCGAATTTTATGTGTTCATTCATGTGTCTATGCTCTCCATGTACAGGAATTATAGATTCTGGTTTTACCCAATTATACATATCTTTAAGATCGTCTCTATTTGGATGACCTGATACATGTACAAAATCAGTCTCCTCAGTTATAAGCTCCACCTCCTTTTTTACTATTTCATTGTGAAGTGAGTAAAGTTTTTTTTCATTACCAGGAATTATTTTTGACGAAAAAATTATTGTATCTTCCTTTTCAATAAAAACATCTGGATGAATTCCTTTGATAATTCTTTTCATTGCACCCATTGGTTCACCTTGACTCCCAGTACATAAATATACAATTTTTTCTCTTGGAATTTTTTTAGCATCTCTTGGATCAATTGGATCTTTAATATTTTTTAAATACCCACACTGTCTTGCTGCTTTGAAAATTCTATTCATTGAACGCCCGACTAATGATACTTGTCTAGAAATCTTTTCTGCACAGTAAAAAACACTTTCCATTCTTGCAACATTTGATGCAAAAGATGTAACAATAATTTTTTTTTGATTTTAATGACATAATTTTAAGTAAGCTTTCTCTTACATCTAATTCAGAACCTGCTCTTCCTGGGTTAAAAATATTTGTAGAGTCACAGATCATTGCTAAAACTTTCTCTTCACCAATTTCTCTTAGTTTTTTTTCATTTATTTTGTCTCCTATAAGTGGATTTGGATCAACTTTCCAATCACCAGTATGTAGGACCGTTCCAACTGGAGTTTTTAAACGTAAGCCGTTAGGTTCAATAATAGAATGTGTTAAAGTAATAAATTCTATTTCAAATTTTCCAAGCTTAATTTTTCCATTTAGTTTAACTATTTTTAAGTTTTTAGTTATATCAATTTTTTTTTCTTTGAACTTTTCCTTTATTAAAACAGCTGTGAATGGTGTCGCATAAATATTGCAATTCAGATCTGGCCAGATATGTGAAATTGCTCCAATATGATCCTCGTGAGCATGTGTTAATACAATTCCAAGTAAATCATCTTTTTTATCAATTATAAAACCTGGATCTGGATATATTAAATCGACCCCTGGTATTGAGTCATCGGCAAAACTAACTCCTGTATCTATAATAACCCATTTTTTGTTTTCATTATTTCCATAAGCATATAGATTCATATTTCCACCAATTTCACCTGAACCACCTAATGGACAAAAAATTAATTCTTCATCACTCATAGTAAAAATTCTCTATAGATTTTTATTATACCTAGCATAGTAATATTATTATCAATTTTTGCTTTTTTAATTAAACGATTTTTAAAAAGATATGAATATCCGCCAGTTAATACAATTTTAAATTTTATTCCATTTTTTTTAACAATTTTATTAATTATATTATTTAGCAATCCTTCGTATCCCCAGAAAAAACCTGATGATAGTGCCTCCTTAGTATTTTTTCCATAATTTTTAGGAT
>CACHWO010000041.1 GCA_902583685.1 uncultured Pelagibacteraceae bacterium
TATGACTTCTGGTGTGTCCTTAGAAAATGCTAGTTATTTTGAGAATGAACTTGATGATAACCAAGTAGCAAAAAAAATAGAACCAGAAGAAACTATTATTGATGAAATTTCTCTTTTCGAAGAAAAACCAATCGATAATCTTAATACAAAATCTGAAAATGAAGTTTCCCCCCAATTATTTTCTGATGATGATATAACCAATTCTTCATCAGAAAGTAATCCAGAAGAATTTTTAAAAAACGAAGAGGAAGAAGATTTCGAAATACCTGCATTTCTTCGTAAACAAAAATATTAATAGTCAAAAATAGATGAAAGATATTTCATCGTTCAACAATTATCCGCATTATCCTGTAATGTTGGATGAAGTTATTAAAATTTGTAATCCTAATAAAGGTGGAGATTTTATTGATTGCACGTTTGGTAATGGTGGATATACAAATGCAATTTTATCTTTTTCTAGAACAAAAGTGATTTCTTTTGATAGAGATATACTCACGCAAAAATATGCATCTATATTAAAAAATAATTTTAAAGATCGTTTTAAATTTTACAATGAAAAATTTAGCAACCTAGACAAAGTACTTGAAGAAGACTTTAAGGTAGATTTTGTAATATTTGATCTTGGTCTATCTACAATGCAAATTAATGATTTAGAAAGAGGTTTTTCTTTTAATGCAAAAGGCAGCATAGATATGAGAATGGGAAAAAATTCTATTTCAGCACAAGATGTATTAAATAATTATGATCAAAAAACATTAAATAAAATATTGAAATATTTTGGTGATGAAAAAGATAGTTCGCGAATAGCTTCAAATATTATAAAAGAAAGAAAAAAATCACCAATTCTTTCTGTACCTAAATTAGTTGAAATTATTAAAAGAAGTAAAAAAAAAAATTTTAAAAAAAAAATTAATATTTCAACCCAAACTTTTCAGGCATTAAGGATCTTTGTCAACAAGGAAATCTCAGAACTTATTAATGGATTAATCAACGCAACAAAATTTCTAAAAAAAGGCGGAAAATTAATTGTAATAAGTTTTCATTCACTAGAAGATAAAATTGTAAAATTCTACTTTTCAAACTACTCAAAAAATAAATCACGTGTTTCTAGATATTTTCCTCAAGAAAATAATGAAATAATATTTTTTGAAGACTATAAGAATAAAATTATTAGACCAAAAGAAAGAGAAATAAAAAAAAATAACGCCTCTAGATCTGCCAAATTGAGAGTAGCAATTAGAAGCCAAGATAATTTTTCTTACCCTACAGCACTCAAGAAAAGATTTTCAAATTATTTAAAATTGGAAAATGAAAATGTTTAATAAACCAATAACACTTACTATTATCTGCTTTTTTTTATTAGTTATATTTACGTCATTTGTAAAAAATAAAGCAAGAAATTTGGAAAAAGATATTTCAAAACTAAAAAAAAATATTTCATCACTTAATAAACATTTAAGCGACGCTGAAATAGATTTTACATATCTTTCAAATCCAGGAAGAGTAAAAAAATATTTGATTAAAAAAAACAAATTAGAATATTCTTACTTTGAAAGTTCAAGAATATTTAATTCAATAGAGCATTTTACTGAAAATAGTAGAAAACAAACAAAAATTTTAAAAAAGGACATTCATGACTAAAAATGAAGAAAATTCTGGAAAATTAAAAAACAGTTTTTATTTTGAAGAATACAGACAGTCCTCAGAGAATTCTATTAATAAAAAATTAAGTATAAACCAGGATAGAATTTATTTACTTTTTTTCATTTTCTTTTCACTAATTTTTATGTTTGCTATAAAAATTATATCTTTATCTCTACAGGAGCCTACTGGTAATTATAAACTACAAAACAGTTCAAATTTTAAACTTTTAAGAAATGATATTTTAGACAGAAATGGAATTTTAATTGCTAGGAATATAAAAGTATATCATGTAGCTATTAAACCAAATCTAATTAAAGATAAAAAAAAGTTTTTTTTAAAACTCAAATTACTATACCCTGAGTTAGATATTTCAGATATTCGAAATAGTTTTTTAAAAAAAAAATATTTTTATCTTAAACAAAATATTACCGAGGATGAAAAATTTAAGTTATGGTCTTTAGGTGAAAAGGGTCTGATATTTGAAACTTCACAAGCACGAATATATCCGCATAAGAATTTATTTAGTCATATTATTGGGCAAATAAATATCGATAATATAGGTATATCTGGACTTGAAAAAACTTTTGACAGAGAGCTAAAATTGAAAAAAGTCTTAAAAACAACTCTTGATTCTAACATTCAGTTTTTGATTAGGGAAGAATTGATAAAGTTTCAAGATATTTTTCAAAGTATTGGCAGTGCTTCTATATTAATGGATGTTAATAGTGGTGAAATATTATCAATGGTCTCTTTGCCCGATTTTGATCTAAATAAAAGAGAAAAAATAGAAGACAAAAATTATATCAATAGAGTTACTAAAGCTGTTTACGAGCTTGGATCAGTTTTCAAGACATTTACACTAGCTAATGCACTAAATGAAGGAAAGGTTAAAATAGACACTGAATTTAAAAACCTTCCAAAAAAAATTAGATGTGCAGGAAAATCTATCGGTGAGTATGACGAAAAAATTCCATCAGATCTTACTGCTGAAGAAATTTTAGTAAGATCTGGAAATATTGGGTCAGTGAGAATAGGTCAAAAAATCGGTAGTATTAAAATGAAAAATTTTCTTGAAAATCTAGGGGTGCTAAACAAAATACAATTTGATCTAGAGGAAGTGGGAGAGCCACACACTATTAAA
>CACHWO010000042.1 GCA_902583685.1 uncultured Pelagibacteraceae bacterium
ACTACTTTTAATGATAAATATTTTTCGGACTTGGATATAAAGTACGATGATATTCAAAAATGTAAAAGTGTTGGAGACTTAATAAAACTTTATGGAAAAAAAATAGAAAATTAAAATGGATAAAGCTTATATTAATAACGTTCAGTATCATTTACCAGAAAAAATTGAGAGTAATTCAGAAATACTCCAATCCGCCAAATATGACAATACAAAAATCGATAAAATGATTGAAAAAATAGGAATTGTTTCTAGAAGAATAGCATCTGATGGCGAATACAGTAATGACCTAGGTATAATTGCTGGAAAAAAAATTTTAAAAAATTATGATTCTAAAAAAATTCAGTATTTAATTTTTTGTACAAACACACCTGAATATTCTCTTCCAACAAATGCTTGTATAATACAAGACAAACTTGGGCTTGAAAAAAATATTGGTGCAATTGATATAATTTTAGCGTGCTCAGGATATGTATATTCTTTATCTTTGGCCAAAAGCCTAATTTTATCTGATCAAGCTAAACAAATTTTGCTTATTACTTCTGATACTTACTCAAAATTTATCTCTAAAAAAGATGCTGGAACAAGAATATTATTTGGTGATGGTGCTACCAGCACTTTGATTACTAATCAAAAAAAAACTCATGGATTTGAAATTAAAAATTTTGTTTATGGCACTGACGGATCTGGTTTTCAAAACGCTGTTATTCATAACTTTGGATCTAGACATTGGAAAAATAAAGTTAGCTCAGGAGATAACTTAAATCTTAATGGACCAGGTATTTATGAGTTTGCCCTTAAAAGAGTTCCAGAGGCGGTAAATGTTTTTTTAAAGAAAAATTCAATTACTTTGGATGAAATCGATTATTTTGTTTTTCATCAAGCAAATAAGTATATTATTGATAATCTGCAATCAAAATTGAAAATTTCAAAAAATAAACTTTTAATGAATATGAATGAAATTGGAAATACTTCATCTAGCTCAATTCCTATTGTATTAAGTAAACATCTACCTAAAATTAAAGAAAATAAAAAAATTCTATTAATTGGTTTTGGCGGTGGATTGTCTTGGGGAATTAGTTTAATCAACAGTTAATAATTTAATTAAAAAAAATAATGAAAAGTATTGGTAAAAATATTTTTTTAAAGGATTACAAAGATATAAGTATTGCCAATAAACTTTCTGAAACCCTGGTGTTTTAAGTCCTTTGTGTCTACCATTTCACCACGAGGGCACGTCGTTATTTTTGTTGTTATTATTAATATATTATATCATAACATTCTAAATCATGGAAAAAAAAGCAAAAATAATTGCAACATTAGGACCAGCAGTTTACTCTTATCGTAATCTAAAAAATATAATTGAGCAAGGTGTTGATGCTTTTAGGATAAATTTTAGTCACAACACAAAAGGAATTAAAAATATTGTAAAAAAAATAAGAGGTTTAGAGTCAAAAATAAAAAAAAGAATTGCAATAATTGGTGATTTACAAGGTATCAAGTTAAGAATAGGAAAAATTGAAAATAACTCAGTATTAATTAGAAAAAATCAAAAATATGTTTTTGATCTTAAGAAAAAAGAGGGCAATAATTTAAGAGTTAACCTCCCTCATCCTTTCATATTTAAAAAGATTAAAACTAATAATATTATATTAATTGATGATGGAAAATATGCTTTCAAAGTTATTAAAAAATCAACAAAATTAATTCTAACGAAATGTTTAAGTCAAAATTTTACTCTAAAAAATTATAAAAGTATTCATATATCAAATATATCGCCGCCATTTAATAATCTTAGTGCAAAAGATAAAAAAGATATTAAAATTGCGAAAAAGATTGGTTGTAACTGGATTGCTTTATCTTATTTACAAAACGCAAAACTAATACATCAAACAAGAAAATTGATACCAAGTGATATGGGTATAATTGCTAAAATAGAAAATAAAATTGCTCTAAATAATATTGATGAAATAATTAAATTCTCAGATGCAATAATGATTGCTCGTGGAGATTTAGCTATTGATGTTGGTCATAGTGAAGTTCCTAAAATACAATTAGATTTGATAAAAAAATGTAATCAATTATCCAAATCTGTAATAGTTTCAACACAGATGCTTGAAAGTATGATTGAAAACTATACTGCTACAAGAGCTGAAATAAACGATATAGCTACAGCTATATTTCAGGGTGCTGATACAGTTATGCTCTCGGCTGAAAGTGCAGTTGGAAAATATCCGCTGCAGGCAGTAAAAACCATGGCAAGAACAATTATTTCAACAGAAAAATATAAAAAAGAACATATCCGAGACTTCAAAAATAAAATAGAGACAAAAGAAGACCCGGTAAAGTCCATAGTTCTTTCAGTGAAAGATTTGGCATACAATCCGTCTGTAAAAGCTATTATTGCATTCTCAAATTCAGGTAGAACCGCTAAGCTTGTTTCGGCTGCTAGACCACGAACAAAAATAATAACTATTTCACCAAATATAAATATTAGCAGACAAATATCATTACTATGGGGTGTTCACTCAATTAAAAGTAGAGATGCTGCAAATTGGAAGGATATGATTAAAATTTCTAGAGAAATTATTAAGAAAGAAAAAAATATTAAGAAAAAAGATTTAGTAATCATTACTGCCGGATTACCTTTTGGAAAAGCTAAAATGACTAATATGATAAGATTGT
>CACHWO010000043.1 GCA_902583685.1 uncultured Pelagibacteraceae bacterium
AAACCATTGAAAATTTTAAAATTATTATATTTGAACTACTAAAATAAAAGTTTATGAAAAAAGACCCCTCTTCATTATGGACTCCAAATGAAGAAATAATAAACAAGTCTAATCTTCATATTTTTTGCAAAAATTTACACAAAAAAAAACTTCTAACATATAAAAAAAATTTTAAATACCTTTGGAATTGGTCAATTAAAAATCCAGAAACTTTTTGGTCTGAGGTTTGGGACTTCACAAAAATCAAAGGAATAAAAGGTAATAAAGTATTAAAAAAAAATAGAATTTTTTTTAAAAACATTTTTTTTCCCAACTCAAAATTAAATTATACTGAAAATCTTTTATTTAAAAATAATAACGAAATTGCAATAAATTTTTTTTCAGAAAGCGGTATAGAAAAAAAAATTACATGGAAAGATTTGTATCAAAAAGTTTGCAAATTTTCTGATTTTTTAAATAAAATTAAACTTAAAGAAAAAGATAGAGTTGCTGCTTATGTTCCAAATTCAATTGAGACTGTAATATCTTTTTTAGGATCATCAAAGAATGGTTTAATTTGGTCATCCTGTTCTCCAGATTTTGGGGTTCAGGGTGTTGTAGACAGATTTTTGCAAATTAAACCTAAAATACTTATTACTAGTGATTATTATTATTATAATGGAAAAAAATTTAATATTTTAGATAAGATTCCATTTATTCTTAAAAAGGTAAAATCTATAAAACAAGTTATTGTATTCCCTTATGGAAAAAACTTCGAAAGTAGTTTAAACTCAAAATATATAGATTTCTATTCTAAAATTGAAGAGTGTAAAATTGATAAAGAGTTTAAAAAATTTAAATTTAATCATCCACTTTACATACTTTACTCTAGTGGGACAACTGGTATACCTAAGTGTATAACTCATGGTGCCGGAAACGTATTATTAGAACACAATAAAGAATTTTCGTTACATTGTAATATTTCTAGTGGAGATAAGATATTTTATTACACAACAACAGGATGGATGATGTGGAATTGGTTAGTTGGAGGGCTTTCCTCAGGTGCAAGCTTATATTTATTTGACGGTTCTCCTACTTATCCATCAAAAGATATTTTAATTAAATTTTGTAGCAAAGAAAAAATTAATTTTTTTGGTGTAAGTGCAAAATATATTGATTTTTTAAAAAAGGAAAATTTTAACTTTATCAATTTAGATTTTTCCAATTTAAAAACTATTACTTCAACGGGTTCTCCCTTGGTAAAGGAAAGTTTTGAATATGTTTATAAAAACATTAAAAAAAATGTCCATTTAGCTTCTATAAGTGGTGGGACAGATGTTGTTGGCTGTTTAGTTCTAGGAAATATTTTTTCAAAAGTATTTTCTGGAGAAATTCAAGGAGAAAGTTTAGGTCTTAATATTGATATTTTTAATCAAAAAGGAAAAAAAGTAAAATTAGGTAATAAAGGTGAACTAGTTGTAAAAAAACCATTCCCGACTATGCCAATTAAATTTTGGAATGACTATGGTGATAGAAAATTTAAAAAAACATATTTTTCTAAGTATAAAAATATTTGGTATCACGGAGATTATGTCGAGAAAACAAAGAATAATGGGTATATTATATTAGGTAGATCAGATGCAACTTTGAATCCAGGAGGGGTAAGGATTGGCACATCAGAAATCTATAGAGAGGTCGAAAAAATAAAATTTATTAGAGAAAGTATTGCAGTTGGTAAAGATATTGATAATGATGTCAAAATATTACTTTTTGTGGTTCTTAATATTAAAAATAAATTAGATGAAAAAGACATAGAATTTATAAAAAAAAAGATAAAAAATAATTGTTCTCCAAAACATGTGCCTTATAAGATAGTTCAAGTTCAAGAGATACCAAGAACAAAAAATGGTAAAATTGTTGAACTTGCTGTTAAAAAAGCAATAAATGGGGAAAAAATTGAAAATTTAAATGCATTATCAAATCCAAAAAGTATAAAATTTTTTGAAAAATTTTCTAAATATATTATTGAATGAATAAAAACTACGAAATTAAAGATATTCTTTCTGCAATTGATTTACTTTTAAATCAAAAAGATAATAAATCTGTAAATATTTCAGCCAAAAAAGAGATAAATACATTAGTTTTAAAAAATGAGGTTAAAAAATTTGATAAAAGCTCAAATGATATACCAAAAGATACTGAAAAAATTATAAGTGAAGCTGAAAAATATCTTAAAAAATAAGTTATTTTTCTAAATCTTTAATATTTACAAAAACATCGGAGAGGTTTGAATTATTTTTCTTAATATCTTCAAAGAAATTCCATGCTAATACAATTATAGTATTATCCTTATCTGTAACTCTTTCTTTTTTTAATATTGGAATCTTTACTCCAGGAATAAATTTTCCATGCTTTAACTTATTATCCTCAACTATAAAATCAATTTCACTAGAAATGCCAAAAAAGTTAAGTGCGGTTGTAGCTTTTGCTGGTGAACCATATCCTATAAGTTTTTTTCCATCTGATTTCATTTTTTTTATATTTTTTTTAACGTTTGTTTTAATTTTATAAACTTCTTCAGCAAATTTTAGGTATGTTGAGTATTCTCTAATACCATATTTATTTTCTTCCTCTAGCAGTTTTTTAATACTTGAAT
>CACHWO010000044.1 GCA_902583685.1 uncultured Pelagibacteraceae bacterium
ATGGCCATCTCTTAAAAGAGATTTAGGATCAATTAATAACTTATTGTCCCCGATATTTTCAGCTGGTTTTTATTATAAAACATTTATGGGACCTAAAGGTTTTTGGAAAAATATTTATGAGCCTTTAATTAGACGAACGGCTGGTCTTGGTAAACCCCCTAAAGAGTTTAAATCTAAAAGTACTCACCTTCATCATAATATAGATGTTTTGATAGTTGGAGGAGGCTTAGCTGGATTACTGGCAGCAAAGAAATTAGCAGGAACTCATAATGATGTATTGTTAGTTGAAAGAGATAGTGATCTTGGTGGTATTTTAAAGAGTGCAAATAAAATAAAATTAATTGACGGTCAGAAAGCAAGTAATTGGATCGAAAAAACTGAATGGCTATTAAAAAATTCAGCAAATATAAAAATTTTAAAAAATACAACTATAACAACATACAATTATAGTAATCATCTAATAGGTTTAGAAGATAAATCGGTTGGTTTGCCCCAAGATAATAGTAAACCTGAACTTGTTTTACATAAGATTAGAACTAAGCATACAATCCTAGCTAACGGACATATTGAAAGATTTTTATCTTTTAGAAACAATGATCTTCCTGGTGTCATGCTTGCTGCATCTTTTGAAAAATATATTCAAAGGTACAATGTAGTAGCAGATAAAAGTCCAGTCATTTTCACAAATAACTCATCTACTTATAGCTTAATAAAGTCTCTTATAGATTTGGGTTTTAAACCAAAAGCCTATGTAGATGTTAGAGATTTAAAAAAAATTGAGAAAGAAACTGTGCAAGCACAATCAGTGCAAGAGGGATAAATTTTCGTGTTTATTCATCAGGAAAAAAAGCTCAAGAAAAAAAATGGCCACTTGATATTATTCCAAGAATTATTCCAAAGAAAGATTGGTCAAAAGTTTCAAAAGGTTTGCTACAAAGAGTTAAAGCTCTAAACCTTTTTATAGACGATGTTTATAATGATAAAAAAATATTTAAAGATAATGTAATTCCAAGAGAATTAGTTTTTAACTCTCCATATTATTTAAAAGAGTGTGACGGTTTTTCCCCAAAGCATAAAGCCTGGTCAAATATCTCTGGTATTGATTTAATTAGAAACATTAATGGTGATTTTTTGGTCTTAGAAGATAATTTAAGGGTCCCCTCAGGGATCTCTTACATGTTAGAGAACCGAATGGTGATGCGAGATGTATTCCCTGAATTATTTACTAGATATAAAGTTTCAGATATTCATCAATACCCAAACAAACTTTATAACTGCATGCTTGAGTGTATTCCAAAAAAAACTAAAGATCCTCATATGTGTGTTTTAACTCCAGGAAGAGCAAACTCTGCATATTTTGAGCATAGATTTTTGTCTGAGCAAATGGGTATCGCGCTAGTCGAAGGTAAAGATTTATTTGTAGAAAAAGATGTAGTTTACATGAAGACAGTAAGAGGAAAACTAAAAGTTGATTGTATCTATAGAAGACTTGATGATACTTTTTTAGATCCTAAAACATTTTTCAAAGGTTCATTGATTGGAGTCCCGGGATTATTTAAAGCCTGGAGAAAAGGTAACGTTGGTATTTTAAATGCGCCTGGCACAGGAATAGCAGATGATAAGGCGATATATTCTTATGTCGATAAAATGATTGTTTATTATTTAGGGGAGCAACCAAAAATACAACAAGTTGAAACTTTACTTTGTAGTGAAAAAGTTCACAGAGAACATGTAATAGAAAATATTTCTAAGTTTGTAGTAAAACCTACAAATGGTTCTGGTGGTAATGGTATCCTAATTGGTCCACACGCTTCTAAAAAGAATAGAGAAGCTATGAAAAAAAATATTTTAAAAAATCCTAGAAATTATATTGCTCAGCCTTTGGAAATTCTTTCAACAACACCAACTATCACTGATAACAGTATAGAGCCTAGGCACTTAGACTTAAGACCATTTATATTAAGTGGAAAGTCTACCTGGGTTACGACAGGTGGATTAACAAGAGTGGCTTTAAAAAAAGGAAGCACGATTGTAAATAGTTCACAAGGTGGCGGATCTAAAGATACAATGATTATTGATATGTAGATCTAAGAAAGATCTACTGCAAACTCTTTTAATTTTTCTATTTTAACTAATTCTAAAGTTTTTTCGTGAGTTGCTTTTAAATAAATTGGACAACCTTTTCCTGCTTCAAGTGCTCTTGCATACCAACTTGCACAAACACACCATTTATCACCATCCTTTAGTCCTGGAAAACCAAATTCAGGATGAGGTGTAATTAAATCGTTACCTGCCTCCTTGCACCATTTCAAAAATTCATCATTTACTTTTACACAAACAGTATG
>CACHWO010000045.1 GCA_902583685.1 uncultured Pelagibacteraceae bacterium
AAAAGGAATTTGTAAATCACAAAATTCTTGATCTTGCTGGTGACTTTATGTTGTCAGGTGCAAGAGTAATAGGAGCAGTAGAGTGTTTTCATGGTGGTCACTCGCTTACAAATAAGTTTTTAAAAAAAATATTTTCTGATAAATCAAATTATCACATTGTTGAGGCCGAATCTTCCTCTACAAATGTAAGAAAAATACTACCACTGCACAAGAGACTTGTTGTTAACGCCTAATTAAAACTAAATTTACCGAAGGAGTTTTTTTTGTTATTAATTTAACATGCAAAAACTATTAATAATTTCATTGTTATTTATTTTATCAAACTGTGGTTCTTCAGAAAAAAAAGTAGAACAAGTTTTTGAAACATCAAAAGATCAAGCTATACTAATTTACGAAGATGGTTTAGCAGCTATTGAAAGACAGGAATATTTTTACGCAGCAAGTAGATTTAGTGAAGCAGAAATATTATTACCTCAATCAAAGTGGGCTGCAAAATCAGCTTTAATGTCAGGATATTGTTATTATGCAATAAGTTTTTATTCACAATCCATTTCAAACCTTGAAAGATTTACAAAAACATATCCTGCAAGTAAAAATTTAGACTACGCACATTATTTGATAGCTTTAAGTTATTATGAACAGATACTTGACGAAGAAAAAGATATTGAACCTCTAATACAATCAAAAAAAAAGATAGAATTTTTTTTAAAAGAATTTCCAAATACAGATTATGCGATAGACCTAAAATTTAAATTAGAATTAGTTATAAATCAATTAGCAGCAAAAGAAATGTCGGTTGCGCGATACTATATAAAAAACGAAAAATGGATAGCAGCAATAAATAGACTTAAAAATGTTGTCGACAATTATGACGAAACAATCTTTATAGAAGAAGCATTATTTCGCTTAGTCGAAATTTATTATAAAATTGGTTTAGAAAATGAGTCTACAGCTGCAGCAGCTTTACTTGGTTATAATTATGGATCAAGCGAGTGGTATAAGAAATCTTATAAAATTCTTAACAAGGATTACAAGATACCAGTAAAAAAAGTTAATAAAAAAGACAATCTTGTTAAAAGGACAATAAAAAAAATACTATTAATAGATGAAAAATAAAAATCAATTACTCAAAAGATTTCAAGAAAAAGTTAAAAAGTATAATAAATTTAATAGATGGTATTTTGAAAAGGATAAACCATTAGTTTCTGATATTGAATTTGATAAACTTAAAAAAGAATTAGTCGATTTAGAAAAAAAATACCCATTTCTTAAAGCGACAGGCAGTATTCTAGATAAAGTAGGGTCAAAACCATCAGGCAAATTTGAGAAAATAAAACACTCAAAAAAAATGCTTTCTTTAAGCAATGCATTTGAAAAAGGTGATATGGAAGATTTTAAAAAAAAAATAAAAAACTTTTTAAATACTTCCTCTGAAATTTTACTATCGTCTGAGCCTAAAATAGACGGTATCTCAGCATCACTCAGGTATGAAAACGGCAAACTAGTCCACGGTTTATCTAGAGGCGACGGAGTATTTGGTGAAAATATTACAGAAAATCTATTAACCATAAGTGATATACCAAAAAATATAGGGGACGCACCTAGCATTCTTGAGGTAAGAGGTGAGGTTTACATAGGTAAAAAAGATTTTGAAAAAATAAAAGATAAATTTGCAAACCCAAGAAATGCAGCTGGTGGATCCTTAAGGCAAAAAGATGCAAAGGAAACAAAAAAAATTCCACTAAAATTTTTTGCATACGGTCCTGGTGAAATAAAACCTAATGTTTTTAAAAATCAGTCAGATATTTTAAAAAAATTAAAATATTGGGGTTTTTCAGTAAATAATTATTCTAAAACTTTAAGCTCAATTGATGAAATAGAGCAAAATCATTCTGAAATTGAATCACTTAGATCGAGTCTAGACTATGATGTTGATGGAATAGTTTACAAAGTTAATGATCTCAATTTTCAAGATAGACTAGGAGCAACATCAAACTCTCCAAGATGGGCAATTGCTTATAAATTTTCCTCAGTAAAAGCATCATCAAGAATAAAAGATATTGTGATTCAGGTTGGCAGAACAGGTGCAATTACACCAGTTGCTAAGGTAGATCCAGTAACTGTTGGTGGTGTTGTAATTTCAAATGCAACACTTCATAACGAGGATGAAATAAATAGAAAGGACGTAAGAATTGGTGATACAGCTATAATTCAGAGAGCTGGGGATGTCATTCCTCAAATTGTATCTATAGACAAAACAAAAAGAAATAAATTGAGTAAAAAATTCATTTTTCCAGACAAATGTCTATGTGGATGTAAAA
>CACHWO010000046.1 GCA_902583685.1 uncultured Pelagibacteraceae bacterium
CTGTAATTTCGTAAGGTATATCAAACAAAAGGTCTTTAACCTTTTCAATATTTTTTTTTTTTAAATAGTTCTTAGTTTTTTTTCCAACACCTTTAATTGTTGAAATATCGTTAAATAAAAAATTATTATTATTCATAAAATATGATTGAAAAAGTTTCACTTAAAAAAAAAATCAAATATAGATCTGAATATAGAGGTATAAAAGAAATGGATTTGCTTCTTGGAAAATTTGTAAAAAAATATGTTGATAATTTATCTTATGAAGAACTTTTAGACCTATACGAAATATTAGAATTAGATGATGATGAAATATTTAAGTGGTATTCAAATTTAAAACATAATAAAAAAATAAAAAAAAATAAGGTTAGTGAATTATTAAAGAATTTTAAAATTTGAATGGCGGAGAGGGTGGGATTCGAACCCACGAATGAGTAAACCCATTGCTAGTTTTCAAGACTAGTGCTTTCAACCGCTCAGCCACCTCTCCAAAATAACCAATGATATTGTTTATATATCAAAGATTTTAAAAGTTTCGCAATCAATAATTTCCTAGAATGTAAAAAAATATTGGAATATAAGCTTTAAATGAAAAAAATAACAATTTTTTTTTCAATTTTATTTATTGTTGCTACTTCGAGTCTTCATGCGAGTACAGATTTCAATATATGGTTAAATAGTTTCAAAAAAAAAGCAATAAAATCTGGTGTCTCAAAAACAACTGTTGAGAATGTTATGAATAATGCAAAATTCCTGCCAAAGGTTATCGAATACGATAGATTTCAACCTGAATTTTATGAAGATACAAATACTTATATTAAAAAAAGAACAAATCAAAAAAAAGTAAAAAAAGGATTGTTATTATATAAAAAAGAAAAAAAATTGATTAATTTAATTGAAAAAAAATTTTTAGTTGAAAAAGAACTTCTTTTGGCACTAATGGGTATAGAAACTAATTTTGGTAAATATCTTGGGAAAATGGATATTATTTCATCTTTAGCTACTTTAAGTTTTGATAAGAGGAGAAGTTCATTCTTTACGAATGAATTATTAATTTTATTAAAATTAATAGACGAAAAAGTTATAGATAAAGATATTCTTTATGGTTCATGGGCTGGGGCATTTGGAAATTTTCAATTTATGCCTTCTACAATAAAATCTTATGCCATCGATTATAATAATAATTCAGATATTGAATTAAAAAATATTGAAGACTCATTTGCATCAGCAGCAAATTATATTAAAAGAATAGGATGGAAAAAAAACCAACCATGTTTTTATGAAATTGAGCTGAAAGATGAGATACCCTCTAAATATTTAAATAGTTCAGCGAAGAAGTTAGAAAACAAAAGAAAAGTTAAATTTTTTAAAAAATATTTAAAGAAAACAGATGGCCTTAATTTAAATGACAATATGATGTCAGCAATAATAATACCAGACAAGGATATAATACCAGGAGCAAAAAATCTTAAACCAGCTTATATAGTGTTTAATAATTATGAACAAATATTAAAATGGAACAGATCATTAAGATTTGCTTTGGCTGTTTGCACACTAAAAAATAAATTTAAAAATGAAATATAAAATATTTATATTATTATTTTTCTTAAACTCATGTGTTGCGAACCAATCTGTTTCTAATTTAAAGTTAAAAAAAGGTGATTACTATAGTTCAAAAGGTTTTGCACTAATTTATCAAGAAAAAAATTTTGAAGATAAATTGGTTTCAAAAAAACTAGATAATGAAAAATTACAGATAGCACATACTAATTTTGGAAGAAATAAAGTATTAGTATTAACTAACCCTAATAATAACAAATCAATAGAATTACCTGTTACTAAAAAAGCTAAATACCCAAGTTTTTTTAATCTACTTATAACAAAAAAAGTCTCTGAAAAATTAGAACTTGATGAACAATTTCCTCTTTTAGAAATTAATTTACGTACTAAAAACCGCTCTTTTGTAGCTAAAAAAACCGTAATGTACTCTGAGGAAAAAAATGTACACGATAAAGCACCAGTAACAAAAATTAAAATTGATAATATCTCAAAAAATAAAATAAATAATAAAACTAAAACACAGAAAAAGAAAAAATTTTACATAATAATTGGTGAATTTTATTCAAGTAAATCTGCATTAAATTTAAGAGATATGCTTGCTGAAAAATACATTAAAAAAGATCTTCTAAAACTAAAAAAATTAGCTAAAACA
>CACHWO010000047.1 GCA_902583685.1 uncultured Pelagibacteraceae bacterium
ATATTTAAAACCTCAATGTTCATAAATTATTTCTTTTTAACCTCTTTTTTTTCATTTAATTTTTTAGTTTCTTCCTTTTTAGAACCTTTTTGAGAACTAGTTTTAGAAGGTGCTTTAGCAGTTGTTTGTTGATTTTTTTGTAATAAAACTTCTTTTTCCATTAATGTTTTTCTGTTTATCGTTTTCGTTGATTTTCTTAAGAAAATAGTTGAATTTTTAGACCCAGGTATTGATCCTTTAATGTATATTAAATTATTTTCAGAGTCAGATTTTAATACTTCAAGATTTAATAATGTTCTAAATCTAGATCCCATATGTCCAGCCATTTTTTTGTTCTTAAAAACTTTACCTGGATCTTGGCGCTGACCAGTAGATCCATGTGACCTATGTGAAACAGAAACCCCGTGTGAAGCTCTTAAACCAGAAAAATTCCATCTTTTCATGGGTCCGGCAAAACCTTTACCGATAGTTTTTGATCTAACATCTATGAATTTAACATCCTTAAACAATTCTAAACCTACTTCGCTTCCTATTTTAAAATTATCGGTTTTAACTATCCTGTATTCTTTTAATATTTTTTTTGGTTCTGTATTTTTTTTTGCAAAAAAACCTTTCATTTGTTTTGTCATTTTTGATGGCTTAATTTTTTGAAAACCTAGTTTAATAGCTGTATAACCATTTTTTTCTTTACTATAGATATCAATAATACGACCTTTCTCTATTTTAACTACTGTAACAGGTACAGAAATACCTGAGTCTAAAAACTCCCTGCTCATTCCAATTTTTTTTCCTACCAGTCCAAGTGTCATTTTTATATTTTAATATCAATATCAACACCCGAGGCTAAATCTAATTTCATTAAAGCTTCTACTGTTTGAGGTGTTGGTTCAATTATATCTATTAATCTTTTGTGAGTTCTTGTTTCAAATTGTTCTCTACTTTTTTTATCAATATGGGGAGATCTTAATACAGTAAATCTCTCAATCTTTGTTGGTAAAGGTATTGGTCCTTTTACTTGAGCTCCTGTCCTTTTTGCTGTGTTTACAATTTCTTGGGTTGAGATATCAAGTATTTTATTATCGTATGCTCTAAGATTAATTCTTATATTCTGTTTATCCATAATTTTATGCCATCTTTTTTGTTACTTCATCTTGAACATTCTGCGGGACTTTCGCATAATGGTCAAAAAACATTGAATACTGAGCTCTACCTTGTGACATTGATCTTAAATTATTTATATAACCAAACATATTAGCAAGAGGGACCATTGCACTTATTACTGTTGCATTCCCTCTTTTGTCAGTTGTTGAAACTTGACCTCTTCGACTATTTAAATCTCCAATAACATCCCCCATATAATCCTCAGGTGTAATAACTTCTACTCTCATTATTGGTTCTAAAAGTTTTAAACTCGCTTTAGTACAAGCTTCTTTAAAGCAGTGTCTTGAAGCTATTTCAAAAGCTAAAACACTTGAGTCAACATCATGATGTAAACCATCAACTATCGTAACTTTATAATCGATTAAGGGAAAACCTGCTAATATCCCATTATCTGCTATACTTTCGATACCCTTTTCAACACCTGGAATAAATTCTTTCGGAATCGAACCACCTTTAATTTTATTTTCTACCTCTCTACCTTTTCCTGGCTCAAGTGGTTCCACTGTTAATTCCACTTTAGCGAATTGCCCTGCTCCACCACTTTGTTTTTTATGTATATAAACATTTGAAACTGGTTTTAAAATTGTTTCTCTATAAGCAACTTGAGGTGCACCAATGTTAGCTTCAACTTTAAATTCTCTTTTCATTCTGTCCACAATTATATCTAAGTGAAGCTCCCCCATACCTTTTATAATTGTTTGACCCGACTCTTCATCAGAGGTAACTCTAAAAGACGGATCTTCTTTTGCTAATCTACCTAAAGCTTCTCCCATTTTTTCCTGATCACCTTTTGTTTTTGGCTCTACTGCAATTTCTATAACTGGATCTGGGAACTCCATTGGTTCAAGAACAACTGGATTTTCCTCATCGCTAAGTGTGTGTCCGGTAATGGTCTGTTTTAATCCTGCTAAAGCAACAATATCTCCTGTATTTGCTTCTTTAACATCTTCTCTGCTATTTGCATGCATCAATAACATTCTTCCTACTCTCTCTTCTTTATCTTTAGATGTGTTGTATATT
>CACHWO010000048.1 GCA_902583685.1 uncultured Pelagibacteraceae bacterium
TGCTTTTTCCAAATATGGCCTTACAATTTCCTTTACTTGAGCTTGTTTTACTTCTGCTGAGTGTTGTGTTGAAATCACAACAGATGTAACTTGAACAGGTTTTCCATTTTCATATCTCATAGTAACTTGACTTTTGGAATCGGGTTCTAACTTATCGGCCAAACCTTTTTTTCTATCTAAGGCCATTAGTTCTAATATTTTGTGTGAATAATAAATTGGAGCAGGCATCAAAACGTCTGTTTCATCACATGCATAACCAAACATAATACCTTGATCTCCTGCACCTTCATCTTTATTTTCTTTTGAATCTACACCCATAGCTATATCAGAAGATTGAGAATGAAGATGAATATCTATGTTGCAGTTTTTCCAATGAAAACCTTTTTGTTCATAACCTATATCTTTTATACAATTACGAACTTTTTGAATTAATTCATCTTTTTTTATTTCGGGTCCTCTGGTTTCTCCCGCTAACACAACTTTATTTGTTGTTGTTAATGTTTCACATGCCACTCTTGAGTATGGATCTTTTGACAAATAAGTATCTACTACCATATCTGAAATTCTGTCACATACTTTGTCGGGATGTCCTTCGGAAACTGACTCGCTGGTAAAAAAGTAATTATCTGATTTCATTTAATTTTAAATTTTCGTAGTACAAAAAATATGAAGACATATGTAATTAAAAGCAAATAAAATATCAAACTTTTTTTAATTTTTATATTTGATGATTCAATTATTGGTAGTTGTAACTCAATATTTCCAGCCTCAACAGGCTCTAAAGATTTAATCATTTGGCCGTTTGGGTCAATAAAAACACTTTTACCTTTATTTGCAGATCTGATTACAAATTTTCTTGACTCAATTGATCTAAAAACTGCCTTAGCAAAGTGCTGGTGTGGACCTATACTTTTTCCAAACCAAGCATCCTCGGATATATTAATAATTAAATTTGAGCCAGAAATATCATTCTCAACTAAATTTGAGAAAATAATTTCATAACATATAAGAGGTAATAATTTTAAGATAATGTTATTAAATTGAAATTCAATTATTGATTTTCCCTCTCCTTTAGAAAATGAAGTGTATCCAGGCGTAATTTTTTTTAGTCCAAATTTACTTAAGAAACTTTCAAAAGGTAGAAATTCTCCAAATGGAACTAGCTTTCTTTTATCGTATTGGGAAATTATATTAAGTTCATTATCAACTACTAGTAAACTATTAAAATATTTTACTTCATTGTCGAGTTGTTTAGTTGTGCTTGCCCCTAATATTATCAAATGATTTTTTGAGAAATTTTTTTTAAATAAAGATACTATTTTTTTATCCTTTTTTATATTTGTAAAATATTCACTCATAAAAGTGCCTTCAGGCCAAATAAAGATAGTTTTTACTTCAGGTTTTGGTTCACTTAGCTTAATAAGTTTTAAAGCAACATCAATTGGGTATCTAAATTCTGATAAATTTAGGCCTGCAGTTACAATTTTAAAATTAATTAATTTGTTTTCATAGTTTTCATTTTTTTTTGAACTATTTATTTTATATGAACCATAGAAATAATTTGAAAATAAAATAAAAACTATAAAACCTAAAACTGAAAACTTATTAAAATTTTTAAAAAATAAAGCTGCAGGTAAAAATAATAATGTTATTAATATTTGGTTTAAAAAAAAGAAACCTAACTTGTCAAGCAGTTGTAAATTTTCTATTATTGAAGAGAAACTGTAAATCCACAAATTCCATGGAAATCCTGTTAAAATTATACTTCTGCAAAAATCTCCTAAACCAAATAGTAAACTAATTAATATAATTGAAGAAATATTTGCTTCTATTAACCTTCCAGTCAAAATGATTGGTATAGAAAAAAATAAAGATAGAAAAAGAGGAATTAAAATTAATCCAAAAGGTATAAATATCTTAAAAGCATCATCGAAGGTCATTGAATAAATTATCCAATAAAGACTAAAAAAAAAGAAACCAAATCCATATGAAGTTCCTAAAAAAAACAAATTTTTTAAAAATGGTTTTTTTCTGTAGGTGCTCTTTGATTTTTTTCTGACATAAAGTATTAACCAAAAAAGACAAGGTAGTGAAAAAAAATTTATTAAAAACAAATTAAAAGGTTGAAAGCTAAATAC
>CACHWO010000049.1 GCA_902583685.1 uncultured Pelagibacteraceae bacterium
ACTCTGAGAATTTAAAACCTCAAAATATTGAAAATATTTTAAAAGATGTTTCAGGTGTTTTAATTCCAGGGGGGTTTGGCAAAAGGGGCACAGAAGGTAAAATTGCTGCCATAAAATACGCAAGATTGAATAATATACCTTTTTTTGGAATTTGTTTTGGAATGCAAATGGCAGTAATTGAAGCAGCTAGAAACTTATTAAATATTAAAAATGCTTCAACAAGTGAATTTGGAAATAATTGCACCCCAGTGGTTGGATTATTGGAAGAATGGCAAAAAGGAAAAAAAAGATTAAAAGGCAGTGAAAAAAATTTAGGTGGAACTATGAGGCTAGGTTTATATGATGCAGTGTTAAAAAGTAATTCATTTATATATAAAATATATTCTGAAAAAAAAATTAAAGAACGACACAGACATCGATACGAAGTTAATATAAAATATAAAAACGATTTTGAGAAAAAAGGACTTATTTTTTCTGCTTTATCCCCCGATGGATCCCTTCCTGAAATTGTAGAGCTAAAAGATCATCCTTGGTTTATAGGAGTTCAATTTCACCCTGAATTTAAATCAAGGCCTTTTGAACCGCACCCTTTATTTTCTTCGTTTATAAAAGCCGCAGGAAAAAATGGAGGTAAAAATTAATGACAAGTAAATTAGTCAAATGCAGAAAATTAAACATATCAAATAAAAATCCGCTTACTTTAATTGCCGGTCCTTGCCAACTTGAAAATGAAAAACATGCATTAGAAGTTGCTGTAGAATTAAAAAAAATCACAGAAAAACTAGGAATTGGATTAATTTATAAAACCTCTTTTGACAAAGCAAACAGAACAAGTTTAAAAGGTAAAAGAGGGGCTGGTCTTGAAAAATCCTTGCCGGTCTTTGATAAAATAAAAAAGGAGACTGGGCTACCAGTATTGACAGACGTTCATACCTCAGAACAATGTAAAATTATATCTAATCATGTTGATGTTTTACAAATACCTGCATTTTTGTGCAGACAGACTGATTTACTCGTTGCTGCTGCAAAAACTGGAAAAGTTATAAATGTTAAAAAAGGACAATTTTTAGCTCCTTGGGATATGGTTAATGTAACAAAAAAAATAGAAGAATCTGGAAACAAAAATATTTTAGTTACCGAGAGAGGAGCAAGCTTTGGTTATAACACTTTAGTTTCAGATATGAGATCATTGCCTATAATGGCAAAAAATGGTTATCCTGTTGTTTTTGATGCAACACATTCGGTACAGCAACCTGGTGGAATGGGAGATAAAAGTGGTGGTCAAAAAGAATTTGTTAAATATCTTTCACGAGCAGCTGTTGCAGTTGGGGTTGCTGCAGTCTTTATAGAAACACATCCGGATCCAGATAATGCACCTTCAGACGGACCGAACATGGTTCCATTAAAAAGATGCCTGATCTTTTAAACCAATTAATTGAAATAGATAATTTAATAAAGAATGGCAAAAAAAGAACACCTTTTGAATTCAAATAATAATGAAGTATTAAATACAATTAAACAACAGATAGCGATTGTTGATATGATAAAAGAAAATGCTTCTTTAATTGATAAAATAAATAGTAAAGAATTTAAAGAAAAACAAATGATTGATTTGTCAAATAAAAATAATGTACCCATTGAAAAAATAAGTATAAAAAATATCAAGGATAATTCGAGATTTAGTAACACTATATTAAAACAAGTCTATAAACACAGTTCAGGACAAATATTTATTGCGACTGATTATTTTAAAGCTAAGAAAAATCTTTTAATAAAAATCGACAAGGAAACAGATCCAGTTATTAATCCTAAAAGTGAAATATATAAAAAATATATTGATAAATCTAATAGCGAGTATATTTCAAAAGTTTACAAATCATACGATAAATATATAAATGCTATTTATAAGATAAATATAAATGAAAAAGTACTTCAAAGACTTATAAATTCGATTTGATGAAATTAAATACAAGTTTTGGAAAATTTAAAAATTTACATAAAAGAGGTCAAAATCAAGTAGTTTTTTTTTCTCTGAGTTGTAAAAAATATAATTTTGTAGAAAATCTTTATAAATTCATTTTAGTTAAAAAAAATAGCTTTATATTTGAATCTGTTGAAAAAGGGACAATAAGAGGTAG
>CACHWO010000050.1 GCA_902583685.1 uncultured Pelagibacteraceae bacterium
AATGATCACATTATCTAATTTCTTTGAGAAAGAATACGAAGTTTTATAAAATTTATAGCGATATTTACGAGTGGAAAATATAGAATAATTGTTATAAAAAGTTGATTATTTAAAAAAACACTATTGGCCTTGTAGCTCAGTAGTAGAGCAGTACCCTGAAAAGGTATGTGTCGTAAGTGCGATTCTTACCAAGGCCACCACCAATCAACAATTATTTAACGTTAAGAAAAATACAACCGAGCTCTGCTCCACTGTAGTACACACTCAGAACCTTTTTATTTAATAGTCTCAATAGGATTTAAATAATAATATGTTTTTTTGCAAAAACGAATGCTGTCTAAGAGAACCAAATTTTCATCTATACGTTCCAAGCATTCTCCCATGGTCTCAGGAAATTTATCGTTATAATAATAACAAACATAAGCTATCCAATATGCTGTGACCAAATAATGAAGAATAGGACGATGAATATTCTTGGGCAATTTGCTTAAAAAAGACTTGTAGTCTTCTTTGTTTTTAAAAGACTTCATAAAGATTTTAACTAATTTTTTATCTGAGCCCATATTGTCATGGGCTATCGCAAGGTCTTCTACTTGTTCTAAATCAATTGTGAGTTTCTTTTTATCTTCTCTGAATTTTTGTATATGGCTATTTAAATAATGAATCGTGCTCACTGATTCATATTATACACTGCGTAGGCCATTCCCACTAGTTCAATAATTATTATTGCTTCAAGCACTTAATTCTTTCTATCAATCTCATCTTCTTCTAAAAATTGATCCAAATTATCAACCATTTCACTGTTTTTTTCTTCTTTAGTTTTTTCTTCGTTTTTATTAATTAATTTTTTGGCTTTGTCCAAAAACAAATAAAAATAGAAATAACCAAAAGCTATTAAAAGGATTAGTATATTTTTAATAATAAAAGATAATCCAATATAACCACCATCAAATTTATTTTTGTATTCTACATAATTTAAATATTCATTATGAAAATAAATAACTAAAAATATGGCAATAAACAGAAATAATATTCCGCCTATTCTTTCTTTTAACCAAAGGTAAAGACGTCCATATAAAAATTGTTTTGTTAAAAATTTAAACATTAAATATTTGTAATTCCAAAAAGAGCTAAAATAGTTGTTATGGCGCCCGTTGTTCCAAGACTCTTAATAATCTTTTTTTCTTCACGAGCTATCATATTTCTCATTTCTTCTTTCGTAAAATCAGTTTCTTTTTTTTGGGCAAATTCAAGCTTTTCTTTTATGCTATCTAAAGCTTTCTTTCGTATAAATTTTTTTCCATATTTTATTGATTGATTCTTAGCTTTTATGCTAGCATCTATTGAAGCTTCAGCAACTTTTTTGCCTGTATCTACTGAAATTTGAGCCCCTTTTTTAATTTTATCCAACATAAAATTTATTTGTCATCCTCATCTTCTTCTTCATCTTGATAACCTAAATCTTGTTTTTCAATTTCTGAAAGATCCGCTGGATCATTATCTGTAAAATGTTCGTAATCAAGTGGATAAATATTTAACATAAGATCATCCCATTCTTCATCATCAAATTCTTCCATTTCTTCTAGATCATCATAAATATCTTCTTCTATTGCTATCATTTTCTTTTTATCTTCCTTGTCTATATAAACGCTTAAAGTGAAAGGTTTTTTTTCTATTGAATAAACGATTTCTGAAAGAGTTTTAGGGACTTTATTTTTATTAAACGCTTCTTCATATTCGTTTGATTTTAGAAAAACTTTAATACCTAATAATCCACTTTTATAAAGACTTCTTTTTGCTTCAATATCAAGTTTATCAAATTGTCGAGTTTTAACTTTAAACACTTTATTTTTTTTATTCTTAATTGCCCTTATTGATCCATCATCTACTTTAATTGTGAATGAAAAGTTCTTATTTTTTGATACTTCTAAAAATTTATCTTTAATTTTTTTTAATTTTTCAGTTTCTAATTTTATTTTTTTTCTAGAATCAATGGCCTCTTTAGCTAGTTCTCTTAATTGATCTAATTCCTTAGACATTTTCCATTCCTTTATAATCAACGTTAAATTTTATA
>CACHWO010000051.1 GCA_902583685.1 uncultured Pelagibacteraceae bacterium
ATGAAAGATTCTAGTTTTATTATCCTCCGTAATATTATTTAAATTTTTTATTTGAGAATTACTTTTGTAATTCCCAGGATAACCTTTTGAGCACAAAACAATTGTCATACTAACATCTTTACTCCATTCAATTTTCAAACTAGAAAGGTTATTATTCACTGCAGCTTTTATTATATCAAAAAAATCTGTTTTTAATCTCATCATTAGTACCTGACATTCAGGATCGCCTAGCCTTATATTATATTCAATTAAAAATGGTTCATTATTTTTAATCATCAAACCTGTATACAAAAAACCTTTGAATGGATGTCCCATTTTTTTTAAAGCATTCAAGGTTGGATCAATAATTTTTCTTTTAATTTTTACTTCAAGATCATTATTTAATAATTTGGGTGAAGAGTATGCCCCCATACCACCAGTGTTTGGACCAGTATCTCCCTCACCAACTCTTTTATGATCTTGAGCTGAGCCAAAAAAACAATATGTATTTTCATCTACGATTGAAAAATAACTTAATTCTTCTCCCTCTAAAAATTCTTCAATAATAACTTTCTTAGAGGATTTGAATTTTCCACTTATAATCTCCTTAGCCTTAAGAATAGCATCCTCTTTCGTGTTACATATAGATACGCCTTTACCCGCTGCTAGTCCATCTGCCTTGACAACAATAGGCATTTTATTTTTATTTATAAAATTTTCCACTTTTTCTAAATTTTCAAATATTTCATAATTTGCAGTAGGAATTTTATTTTCCTTACATAGATTTTTTAAAAAAGCCTTTGAACCTTCTAGTTTTGAGCTAAATTTATCTGGACCAAATACTTTAATATGTTTCTCAATTAAAAAGTTTACAATACCATTAACTAATGGTTCTTCAGGTCCAACAATTACATAGTCTATTTTTTTTTCTTTAATGGTTTTATAAATTGTATCAAAGTTTGAAATATCTATGTTTATATTTTCAGCTATTTTTTTTGTTCCACCATTTCCTGGAATACAGAAGAGTTTCTTAACACCTTTTGATTGTTTGAGTTTATAACAAAGAGCATGTTCTCGACCACCACTTCCTATAACTGCTAAATTCATATAATATAAGTTTGAAATAATAAATTAACATGAACACAATTAAAGCTAAACTAAAATTTTTTCCAAACAGGTTTGAAGTTATTGAAGAAGGAGATCATGTTAAATGTGCTGTTTCAGGAAAAAATATACCTTTAAATAAACTTAACTACTGGAACGTTGAATTACAGGAGGCATATTATTCTTCCGTTGAAGCAAAAATTAGATATGAACAAGTAAAAAATAATAAGTAATTATTTCCATCTATTATGTGTCCAGATCCATTGTTTTGGATCGTTTAATATTAATTTTTCGAAAAATTGATTAATTTCATTTGTAATTTCATCCTTGTTTTTAATAATTTTGTCAGGTTTTTTGATATCTAGTGGTTCGTAGACTTTCATATCAAAAGTGTCGTTATCATTTCTCTTGAGATAAATTGGAATAATATTACATTTAAATTTTAGAGCCAACTGTGCAGGCAATGTTGTTGTATGTGCAGGTTTCTTGAAAAAAGAATATCTTTCCGACTCTCCTAATCTTTGATCAACCATTAAAGCTATGCTGTAGTTTTTTTGCATTAAATTTATGACTTCCCTTGCACCATATTTCCCCTTTTTTATTTGTTTTGCACAAATATATTTTTTTCTGAGATAGACCATAAAAGGATTTAAAAAAAAATTATTAAGAGGTCTATATATAGCACCTAATTTAATATTTTGCTTTTCAAGTTCCATTGCCATTAGCTCAAAATTACCAAAGTGGCCAGATATAAAAATAGCTTTCTTGTTTGACCTTACAATATCTTGCAAAATATTTAATCCAGTTATTTTTATTTGAGGATTAGAAAATTTATTGTATCGATATTTTTTTAAATATAAATATTCTACAAATGTACATCCATAATTTTTCCACATAAAATTAATAATTTTTTTTATTTGATCTTCAGGAATATTTCCTAAA